>SVFB01000073.1 GCA_015057085.1 Lachnospiraceae bacterium
GTCTTAGCAGGTCTTTTTCTCCGCCGAAAAGCTTTGGCAGGTAAAACGGAATGGATTCCGTTTTAGCCCCGCATCAGCCATGGATGGCGATTCGGGGCGACCTGCCCTATAGACCCTTGAAATACTAAGGCGGAGAAATCTAGCCCTGCTGACTTTTCGGCCATGGAGCTGAGCACGGGTGATATGCCATCTGGGAGGGGAAGAAATAGCGCCCTCGTACCTGGGCGAAAAATTCGTGATAGAAGCGAAACACTTGCTGGGGCAATTTTTGCATTATAGTCCCAGTGTGCGTCGGATGGAGTTTTCGATGGCTTCGCTTGAAACCGGCTTTGAAATATAATCCGCAAACCCCATTTTTAAATATATTTCCCTGGCATTGTCAGCCGTATTTGCGGTAAGTACCACCGCTGGCGTATCATGATTGATGCAATCTCCCTTTCGAATCTCATTCAGAACTGCCTGTCCATCCATAATCGGCATAATATAATCGATAAAAATCAAATCATAATGATTCTTATATGCCATTTCGACGCAGGCCTCTCCGCTCTGCGCTAAATCCAACTGTACCTGAGTAGGCTTTAATAATCCTTCCAACACAACCAGATTAATCTTAACATCATCCACAGCAAGAATGCGGAGGGATGGAGCTACAAGATGCTCAAGAACCGGTGTCTTTAACTCTTTCGCAAGCGCCGCCTTTAAATCCCCAATCCGTTCATTATGATCCGGATGGACACTTTGCGGAATTCGAATCGCAAAAGTGGAACCTTTGCCGTAGATGCTGAAGACATCAATGGTTCCATCCATCAATTCCAACATCATACGGGTAAGCGATAAGCCTAAACCATTTCCTTCCTTCGGCAGACCGTCTTCTTGCTCGATATGCGTGAACGAATCAAACAGCTTGTCCATATCTTCGTTTCGGATGCCGATACCGGTATCTTTGACAGTAAGCAATAAGACGATGCGCTGATCCGGTTCATAAGACCAATCCACATGTAAGGTAACAGAACCTTCAGTCGTATATTTAACTGCATTTGTAAGCAAATGCATCAAGCAGGTCTTAATCTTTGTACTATCTCCAATCAGATAATCAGGCGTATCCTCGCGAATCTCCAAATGTAAATCCAAATCCTTTGCATTGGCGCGGATCTCGGTCAAATAGATGCAATCCATCAGCAGTTTTTTGAGAGAATAGGGAGTCTTATTGACTTCCATTTTGCCGGATTCAATCTTTGCAATATCCATAATATCATTGACCAACGCCATCAAAGAGGCACCGGCCTTAGAAATATTTTTGCAATATTGACGAATTTCTTTCTGATCGGATTCCCGCGCAATTATTTCATTCATGCCCAAAATTGCATTAATCGGGGTGCGAATCTCAAGGGACATATTGGTCAGGAAACGGCTTTTTAAATCACTTGCGGAAAGGGCTTCTTCCTTTGCAATTTTCAATTCGCGCATTGTCTCGGTCAATGCCTCATTCTCAGGTGTGACCAGATAAAACATCAGGATAACAACTACAACAGATAGTGAAAAGAGATTGAGTAACACATGCGGAAAGAAAATCAACTGAAGCAGCATGCCCGAGAAGCAACAAATCGTATAGAGCACCATGGATAAAGTCTGCTTGAGACCGAGCTTAAGAGCCACTTTGAATAGATTAACGGTGGCAATCAAAAGCAGTAAGTACGGGATGATGAATACAACCGGATAAATCGGGCCGTGAACATAATGATTATTCGAATCAAATCGGAAGATAATCAAGTTGTTCAATTGAGGACCGCAGTAATTTGCAATGAAATTTACAGCAAGTAAAACCAAATAAATGCACAACAGAGTAATTTCGAAAACCCCCGGACGTTTAGGTCTGGAAGGCTCTTTCTCCGTTAGCAGCGAATAGCATAGAAAACCAAAGCACAGAACTCCATTGAGTACAAAGTACAGAGTGTTGAGCACAAGATTAAACCAATTCGGAATCATAGACGCATAGCTGATGGTAATGGCTGTTGCAATATCGAAGATTTCACAAAGGACAACCATCACAATGAGCTGCAGAAAGAACCGGTTTCGATCCAATCGCATATTATAATGTAAACGGAGGTAAATCGCCAAAAATGTAGTAAAAATTGCGGCGGATACCTCAAAATAAATATTATACTGTAAATGCATAAGCCTTCTCCTTATAGATATGAAAATTATAGCATCTATAATGGAATGGGTTCAAGAAGAAATAGGAAAATAGTATCATTAAAAATGCGGTTGAAAGGACTATAATAGTTAATATGAAGAACCAGAAACATTTATCAAAGAAAAAACGTAAGACTTGCAGAATCGCAGTATTATTGACGGTATGCGTTTTAGCAGCCGGAACCGGTTGCGGGAAAACGGTGATTGATACGGAAAGTCAGATTGCGGAGGAAATTATGAATTATCAAGGACTGAGTGCGTCTACGGAAATCGATGTGACAAACTTCTCGGAGGGAGATATCGACAGACTGTTTTACAGCGAGATGATAAACGAAGAAGTGAGCGAGCGCATCAACGGAAAATCCTATATCGAAAACAATGATGTATCTCTGGCGGATTTGAGATATCTGCGCATGCTCTATATGGATATTGATGGCAAAACGCATATCGGAGAGATGATTGTCAACGAAAAGATTGCAGTGGATGTGTTGGAAATCTTTCGCGAGTTGTATCGACAATCCTATCCGATTGAACTGATGGTTTTAGTGGATGATTATCAGGCAAATGATGAATTATCGATGAGTGCAAACAATACTTCGGCATTTAATTACAGAAAAGTGGAAAACACAGACGTATTATCCATTCATAGCCTGGGAATGGCAGTGGATATCAATCCGCTCTACAATCCATACATTTACACATTAGAGGATGGAACTGAAATCTGTTCGCCAAAGATGGGCAGTCGCTATGCGGATCGAACAAAAGAATTTGATTATAAAATCGATGAGGATGATTTGGCATACCGCTTATTCACAGAACATGGATTCACCTGGGGCGGCAACTGGGAAAACAGTAAGGACTATCAGCATTTTGAGAAACAGTAGAATAAAAACCTCGGAAATACCGAGGTTTTTATGATTATTCATTGTTCCGTGATGGAATGTCTTTGGTAAAGAACCAAATAAGTAAGGAACCTGCCATATTGCCCAGGATGCTGATAAGAAGCGCCGGGTGGAAGGTTCTTGCCACGCCCATGTAAACCACGTTTGCGATGCAGTGCTGGAATCCGCAAAGGATAAACATCGGAATGCCGATGATAATTCCAAGAATGGTGCCCTCCCTGTAGAGCTTTACCGCAACATACATCAAAACGCCGCATAGCATAGAGCGGACTAAAAAGGATACATCCAAATTCCAGGTTGAAACACGCGCAGAAGCGATTTCAACCAAATCTGCGGAAACAAAACTGTAGGCCAGACCCAGCAAATAGCCGGCAATCAAATTGCCTACCAAGGTGATTCCCAAATCTTTCCATGCATGATCCTCAAATACAAAACCGCATTTTCCGGTGAAAAGATTGAGCTTCAACTTGCATATGGTCAGCAGACCAAGCGTAAATAAAAGCGCAGAAATGTAGTGGTTCTCGATTACGAGAATTCCGTATGCTCCCAGGGAAATCAGGATACCTGATGCTACGGATTTTCGAAGTGTGTTCATTTGTGATTAGTCCTCTTTCTATTTTCTATTCTGATAGATTTTTCATAAGATTCACTGCGCTGCCGGACTTGCTTCGATCTTTTACCAGTTTTTGGAATTTCTCCGTGAAGGTAAGATGATCATCGCCGACAATCTCGTGTTTCTTTAGCTCATCCCCGATACAACTGTTGCACATCTGATGAAGTCTGGTTGCTTCATTTTCGGCAAACCATTTTTCAAAACGAGCTGTGAGATCCTCTCGATCTGCAATATCTTCTCCCGGAACAAAATGACTCATGTGAAGCATTAATTCCGAAGTGGCTCTTTGATTGACAATTCCCCTGATTTCACCGTCAATCAAAGCGTTCTCATGGTCGGCGAGAAAATGCTCTATTTCTTCATTTGCACAAAGTGTGGCACGCTGATTGATAAGCTCCACGGTAGTTGCAAGAATTTCCCCATTGCTCAGTGCACTCATATGTAACCCTCCTTTGCAGACATTATACCATATTTTTTTGTGAAAACGCATAGTGTCTGATATAATAAGACAATAAAAGAAGTCGGTGGATAGACACCGACTTCTTTTGAGGAGTTATGAAAAAGTATATGAAAACCAATCAAATAATTGGGAATTTTTAGGCGGAACTGTTTGAACCATAAACCCCCGCGTCTACAACTCTGCAGCTCCTTTTGATGTTTTCTATCTTACAATGAATTTGTGACAATGATATGACATGATTCTAAAGAGTTTATAAACTTTCGAAAAAATATAGAATCGATTGTTCAAGTCCGACTGAGATGAAAGGATAGTTTATGAGAAAAAACTTTAAAATCAATGGGTTTGTGCAAGGCGTAGGTTTCCGCTATCGCGCGGTGCATGCAGCAAATGCGGTTTGTGCCACCGGCTGGGTGCGCAATAATCCGGACGGATCCGTATCAATGGAAATACAAGGAACCGAGGAACAGATGAATGAAATCTTTCGAATGATTGCACAAGGCTCCTGGGTGAGCATCGATTCCGTGGAAGCGAAGGAAATCCCAGAGGTAGAAGATGAACGAAGTTTCGGAATTATATATGACTAAAAATATAAAGGAGAATTAATATGCTGGACAAACTACAACTGGAAGAGCGTTTGAAGAAACAATTGGATTTTGCAGTCCTGATTGATCGGGAAAAGAATATCTTCAGACAGACACATTTGACCGGACACGGAAGAGCAGAAAACGATGCGGAGCACGCATGGCATATGGCAATTATGGCTTATCTTCTGCGAGAATACGCAAATGAAGAAGTGGATATCGGGAAAGTCATGCTGATGTGTTTGATTCATGATATCGTAGAAATCGAAGCGGGAGATACTTATGCCTATGATGAAGAAAATCTAAAGACGCAAAAGGCAAGAGAGGATGCTGCGAAGGAGCATATTTATTCTGTATTGCCGGAGGACCAGAAGCAGGAACTGATTGCATTGTTTGATGAGTTCGAGGCCTATCAAACACCGGAATCAAAGTTTGCACATGCAATGGATAATCTGCAACCGCTACTTTTAAACGATGATAATGATGGCGGCGATTGGGAAAGACATCATGTCACCTATAGCCAGGTATATGGTAGACAGAGCAAGACAAAATTGGGATCGGAGCAATTATTTGGGGTTGTAGACGAAATTTTAAAAGAGCATGTAAAAAAAGGACACATTAGAAACGAATAGGGAATCAAAATTTGCAAAAAATTTAAAATAACTTTAATATTGTGGATAAAGTGGATAAAATGTGGATATTTGTCTGAAAAAACATAGGTAGAACCCGATGTTGCAGCACCGGGTTCTTTTAATAGGGAGTTATGAAAAAGAAAAAGTTATATGTTATGTATCGATTAGGTTGCTCCTTTCGATGAATTAACTATAGCAAGAGAACCTAAAACGAAACATAAAGAATATGTGTAGAATTTGTGTTCAAATAAGGTACAATAATAAGAGGGTAAGCAAAGTTAGAGAAAAAGGAGAACCGATAGAATGAAACTGCACATAACGAATATTTACGGTATTCAAAAGACCTTCGGACTTCGGAAAAAACAGGACAAAATTGCATCCGTTGCAAAGGAAATCGGTTTTTTGGAAATGGGGCTTTACCGTTACAATGTAGATACGGATTCGGATGAACAGCTGTCTTCGAGATTAGACGGTGTGATTGCGGCATTAGAACCGCAAGACATTGTGGTCCTTCAATTGCCGACAGGGAATGGAGAGCGTTTTGAAACGCGACTTATTAGTAAGATTTGTGCTTATCGTGATACAAAGCTAGTGTTGCTGTTTCATGATTTGAGTGGATACAGCGATTTGTCTAAATATCAAAAGGCAGATTGTATCTTGGCGCAAAGCGGAAATATGCTTCGCAAACTGCGCGAGATGAATATTGGAAATGGATACGGGAAGGTGGTATGTCTGGATGAAGATACCGATCCGTTATTTGCCAAAAAAACATTATTGGAAGTGGTAAGCGATCTTTCTGCAACTGCAGATACGACACAGCAAGGAACCATGTTTGCAGATGATCCGGACATGATTCATGTGGGATTCGGCTTATATGATAAATATGGCACTTACAGTAGTTATGTCGGTGTGGTAATGGCATCCATCTTGGATCATACGGAATCAAAAGTATGTTTTCATATTTTGATTGACCAATCTGTGAGTCAATTAAATCAGCAAAGACTTGGCATGGTTGCCCGGGAGCGCGGCAGCTATGTGCAGTTTCACAAAGTGAATGTGGATAAGAAAAACATCGAAGAGATGAATCCATATTTGGCAAGATATTCCATAGGAAGTATTTTCCGTCTATTCATTCCGGATTTGATGCCGGAACTTCACAAAATTTTGTATTTGGATGCGGATTTGATGTTCGTAAGAGATATCAAAGAGTTGTGGGATGTGGATGTGACAGACTATGCCTTGGCAGGCGTCTATGATTTTGGATTCGAAAGAGGATTTGCGAAACCGGAGATTATCAAGAACGGTTCTGTGGAATTAAAAGAATATATCAATTCCGGAGTATTAGTCATGAATCTGGATCAAATTCGTGCGAAAGGAAATCTGTTTGATTTATCCGCAGAATTTATGGCATCCGGTTCCACCTCTTCTTTACCGGATCAGGATGCGCTGAATTATATTTTCAGAAAGAGAATCCTTCATCTAAAGCCGCATTGGAATGTATATACACGTTATCATCGTAAAGAATGCAAGACCTTGGGCAATGTGGTCTATCATTATATGGGAGAGAATTATATCAACTTCAGCAATCCGACGGAATATGACAAATTATATGTCCGCTATCGCATGAATTCTCCTTGGGGATATGAGGTGATGGAAGCCTATATGCTGCGAGGAATCCATACAATGACGGACAAGGGAGAGATGCTTCAGAAGCTGATGCAACGTGTTTCAAATCCAAATACCATTCGCGTATTTTATGGAGAGCCGGTCGGCGGCATGTATAACTTTATGCAGATTGTTCAGCCAAAGCAAGGAGACCTCTTCATGCAAGCCCACGAGAATGATTTTGCGAAAGAGAAATATGGTTGTAAGGTTGTGCCATTTGAAAGCATTCATGAAATGGATAAGCAGACCTATGTCATCATAGTGGTTCCGGAAGCGGATCATTGCACAGCGATTCAAAAACTTGATGAGGCAGGCTGGAAGAATGGCATTGATTACTTTGCAGTTCCGCGTCTCCTCTTCCAGGAGCAAGGCGGATATTGGGCGTAAAAGATATGCAGACAGATGAATTAAGACAAAAAATGGAAGCGCTTGAAGCACTTCACGAAAAAGTGCAGCAAAAGGTAGAAGACTGCGCTGATGGGGAAAAGAAAAAGGAATATCGTGGCAAAACAACCCAATATCTCGATATGTTTGGCTCTCTGGATGCGATGAAAAAGCAATCGGATCGGGAAGATGTGCGAGAGGGATTGGAGCAACAGCAATTGCTTTTATTAGATAAGTGGATTGCGTTTGAAGAAAAGTTTTGAATGGTATGTTTTGAAAAGTATAATTTTGAAAAGGAAAAGATATGGAATATGAAAATTATGTGTTTGATCTGTATGGAACCTTGATTCGAATCCATACGGATGAACATGCAAAAGAGACTTGGAAACATTGGTTGAAATATCTGAATACGCAAAACATTGTGCATCCTAGATGGAGAAAATGCAGACGGGATTTCGAAAAGATTGAACAGGCCCACAGAAAAAAGGCCGGGGAAGAAAAGAAGTTCGAATATCCGGAGATTGATTATATGAAAGTCTATCGGGAGCTGTTTGAAAAATACGGCAATCAGGACTTATCAGAGGAAGTCGTAAGAAATGCTTCTTACGCATTTCGCACCGCCTCAAGGGAACGAATGGAATTATATCCCGGGGTAAAAGAATTTATCGGTCATCTGAAAAATGCAGGAAAGAAGGTTTATCTGCTAAGCAATGCGCAGGCATCTTACACTGTTCCGGAGATTGAGAACTTCGGTCTTGAGAAGATGATGGATGACATATTCATTTCCAGTGATTACGGCTGTATGAAGCCGGATAAAGCATTTTTTGATGCCCTTTTGGACAAATATAATATGGATCGGGACAAGACTGTGATGATTGGTGACAGTCGTTTCAGTGATATCGAAGGAGCGCAAAAGGCCGGGATTCATGCGATACATTTGACCGGCGAAAATGCGGCGCGCAAATTCTATTTAAATCGTATATAAGAAAGCAAAATGAAAACCGCCACTCATAATTACGAGTGGCGGTTTTCCGGTTTATTTATAGAGAATACTAATTGGAAAATTGCATTTGTTATTCTGCTTCTGCAACTGCTTTAGCCGGTAATGATTGATCGGCTGTTTTTTTCTCGCGGAAGATTGTGCGGAAAATCAGTCTTACAAAAGGTCCGCAATAGAACATCTGATAAAGCAGAGCCATTGGGAAGTTCATACCCCAGGTCTGTACCCAGGTTCCGAAGGTCTTGGTATCCTTAAACAAAATAGTTGCAACCAAACTCATCAGTGGGCACATAATGCAGCAGATGCAAATAGAAATTGCATAAGTGATAAACTGTGGACGGTCGGTCGGCTTCATCACCTGAAAGGCTAAGAAGCGTGCAAGCTTTCCAACGATGAAAAATTCTAAGATAAAGGCAATCGGAACCATGATTGGAAGTTCGTGAAGCGCCAGTAAAAAGGTCTCTCCCGTCACACCGCCTGTGTTTAATGCAACATTGTAAACCACCATGCCGTAAACCATTATGGTTGCCATAATAATTGTGAAAATAACATCCTGAAACTTATTTTTTGGCATAAAATAATCCTCCTGTTTCGCTGTGATAATAATGAATGTGTTGTTCGTTATCATCCGCCAGACAGGAGGAGTGTGCGTTTCCAATTTTCACCATATGAACTTTTCTTGAAATTATACTATCATAAATATTTTGCCGATGTAAGCCAAAAATTCTGACCTTTTTTAGCAATTTTTCGGACAAAATCACAATATCTAAGTATTCTTGATATAGACATAGACGATCGGATTATCCCGTCCAAAGTTCCTTGCCGGAATCAAATCCACAGTGGCCGGAGTCAGCTTTCCCTTCACCAGACGTGAGAAATGGATGCTGAGCGAAGGATTGCCGGCATAGAAATGGGATTTGATAAACTCCAAATCGGTCAAGCGTTTGAAATTGTCGCGATCTGATTCTAAGATGAGGCCGGAATCCAAATAGCGGGAAATCCAAGAGGTTACGTGAAAATCATCCTTACAGGTCTCTTTGGAAATCGGAATATTGGTCTTGATAATACGGAACTCATCTTTTACCAGATTGATTGCAATGATCTGGAAGTAGGAATCAAACAAAATATCCACAGCAGATTGTCGTTCCGTGGCGCCGGTGTGGAAGGTCTGATAAAATCTACGCTTGGTTTTATACATATCGTTGTAGGCTTTCTGGAAAACATCCTCGAAAAGCTCCGGAACAAAGGCTTCGTGTGTGGCAAAACCGTGAGCAACTGAGAAAATCATATATTCCGGATTACTCTTTTGCAACAGCATACGGTCTACCTTGCCAAGCTTTTCCGTGATGAGATTTTCATCCAGCACCCCTTTGCAGATAAAGCAAAATTCATCGCCGCCAAAGCGATAGCCGATACCATAGCGGTGAAAGACGCGGCTGGTCACCTGTGCAATGACTGTCAGGAATTTATCTCCTTCCTCGTGTCCGAGATAATCATTGGTTTCCTTAAGCCGGTTCGCATTAAAGATGATGATGGTATATGCTTCTTCATGAGTCAAATTGCGCACGCGCGTATCATACGAAGTGCGATTGCGCAGGCCTGTCAGAATATCACATTTCCCACTAAATTCAATGCTGATAAAGTAATAGAGCAAAATTGCCAATGCAGATTCTGTCCAAATGGAATGAATATTTGGATAGAAAAACTGAATAACTGCGGCTGCAATCATAAATAGAAACAGCAAGGACTCATATACAATTTCGCTTGGTTCCATATATGGATATTCATGAAAACTGTTCACAATCCAATAGATGAAATAAAACAGTGTCACCAGGCAACTTACAAAAAACAGAGGCCCCATCGTATACGAATAGTCCTCGGAAATATGAAACAAGGCACCGGTAAAAGGTGAGGAAATCGCAAGAATTGTCACCAGACCGGATGGGATAAAGGTGAGCCATTCTTTTAATCCAAACTGCTTTTTAGAAGCCATCAGCAGAAAATACGGGATGGCAGTCGCTGGGATATAAATAAGCACTTCAATCAGATTTGCCATCGGAAGCGATGGCGAAACGGAAATGATATTTCTTCCAATAAAGCAAAACAAAATCAAAAGATTTGCATATGCCGAATGTTGGACAAACATGTTTTTTTGATGATGAATATATGGACTTCTGCGAACCAAAATGATCAAAAACAAAAGGCATATGATCATCAGTAGATAAAAATAAATTTCAACTGTCATGAAAACACTCCCCCATGGCTGTATCAGCCGAATTCAAAACAAATCAAATCATATCAAATCATACTGTATAGTCTGAAAGTACTAACAGACGCCGAAGATAATATAACATAAATTTCTTCCTATGAAAAGACCGCGAAACAGAAAAAATGGTTACCATTCACAGCATGTATTGTCTAGTATCCTCAGCCCATAAACCCGGTACCCCCTTCACAATTTTGCGAATATTTTAGGTTTTCAATATGCAAAAGGCGAGCATCACACATGTGTCTTTTGATGAATGAACCATTTTGAAAAAAGTTTATGAAGTGGCGGACACCTAGTTTGTTGATATTATGTACTTCTCAGTCTAAGGGATTCCCGGGTTCAGGCTCCGTTTACTAAGTGAAATAACAAAA
>SVFB01000074.1 GCA_015057085.1 Lachnospiraceae bacterium
AAACAAAATCTGTCTCTAAAGTCTATGGAGCCTGCACAAATCAAGTACTACAAAGACCTGTTGCTGATCGAAGAACTTCGAAGATGGACTTTTGCCGGCGAGGCGGTTACAAATATCGGCCCGGATACCCCGGAGAAGAAAAATTCGGTAATAGAAGAAGCGAAACACGTTGGTGCAATTTGCGCAGCGAGACCTTGTGTGGGAAGAGGGATGTGGTGCGGTTGCGAAGCAAAATCCGTCATTTATGGATGCGTACTCGCGCGATAGGAATATGTTGCAAGCAACATGCTTTCTGGCATATTTTTCTATTAAGATATATATTATTCTATTTTGAAAAGGGCATCCATGATAGCATAAATAAAAAAAGCATAAAAAACGATTATGGAGGAGCCTATGGATTACGCAAAACTATGGAATGACAATTGGCAATATATCAAGAAAGACTGGGATCAGATAAATCCTGCAGAGCCGATATGCGGAGAATCGGTGATGCTTCCACACACCTGGTATCAGGATGATGATTATTATCAGGGAGAGGGCGCTTATCAAAAGCTGTTTTATTACGAAAAGCAGTCGAAGGAAACTGAAAACCGCATTTTTTTGAAATTTCATGGCGTGGATAAAGTCTGCGAGATTTTCTTAAACGGAACGAAAATAGGAGCCCATGAGGGCGGCTATACGATGTTTGCGGTAGAGTTAACGGAAGCGCTTATATCCGGTCAAAATATTCTTACGGTCATGATTGGAAATGGAAAGGATCTTCAGGTTTCTCCATGTTCCGGAGACTTTGCTGTATTCGGTGGAATTCATCGTAATGTGGAATGGATTGACACAAAGCAGACTTGCTTTGATCGAACCTATTACGGAACGGATGGAGTGGTTCTTCAGACCAGAGTTAACCCGGAGGGAAAGGGAGAACTTTGGGCGTGTGATATGGTTTCGGTACAAGCCGGAGAAAGCAGAGAGAACTATCAGGTGAGATATGAGTTGATTGATCACAATCGAGTGGCTGCGACTGCAAGCGTTACGCCTGAAGGAACCCTTAGAAAAGTATTGGAAGTTTCAAAACCGGTGCTTTGGAATGGCTTGAACCAGGGACATATGTATACTGTTCGCGTGACTTTGGTAAAGAACGAAGAGATATATGATTCAATTGAGAGAAATGTGGGATTTCGATCAATCGAAGTGGATCCGGAAAAGGGATTTTTCTTGAATCATGAACATGTGAAATTGCACGGAGTTGCAAAGCATCAGGATACAGCCGGTGTGTATTCAGCAGCCACAATGGAGCATTGGAAAACAGATATGTCTTTGATTGGAGAAATCGGGGCAAATGCAGTTCGCCTTTCCCATTATCCACATCCAAAGCAAGTCTATGATCTGTGCGACGAAATGGGAATTGTAGTCTGGTCAGAAATTCCACTTTTGAAGCTGACAGAGGACGCGCATTTATTTGAGAATGCCAAAGAGCAGCTGACGGAGATGATTTATCAAAATATGCATCATCCAAGTATTTGTTTCTGGGGACTGCAAAACGAGATTGCAATCTATGGAGAATTCCCATATATGACAGAGAAGATGCAGCAGTTAAATACCTTTGCGCATCAATTGGATGATACAAGATATACCACTTCTTCTAATTTAAACTCAGTGCATGTGGACAGTTCTTTGAACCGGATTACAGATGTTACTGCATATAATGTTTATTATGGATGGTATTATGGCGAGTTTGAGGATCATGCGAAATTCCTGGACGAATTCCATCGAGTGAATCCCAATATGCCACTTGGAATTTCCGAATATGGAGCGGATACCAATACTGCATATCATAGCGAAGAGCCAAAGGTAAATGATTATACAGAAGAATATCAGGCATTATATCATGAGAGTGTTTATCCAATGATGGCAGAGCGTGATTTTGTATGGGGCAGTTTCGTATGGAATATGTTTGACTTTACCAGCCCAATCAGAAAGGCTGCAAATATCGAGAATAGGAATATCAAAGGGCTTGTAACCTTTGATCGCAAAACTCGAAAAGATAGCTTTTATTATTACAAAGCAATGTGGTCTTCGATTCCTTTTGTTCATATTGCAAGCAAGCGTTTTGCAAACCGTGGTCATGAGACGATGACGGTTAAGGTATATTCCAACCAGGAACAGGTCACAATCACAGTAAACAAGCAACAGATGACACAGCCGGTAGTAAACGGTTCAGCAGTATTTGAACAGGTTTCTCTTGAGATGGGCGAAAACAAAGTGGTGGCAGAGTCAGGAAAATGCCGTGATGAGGCAGTATTTGTAAGACTGTCCCAACCGGATGAGTCCTATGTTTATGTTGATCAAAATCCTGGTATTAATGTGCGAAATTGGTTCTTGGATGAGCAGAGTGAGGCAGAATTATTCCCGGAGGGATATTTGTCCATTCGTTGTACTATCAATGATTTATTGGCATCGCAGGAGGCGATAGAAGTCATTGCAAAGCGCATGCCGGATGTGGCAAAAGCGATTCAAGATATGGTCGGTACATTTACGTTTGAGATGTTTTTTAAATTTGCAAAGCCAAATTACACAGAAGAGGAAGTCAAGGCATTGAATGCAGAATTGACAAAAATTTCTATTTCGTGATATTTTGAACCAAACAAGAACTGTTGCAAAAGGAGAGACAAATGCAGAAAAGTTCAAGATTTTTGGTGGTATCACAGATGATCGGAGATATATTTGGAATCAGTATGATTTCAATAAAGGATGAATCCGAACAGAAAAAGTTTTGTGAAAAGCATCGATTGGATAAATTTGCGGTCCGTCTGCAGAAATGTCAGGCAGGTGTATTCCGGATGTATGAGGATATTCTGTATCTTCGGGTGATTTTTTTTATGCACCGCGGGCAAGCAGTGATCATCGGTCCGTATCTGGCGGAGGAAATGAATATCGAAAGGTGCATTCAGCTTTGTTCCGAACTTGGGAAAAAGCCTGCGGAAGCGCGGGAACTTTTGGCATTTTATGAATCATATCCTGTGATTATGGATACATATATGCAAAAGATTCTCTTTGCAGTGAAAAACGCGTTAGGACTGGGCGAGATGGAAGAGACTTACGAATTTGAACACTCGGTTTCGCAAAAGGAACTGGATTTTTCGAAGCTTGCAAAGGTATCCAACGAGAATCTGGAGATGCATTACTGTATGGAACGGGAATACATGGATGCGATTAAGCGCGGAAACTTTCAAGAGGTAATGCGCTATAAGAAACTGCTCTCCGAAAATGCAGCAGGCCAGTGGTCGACGAAAATCGATAAAGAGGGCAAGCGGCAGGCATTGGCGGTGAATCGCGCAATGAGCAGAATTGCTGCCTTTGAGGCCGGGGTTCCGGCACCGCTGATTCATCAGATTTCCACCAAAGAATCGACGGAAATACTTTCTGCAAATACGATGACACAGATGGACCGCGCCTGCGAGACGATGCTGCGGGAATTCTGTGATGCGATTTGTGATATTCGAAATCGCAAATATTCGGCTATGGTGCAAAGCGTCATCTATTGCATTCATAAACAGTTTGAACAACCGCTGTCGGTTCGGGAAATGGCAGAAGAGGTGGGCGTTACGGAAAGCTATATGATCGCTCGTTTCAAAAAAGAAACGGGCGCAACTCCGGCGACATATCTGAGAAATGTCCGACTGGAGGAAGCTGCCCGTCTATTGATTGCAACAGATGACGAAATTCAGAAAATCGCCGGAAAAGTTGGAATCACGGATGCAAATTATTTTGTAAAAGTCTTTAAAGCAAAATACCAAAACACGCCAAAGGATTACAGAAAACGCTTTAAAGTCTGATCACGATATTTCTTTGGACTGATACCGTATTCTTTTACGAATGCTCTGTAGAAAACAGAATAATCGGAAAAACCATAGGTCTCTGAAACCGCAGAGATATCCTGACCGCTTAAGATGGCGCCGCGACACATGTCGAGGCGCTTTTTTGTAATATATTTATGTAGCGGGAGTCCATTGATCTCCGTGAAAATATGGGAGATATGGAACTTACTGATATGAAATTGAGCGGCCAATGCATCCAGGGATAAATCTTCATCAATATGGGTCTCAATATATAAAATCAATGTTTGATATAGCATATCCGAATCGGAAGTAATCGCAGCCGGGGTAGTGGCTTCGTAGACAAATCGATTAATGGAAAGAATCAGTTCGCTGACGAGGAGCAAAATCTTCGCCTCTTTTCCAAAGCGAAGAGAATGGATTTCGTCGATTAAAGAAAAGACACTACCCTGAATTTCATTAAAAGAGATTTCGTTAAAATGAAAGACGAAAAAATGCTCCTGATCTGAAAGTTGATTTATGAGATACCGATAGTCTTCCGAAGTGGTTGCAAGACCATTAATAAACTCTTCTGTGACCCAAAATACAACACGTCTGTAAGGTCTTTGTGTTTCTGTCATCTTCACATAGTGAGGAACGTTTGGCGGAATCATCAGCATAGTGCCGGGGGTCGGGACGATTGTCTCGCCGTTTATATGCATCGAAATTTTTCCCTCAATAAAGAAATAAAATTCATAGTAATCATGTGTATGCGCTTCCACCGTCGGAAGGGTTCTGTCGCTGTAATAATAGATTTCAAAATCTTGCGACAGCATGTATTGCCTTGTGCTGAATTGTGTTTTAATTGTTTTCTTCATGATTTTAAAATAACATAACATCGCAAGAAATGCAATGTATCGAGCAAGTGCAACAATGGGAGATTTTATTTTCGTTTCGTATGATAAAGATAACAAGAGATTAGGATTGTGGAGGAACGACATGTACGAAGAAATAAAATCACAGTTTGAAAAAATCGGAATTATTCCGGTGGTGGTATTAGAAGATGCAAAGGATGCAAAGCCTTTGGGTGAGGCGCTGATGAAGGGTGGTCTTCCGGCAGCAGAAGTGACTTTCAGAACTGAAGCGGCAGAGGAAGCAATTCGCATTTTATCAAAAGAATTTCCGGATATGCTGGTGGGTGCCGGAACCGTGCTGACCTGTGATCAGGCGGATGCGGCAATGGCAGCAGGTGCAAAATTTATTGTGGCACCGGGATTTAATCCAACCGTAGTGAAGCATTGTCTTGAGAAAGGGTATCCGGTGACTCCGGGTGTACAGACTCCGGGTGAAATGGAGCAGGCGATGGAGCTGGGCCTTGATTTCGTAAAGTTTTTCCCGGCGGAGCCTGCAGGCGGTCTTCCGATGATTAAGGCAGTGGCTGCTCCGTATACAAATTTAAAATTTATGCCAACCGGCGGCATCAACAAAGATAATGTAAAAGACTACTTGCGCTACAACAAAATTGTAGCCTGCGGCGGAACCTGGATGGTGAAAGGAAATCTGATTGAAGAAGGAAACTTCCAAAAAGTAGAAGAATTGACCCGCGAAGCAGCAGCAATTGTAAAAGAAATCAGAGGAGGAAATTAAGGAATGCAGATGACATTGAGATGGTACGGAAAAGATTATGATACCGTTACCTTAGAGCAGATTAGACAGATTCCGGGTGTGACAGGTGTCATCACCACTTTATATGCGACCAAGCCGGGTGAGGTTTGGACCCGCGCACAAATCAAGGAAATGAAAGAAGAAGTGGAAGCGGCTGGACTGAAAGTGGCCGGAATCGAAAGCGTGAATGTGCACGAGGATATCAAACTTGGAAAACCAAATCGCGACGCCCTCATCGACAATTATATCGAGACCTTAAAGAATCTTGGAGAGGAAGACATTCATCTGGTGTGTTATAACTTCATGCCTGTCTTCGACTGGACCAGAACGGAACTGGCAAGAAAAAGAGCAGATGGATCAACTGTGCTAGCCTACACACAGGAAGCGGTGGATGCGCTTGTTCCGGAGGAAATGTTTCAATCCATCAAACAGGATACAAACGGGTCTATTATGCCGGGCTGGGAACCGGATCGCTTGGAGCATGTGAAAGAATTGTTTGAAGAATATAAAGGTGTGACAGACGAAGATTTATTTGCAAATCTGAAATATTTTTTGGAAAGAATTATGCCGGTTTGCGATGCGTATGACATCAATATGGCAATTCATCCGGATGATCCGGCCTGGCCGGTATTTGGACTTCCGCGCATCATCATCAATCAGGAAAATATTCAAAGAATGATGAAGATGGTGGATAATCCGCACAATGGCGTGACTTTCTGCTCCGGATCCTACGGCACAAACTTAGAGAATGATTTGCCGGCTATGATTAGAAGTTTGAAGGGACGAATCCATTTTGCACATGTGAGAAATTTAAAATTTAACACTCCAACAGATTTCGAAGAAGCCGCACATCTTTCTTCCGATGGAAGTTTTGATATGTATGAAATCGTAAAAGCACTTTATGACATCGGTTTTACCGGTCCGATTCGCCCGGACCACGGACGTATGATTTGGGGCGAAAAGGCAATGCCGGGATACGGACTTTATGACAGAGCACTTGGCGCAACTTACATCAACGGATTGTGGGAAGCCATCGAAAAAAATCAGACAAGAAGATAAGAGGTTAAGACGATGAAGTTATCAAATGAAGGATTAAAAGATAGAGCAGTCTGGGAGGCAAAAGGATATGGGCTCCCAAAATACGATCGGGAGAAAATGGTGCAAAAGACCATGGAACAACCGACCTGGATTCATTTTGGTGCCGGAAATATTTTCCGTGCATTTCAGGCAAATGTTGTGGAAAAGATGTTAAATGCAGGCGCTATGGACACCGGATTGATTGTGGCGGAAGGCTATGATTACGAAATTATAGAAAAATACAATCGCCCATGCGACAACCTTAGCATCCTGGTGACCTTAAAGGCAGATGGAAGCGTCGAAAAAAATGTGGTGGGTGCAATCGCGGAATCCTGTATATTAGACGAGGAAAACGAAGCGGAAATTCAACGTCTCAGACAGATTTTCAGAGCCCCATCTCTGCAGATGGTAAGTTTCACCATCACCGAGAAGGGATACAAGACACGTGCTTATATGGATAAAGTGGTCGGCTTACTTTTAGAGCGCTATCGCGCCGGAGCTCTTCCAATTTCCGTTGTCAGCATGGACAATTGCTCACACAACGGTGACAAGCTGCGCGAGGCAGTGGTTGCAATCGCAAAGGAGTGGAGTGAGTCCGGAAAATGCGAAGCAGAATTTTTAGGATATATCACAAATCCAAAGGTGGTGGCATTTCCTCTTACAATGATCGATAAGATTACGCCGAGACCGGATGAGACAGTGAAAAAAATGTTAATCTCCGATGGCGTAGACGGCGCAGAACCGATTGTGACAACGAAAAATACCTATGTGGCAAACTTTGTAAATGCGGAAGAAACAGAATACCTTGTCATCGAAGATTTATTCCCAAATGGCAGACCGGCCCTGGAGAAGGGTGGACTGATTTTTACAGATCGGGAAACGGTAGACAAGGCGGAGAAGATGAAGGTTTGTACCTGTTTAAATCCGCTTCATACTGCGCTTGCAATCTTCGGATGTCTCTTTGGATATCAAACGATTCACGAGGAGATGAAGGATGCCGACTTAAAGAAACTGGTAACGCGTTTGGGAATGGACGAAGGCATGAAGGTTGTGGTTGATCCGAAGGTGCTCTCGCCGAATGCATTCTTAGAAGCAGTTTTGACCAAGCGTCTTGTCAATCCGTTTATGCCGGATACACCTCAGCGAATCGCCTGCGATACTTCACAAAAGTTATCCATCCGATTTGGAGAGACCATAAAGGCTTATCACAAGAGCGCACAATTGGATACCGAAACACTGAAAGCCATCCCGATGGTATTTGCCGGTTATCTTAGATATTTAGAGGGAATCGATGATGCAGGAAAGCCTTTTGACCAAAGTCCGGATCCAATGTTAGAGGAATTAAAGACCCTTGCGCCGGAGGAAGTCTTAAAGCGCACGGATGTATTCGGCGTTGATTTATTCGAGGATTCCATGGCAGAGCGCACCCTTTTGCTCTATGAACAAATGAAGGAAATCGGTGGTGTCAGAAAGGTTTTGGGAACATTATGATGAAATTTATGGATGATGATTTCCTGCTGACCAATGAGGTTGCGAAAGCTTTATTTTCTGTGGCAAAAGAAGTTCCGATTTATGATTTTCATAATCATCTGAATCCAAAGGAAATTTATGAGGATCGGTGCTTCGAGAATCTTGCGCAGGTTTGGCTGAAGGGAGACCATTATAAATGGCGCGCTATGCGTGCAAACGGAATCCCGGAGAAGGTAATCACCGGGAAAGCAGATTTCGAACAGTTTCTGGCATGGGCAGACACCGTTCAAAATTTAATCGGAAATCCGCTTTATCACTGGACACATTTGGAATTGCAACGATATTTCGGAATTCATCAACCGCTTTCAAAAGACAGCGCTAAGGAAATCTGGAACGCATGCAATGAAAAACTTCGAAGCAGAGAATTTTCGGTGAGAAATTTGCTCAGAATGCAAAATGTATCAGTATTATGCACAACAGATGATCCCATTGATTCTTTGGAATGGCATCAAAAAATCAGAGAAGACGGATTCGAGATTCAGGTGCTTCCAAGTTTTCGACCGGAAAAGGCACTGGGAATCGAAAAGGAAGATTTCGTCGATTATGTGGAGCAATTGGGACAAGTTGCCGGAATCGAAATCGATGGCATTGAAGCGCTGCTTCAGGCGCTTTCCCAGCGGTTGGAATATTTCGTAGCCAACGGATGTAAGGTGACAGATCACAGTCTCGAAGTCAATTTCTATGCTCCGGCAACTGAAGCGGAAGTGGATGAAATCTTTCAAAGCCGCAAATCAGGTGCAACCCTAAATGAACTTCAGGTGGCGAAGTTTAAGGGATATCTGCTTGTGGAATTGGGAAAGCTGTATGCAAAGTATGGTCTGGTAATGCAGTTGCATATCGGTGCACTCAGAAATTGCTCCAAGAGGTTTTTTGATCGGCTTGGACCGGATACGGGATTCGATGCGATCAATGATTTTGCCTATGCGCCTCAGCTGGCAGGACTTTTATCGGAAATGGATTTAAAAGATCAATTGCCGAAGACCATTCTCTATTGCCTTCATCCAAAGGATACGGAAATGCTTTCTGTGATGGCGAGCACCTTCTGCAGCAACGAAGCAGGAATCAGAGGAAAGGTGCAATTGGGCGCGGCCTGGTGGTTCTGCGATCACAAAAACGGAATGGAACGCCAAATGGAAGCAATGTCGGACAATGGTCTGATTTCAACTTCTGTAGGGATGCTGACAGATTCCAGAAGTTTTCTGTCCTTCCCGCGACACGAATTATACAGACGTATCTTGTGCAACAAGATTGGCAGCTGGGTGACAGAAGGCGAGTATCCGAATGACGGTGCATACTTAGAAGAACTGGTCAAAAATATTTGTGGAAATAATGCAGTTACATATTTTGGGTTCTAGGAGGAAAAAAGATGGATTTAAAATTAAAAGATCGAAAAGATTGTAAATATGATGCAGTATCATTGGGCGAGGTGATGCTTCGCCTTGATCCCGGGGAAGGCCGCATTCGCACCACCCGAAATTTTAAGGTTTGGGAAGGCGGCGGAGAATACAATGTAATCCGCGGCTTGAGAAGATGCTTTGGAATGAATACTGCTGTAATCACTTCTTTTGCGGATAATGAAGTGGGTCACCTGGTAGAGGATTTTATTCTTCAGGGTGGTGTGGATACCGCTTTAATCGATTGGAAGAAGACAGATGGAATCGGACGCACCTGTCGAAATGGATTAAATTTCGTGGAAAGAGGCTATGGAATCAGAGGCGCGCTTTCCTGCTCCGACAGAGCAAATACTGCGATTTCCAAGGCAACACCGGAGGATTTTGATTTTGAGTATATCTTTGGTGAACTTGGCGTTAGATGGTTCCACACCGGCGGAATTTATGCTGCGCTTTCCGAACAGTCCGCAAAGACCGTAGTGGAAGCAATCAAGACAGCAAAGAAATACGGCACCATCGTATCCTATGATCTAAATTACAGAGCATCTATGTGGTCTGCCATCGGTGGTTTGGAGAAGGCGCGAGAAGTCAACAAGGAAATCGCAAAGTATGTGGATGTGATGATTGGAAACGAAGAAGATTTTACTGCTTGCCTTGGTTTTGAAATCGAGGGAAATGATAAGAACTTAAAGGAATTAAACTTAGAAGGCTACAAGAAGATGATCAATGAAGCTGCAAAGGTTTATCCGAACTTTAAGGTGGTTGCAACCACACTTCGTACCGTTAAGACTGCAACCGTAAACGACTGGTCTGCACTTTGCTGGGCAGATGGCGAAATCTATAAGGCAACGGATTATCCGGCTTTAGAGATTCTCGACCGCGTAGGCGGAGGCGATTCCTTCGCATCCGGACTGGTTTATGGATTGATGACAACCGGCGATGCGCAAAAAGCTGTGGAATATGGAACCGCACATGGTGCGCTTGCAATGACCACACCCGGAGATACCACAATGGCAACCTGCGCTGAAGTAGAAGCGATTATGAGCGGTGCCGGAGCCAGAGTGAAGCGATAATCAAAGGACAAAATCCCCTTCAGACGTTTCTCGTCCGAAGGGGATTTTTGGCATTATACAATTAAAAGTCTGCGCTCGTTTACATGTTTTCCAAATTCAGGAAGGAAAATCATGGACTCTTTATTCGGATCGAGTGCTTCCTCACTTTGCATCATCGGCGGCATGTAGGAAGAAGAGAAGCAGAAACCGTATTTGATATCATGAAAGCCTTGCGGCAATCCGCCGTCATATTGAACCTTTACCGTAGCCGGTTCGGTTACAGCCCAATTGACTTCGCAATTTTGGCGCATCTGTTCTGCAGTATACTCACATCCATCCACACACCAGGTAATGGCGTTTGGATCGATTCGCTTTTCGTCTATATAAAGATCTCCTAATCTTAATTGACATAAATAGACACCTCTGTAATAAGGCAATCGAACTTTAAATTGGAATCCATCAATGCGACCGTCGCATTTTGTGTTGCGGAATCCGACAGATTGAATGACATTGCGTTCTAACATGCTCCCACCTCCTAATCTCCGATGATGTTTTTCATCATAATATGATGTTTGCGCAAGGTCTGACCCACTTCGTAGCCGGGATCGTATTTATCAGCGCCTTCGTATTCGCTGACCAAATATCCATCCCAACCATGCTCCTTCATGATGCCGATAATTTTCTCATAAGGAATGGTGGTTTCCTGGAATTCATCGTTCATGTGGATGAATTTTGCGTGGCAGCAGTATACATACGGAAGCAGAGGAATGATATCTTCCGGAACATTTGGTGTATAAGCCGGATCGCGCCATTCACCTTCGGCAAATTCGGTGCGGAATACACTAAAATCGATATTCAAACCGAAGTTTTTGGTGCCGGTTTTCTGAATGAAGTCTACATAATCTGTTACCAGCTTGCCCTTTAAATTGCTAGGGGTATGAATTTCAGGACAGAGCTTTAAATTTAATTCTTCAGCCAGCGGGAGTGCCATCTGAATAATCTCTCTCCAGTTTGTGACAGGATCCAAATTTTCGTTGATGACAGGCATTTTTGTACGCATAACCGTAAAACCCATTCTATGTGCAAGTCGCATATCGCGGGCCAGAAGTTCATAAGATTCCTCTGTGGTCAACTCACGATCGCGCAACATATGGGAATCAATCCAGTTGCCATATTCCACAGGAACAATCTCATATTTTTCAAGTAACGGAAACCAAACGTTGTCAATCCAGTCATCGGATGGGTTTGGATAATTCGGGATATGGGTATTTGCCAATATTTCAAGACCATGGGCGCCCATATCATACATATCTTCAAAACAGTCTTCTAAGTCTTTTGTCAGTCCGTATTCAGCAGAGTAGCTATAGAGCGCTACGCCACGCTTTGGACCTTTTAAATCATACTGATACATGATATTACCTCCTTCTTGTGACATCATTATAAAAACATCATTTAGGAAAAACCGAGTGATTTTTTGTCCTTTTTATGTGTAAAAATCAACTTTTTATACGGATAAAAGCATGATTGAGTCACAGGCGTAAGTTGTGTATAATTTGTGCATATGAAAGAGGTACAAAATGAAAATCACAGCATTGGTTGAAAATACAACTCAAAAAGATTTTCCGGTGGAGCATGGGCTTAGTCTTTTCATAGAGACGGATTGGCATCGCATATTGTTTGACACCGGACAAAGCACTTTGTTTGCGGAAAATGCCAAACGAATGGGCATCGACTTATCGACCGTGGATCTTTGTGTATTGTCTCACGGTCATTACGATCACGGCGGTGGACTAAAAGAGTTTACCCTTTTGAATGATAAGGCGCCTATCTATATGAATCGAAATGCCTTTGGATTTTATTATCATGGGGAAGAAAAATATATCGGATTGAACCGCGATTGGATAGATGATGAAGAATTTCGAAAGAGGGTTGTATATACGGACCGAAATGTTGTCATTGATGAGCAATTATCCATTCTTGGTCCGAAAAGCCAAAAGGCGTATGAGATGGGAAGCGCCGGTTTGTGTTTCAGAGAGGATGGTTGTTTCTTTCCGGAGGATTTTCGTCATGAACATTATCTTATGATTTCAGAAAACGGAAAGCGTATACTCATCAGCGGTTGTTCACATCAGGGAATCATTAATATTATGGATTGGTTTCGACCGGATGTGCTTGTGGGTGGATTTCATTTTATGAAGCAGGAATTAAATGAAAGGCTTGCAGGATACGGGCGGGAATTGGATGGCTTTGATTGTACCTATTATACCTGTCACTGCACGGGAGTCGAACAATATCGTTTCCTTACAAAATATATGAGTAAAGTACATTATTTGTCGGAAGGAGATACGGTGATTATTTAGCTCATCAGCGTTCATAAGTACTATACTTGTGGTATAATGTATTTAGCGATTGGAGAAGAACTATGGAAATGTTAGATGGCATTCGGTGGGAACCACAATATGAGATAACAGGATTGGTGATGCTGGCATTGTTTTGCTTTTTTTACCAGATGCAGAACGTGTTGCCATCGCGCCGGAATAGATTGTTTTTTAAACTGATGATGACAGAATTGCTATGTATCATTGTGGATATTGTGGCATCTGTGATATCTTCGAATCTGGAAAAGTATTCCATTGGGGTGATGTATGTGCTCAATATGGCTTACTTTTTGATTCTAACCTTTGTCTACAGTTATATTTATGAATATTGTAAATGCATGGGACGTGAGCGTGCAGCGCGTCCGATTAGGAAATGGTTGTTTTTCCGTATACCATATTGGGTGATTTCGGTTTTGATTATCACTGCGCCAATTACAAAGGGAATTTTTTATATTGATGCGCAGACCGGTTATCATCGAGGCGTGTGCTATTATCCTGTGCTTACAGGATATCTGCTTTTCTATATGATATTGTCGGTGGTGATGTTGGTGATTTATCGCAAATATCTATCTCGTCGGGAACTGGCAAGTGGTGTCGTATTAATTGTTTGCACATTGATTCCGTCATTGACTCAAATCTTTATTGCGCCTTATGTGCTTTTAACCAATATGGGGATCAGCCTTGGATTGGCGGTTGTATATCTTGCAATGCAAAACCCTGAATATGAAGTGGATCAAAAGACCCGTGTCTTTAACGGCAGCGGATTTGATCGCTACATAGGGGAGCAAATGCGTATGGACAAAAAAGTGAAATGCATTGCCATTGGATTTGCAAATTATACGAATATTCGCTCTGTATACGGCGAAAAAAAGACGGATTATATTTTAAATCGTATCGGAGTTCATCTAAAGAACAGTTTTTCGGATACAGTGCCATTTTATATGCACAACGGATATTTCATCCTGTTTTTGAAAAATATGGCGGATGTGGAGAATATTCGTCAACGGTTGGTAAATTATTTTGCGCATCCACATCAAGTAAAGGGGGATGAGATCCATTTGCAGCTGCGCTCGGTTTATATAGAGCGGGACGAAAAGATTTCAAATAGCACAGAGCTGCAGGAAGTGATGCTGATGACAATCAAATCGGCAAAACTCTTAGATTATGCGAAACTTCACGTGATCGAGGATGAGGATATCGCTTCTTATCACAAAGATAAGGCCATTCGTCATGCGATGCATGAGGCAATCGAAAAGGACTATCTGGAAGTTTATTTCCAGCCGATTTATGATATTGTTGAGAAGCGGTTTTCGACGGCAGAGGCGCTTGTGCGCATCAATCATCCGAATCTGGGATTGATTATGCCGGATTCGTTTATTCAGATCGCGGAGGAAGATGGAACCATTCTTCATCTGGGAATGGAAGTGTTCCGAAAAGTTTGCGAATTCATTCACAACCACAACATGGAGGAACTGGGTTTAAAATATATTGAAGTCAATCTCTCCCCGATTCAATGTATGTATAAGAGTTTGGCGCGGGAGCTGATTGAAGTTGCAGAACATTATCAAGTCGACATGCATTATATCAATTTTGAGATTACAGAGACTGCAATGGCGGATCATAAGACCTTGGGCAATCTGATGAATGCATTGATTCAAAAAGGTGCAACCTTTGCATTGGATGATTATGGAACCGGATTTTCAAATCTGGTGAATGTTATGAAACTTCCGTTCCATGTGGTAAAAATAGATAAATCCATTGTTTGGGGCTATTTTGATGGCTCAGATGCCATGTTAAAGAAATTGGTTGACATGTTTATGGACAACCAATTGGAAATTGTGGCGGAAGGCGCAGAAAGCCAATCCATGGTAGATGGTCTTTCCAATATGAAATGTCGGTTTATTCAGGGCTATTATTATTCGCGCCCGATTCCGGAGGCGGAATTTATAGACTATATTCGAACCGGAAACGAAATCAAGAACGAAAGAAATGAGTGAAATACCGGTGAATCAACTGGAGGAATATTACAATAAATTTAACGAAGAAAAGAGATTGAATTCCAGACATGGTCAAGTGGAATTCTCGATTACAATGCATTTTTTGCATAAGTATTTGGATCGCCTTACACAGCAAGGGATTGCGAAGGAAAAAATACGCATCTTAGATGTGGGCGCCGGAACCGGGCGCTATGCAATTCCATTATCAGAAGAAGGATATGATGTGACTGCAGTGGAGCCGGTGCATCACAACCTGGGCCGGATTAAGCAAAACGGACCGAAGGTAAAGGCTTTTGAAGGAAGAGCAGAGAAGCTGAAACGCTTTGAGGATCATCAGTTTGATATCGTATTGTTTTTTGGCCCGATGTATCATCTTAAAGATCAGGAAGCTCGTAAAAAAGCCATGGCCGAAGGAAAGCGTGTGCTAAAGCCCAATGGACATTTGTTTATCAGCTATATTATGAACGAGTACAGCGTGCTGATGTATGGCTTTAAGGAACATCATATGAAGCAGGCGCTGGCGGAGGGCATGATTGACCGGGATTTTCATTGTACTGAGACAGCCAATCCGCTTTATCATTACGTAAGGTTGGAAGACATTTATCAACTCAGCGATGAAGCGGGGTTGGTAAGAGAGGCTATTCTGTCGGCCGATGGTCCGGCAAATCACATGAGACCTATCTTGAATGCAATGGATGAGGAAGAATTTCAGTTATTCATTCAATATCAGCTTACGGTATGTCAACGGCCTGAACTTTTGGGGGCAGGATGTCATACGCTTGATATATTGAGAAAAGAGGAACTTGATGAAAAATAAACATATCATAATTAAGGGACTTGCAACTGAAAAAGAACCTGTGCGTGAGCGCATCGTGAATACTCCTTCACGATTGGGCAACGTCAGTGCACTGCAGTCATTGGATACCATATCAGGATTTCGGGTACGCCCCGGATATTATCGAATGGATGGCGCACATGTAACGCCGGTGGGTGTCAGCTTTACCATCAGTTCCCATGGTGCTAAAAGCTGTACGCTTTTGCTGTTTCATGCGGGAGAGCAAAAGCCTTATGCAAAGATTCGATTCCCGGATCATTATCATATCGGGAATCGGTATTCCATGCTGGTCTTTGATTTGGATATCGAGGATTTGGAATATGCATATAGTTTCGAAGGCCCATATGATGAACAGAAAGGTCTTCTCTTCAAAAAAGAAAATATCATTCTTGATCCATATGCAAAAGCAGTTACCGGACAGCGTGACTGGGGGCAGAAACCGAAAGGGAATAAGCCTTTCGTCTATCACGCAAGAGTGGTACGCAATGACTTTGAATGGGGCACTTTAAAGAGCCCGGAGACTCCGTTTGAAGATTTGATCATCTATGAGGCGCATGTCCGCGGCTATACAAAAGATGTTTCATCGGGTGTACATGAGCGCGGAACCTATGAGGGACTGCGCAGAAAAATCCCATATCTGAAGGATTTGGGAATTAATGCAGTGGAACTCATGCCGGTCTTTGAATTCGATGAGATGGAAGGCGAGCGAAATGTGGACGGAAAACAGCTGTACAACTATTGGGGATACAGCACGGTTAGTTATTTCGCGCCGAATACCAGCTATGCATTCTTCTCAGAGCACAATCACGAGGGTGATGAGCTGAAGAGACTGATTTATGATTTAAAGAAAAACGGAATCGAAGTTATTTTGGATGTGGTATTCAATCATACTGCTGAAGGAAATGAAAACGGTCCGTGCTTCTCATTTAAAGGCATTGATAATAATATTTATTATATGTTGACTCCGGATGGAAAATATTATAATTTCAGCGGCTGCGGAAATGTTATGAATTGTAATCATCCGGTGGTGCGAAACTTTATTGTGGATTGCCTGAGATATTGGGTGACGGAATATCGCGTGGATGGATTCCGCTTTGATCTGGCTTCTATTTTGAGTCGTGACCAAAACGGTGCACCGATGGATCGCCCGCCGATTTTGGAGGAACTCGCATTCGATACGGTGTTGGCAAAGACGAAGCTGATTGCTGAGGCTTGGGACGCAGGCGGAATGTATCAGGTTGGTTCATTTCCATCCTGGAACAGATGGGCAGAATGGAACGGAAAATATCGCGATGATATGCGTCGATTCCTAAAGGGCGACGAGGGAATGGCGGGGGCAGCAGTGACTCGTATCACAGGCTCTTCGGATTTGTATAGTCAGTTCGGTAGAGGATATCGTGCTTCCGTGAATTTCATCACCTGCCATGATGGATTTACATTATATGATTTGTACTCCTATAACGAAAAGCATAACGAAGCCAACGGTTGGAACAATACCGATGGAGACAATAATGGAAACAGTTGGAACTGTGGTGTGGAAGGCGAAACGGATGATCCGAATGTAGAAGGATTGCGCAGACGTATGGTCAAGAATGCATTCGCAGCACTTTTGATGAGCCGTGGTCCGGCCATGTTTTATCAAGGAGATGAATTCTGCAATACGCAGCATGGAAATAATAATGCATATTGTCAGGATAATCCGGTTTCATGGATTGATTGGAATCGTATGAATGAGTACAAAGAGATTCATGATTTCGTTCGCTTTATGATCAAATTCAGAAAGAAACATCCGACGATTCGAAAGAATACCGGAATTGCGACGAATAATATGCCGGAAGTTACGATTCATAATGGAAATGACAGACTGATTGGCATTATGTACTCCGGCAGAAATGAAGCCGGTACAAAGGATGATGTGACCTTCTATGCAATGAATGCATATTGGGAGCCGTCGCCGCTAATTCTTCCGGATCCGCCGCAGGGCATGCATTGGAAGGTGGCTGTTAATACCAATTGTGTTTACAAGGATGGAGCAGATTTTATGTCGCAAACAAATTTTGATGGCAAAAAGGTTGTAGTACCGGATCGCTCGACTGTCATTTTTGAAGCTGTTATGGATTAATAAAAAAAGAGAGCTCAGCGTTTGCTGAGCTCTCAGTCGGCGTGACAGGATTTGAACCTGCGACTTCTACGTCCCGAACGTAGCGCTCTACCAAACTGAGCCACACGCCGTCTCAAACGAAAATGATAATACCACATATATAAAATTTTGTCTAGATATTTTTATACGAAAAGTGAGTGGAACCATGAAAAATCAAAAAAAAGTAGCGCTGATTACCGGCGCAAGTAGAGGAATCGGTGCTGCAATTGCTCGCGCCTTCGGCGCAGCCGGATATCATTTGGTGCTTTGCTGTAAGAATCATTCGGATCGGTTAAATGAATTGGCAAAAGCGATTCACCGCGAATATGAGGTGGAAGTGCGTTGCCATCAGGGAGATGTTTCCGATGCGGCATTTGTGCGCAAAATGGTAGAAGAATCCATTGAAGAATTCGCACAAATTGATGTGTTGATCAACAATGCCGGCATTTCTATGGTCGGACTTTTACAGGATTTATCGGATGAAGATTGGGAGAAAATTCTATCGGTAAATTTATCTTCAGTCTTTTATGCCTGCAAGGCAGTGATTCCTTCTATGGTCAGAAGGCAATCCGGAAGTATTATTAATATTTCATCTGTCTGGGGAAATGTGGGAGCTTCTTGTGAAGTGGCCTATTCTGCCACAAAGGGCGGAATAAACAGCTTCACCAAAGCGCTTGCAAAGGAACTTGCGCCGAGCAATATTGCGGTAAATGCGCTTGCATGCGGAACCATCGATACGGAAATGAATGGCCATTTGGATGAGGATGAGCGGGCAGAATTGGCAAATGAAATCCCCATTGGCCGCTTTGGAACACCGGAGGAAGTGGCGGAATGTGCCCTTCATTTGGCACAGATGCCGACCTATTTGACCGGGCAGATTATCACGGTTGATGGGGGCTGGATTTAGTATCGTATCGCGAGAATGGCTTTGACGCATTTTTTGAAATGCTCTAAGGTTGTCATAGGCTAGTTATCTAAGTGCTCAGGGGAATTGAACGATATAGAGCTATGATGTTGGGAATGTAGAGTATGGAAAAGAAAAAACTAAATAGTGAGATTTTTTGCAGCCGATTGGATAAAGTGATGAGGTTTCGAGGCATATCCAATCGTACGTTAGCTGAGAATCTGTTTGTGGCCGAGTCGACAATCAGCGGATATCGAAACGGTCATAGGACGCCGGATCTTGATAAACTTCGGGAGTTATGTGAGGCAATTCCGGTGTCGGCGGATTATTTGCTGGGTTTGACGGACAGGCCGTATTTTTAATTCCGAAAATGTGCTACAATGTGCGTATGAAAACATTGAAGCATAACCTAGGAAACAAACAAGGGGAAGCAGAAATGCTTCCCCTTTCTTTTGTGGAAGCCGTTAAAAGATATCAATATCAAGAGGCTAAGAAAATATTAAAGAAAGAAATCTCATGGAAGGATAAACATTTATCTCAAAAAGCCTATGAATTCTGCATTCGGCAAAACACAAAGGAACTTACGGAATATATATTAAAGCATCATACCCTTGAAAGCTTTTCGCCGATTGGAGAAGCTTCTATGGATATCTTTGCATTGATTCCCAATTTGCGGTTGCATAGTTTTCCGGAGGAGGAAACCCTGCCTGTTTATTTCGAGGCGTTGCGTTCTCCGCAGGCAGAAGAAAAACTGAAATTGTTGATTCAGTGGGGGCTTCCGCTGGATGGTACAGATTCAGATGGAAAGGATTTGATTACGCTTTTAGAGGAAGCACAAAAGGAGACGGACTACCGAAAGGGAAAACGTGGAGATCTTGAATCAAAAAGAGATGCTCGCATCATCGAAACCTTAAAGAGAAGAAAAGCGGAGGGAAAACTCTCCGGTGCAGTTGCACTGCGCAGAAGAATTCGTTTGGTAATCGTTTTGATTGCATTGATTTTTCTCGGTTTTATCTGCTATGCAGTGGGATACAGGATTGCGCAAGGCGCGGGCGAAGGCATCTCTGATTTGTTCTCAGTCGGAGTTACAATCTCCGACTGAGATAAACGCTCCGCGAGGATGCGCAGAGATTTGCATATGAAATATGTCAGCTACGCTGACGCAAATCTCGCGCCAAGTCTCGCGAGCGAGACTTGAATTCGGAAAGCACAGAAGCTAAGTAGAATAATCTGTATGACTGTGTTATAATAATAAGTCGGGTTTTCTGAAAAAACCTGTAAGGAGTGTATGATGTTTCAAAAGGACAATAATAAGCCGACAGGCGGATTAAAAATTATCATTGTTGGGTGCGGGAAAGTTGGACGCACCTTAGTAGAAGAACTTTCGCAAGAGGGACATGAACTTTCTATCATCGACCAGAGTGCAGAGAGAATCGAGGAATTGACAAATTTATATGATATCCTTGGAATCTGCGGGAATGGTGCAAGCTATAGCGTTCAAAAAGAGGCCGGCATCGAAAATGCAAATTTGGTGATAGCAGTCACTGATTCGGATGAATTGAATCTATTGTGCTGTACCATTGCAAAGCGTGTGGGAAATTGTGCTGCAATTGCCCGCGTTCGAACACCGGATTACAGTAAAGAGGTTGGCTATCTCCGGGATAAACTGGGGTTGGCTTTGATTATCAATCCGGAGCTTGAGGCTGCAGAAGAGGCAGCCAGAGTATTGTTTTTGCCAACTGCGCTGGAGGTGAATTCCTTTGCGCACGGACAGGCAGAGATGGTGAAGTTTAAGATTCCGGAAGGAAATGATTTGGACAATATGACCATCGCACATCTGGGCAAACATATCACAAACGAGATTTTGATTTGCGGCGTAGAGCGCGCCGGAGAGGTATTTATACCATCCGGTGATTTTATCCTGCGTGCCGGAGATGTGGTTTCTTTTGTGGCAAATAAAAAGATTGCCCGTGAGTTTTTGCAGAAGATTGGCTTTGTGACAAAGCGTGTGAAGAGCTGTCTGATCGTAGGTGGTGGACGTGCGGCATATTATCTTGCAAAAGAATTATTGCGCGGCGGAATCCGGGTAACCATCATCGAGCGCGACTTTAAGCGCTGCGAAGAGCTGAGTGTACAACTCCCGAAGGCCATTGTCATCAATGGTGACGGAACGGACAAAGAATTATTAAAAGAAGCCGGAATCGAAGAAACAGAAGCATTTGTTGCATTGACCGGAATCGATGAGGAAAATATATTGCTGACCTTGTATGCAAAGCAGGTGAGCAATGCAAAAGTGATTACCAAAATCAATCGAATTACGTTTACTGAGGTCATTGATAATTTAGATCTTGGAAGTGTATTGTATCCGAAGTATATCACCTCGGAAGCAATCATCGCATACGTGCGTGCAAAGAAGGCATCCCAAAACTCTAATGTGGAGACTTTATATCATCTGTTTAATCACAGAGTTGAAGCGATTGAATTTAAGGCGCAGCATGAATGTGCAGTGACCAATATTCCGCTTAAAGAGATGAAATTAAAGAAAAACCTGTTGATTTCATTCATTGCCAGAAAGGGTAATGTAATTATTCCAAGTGGTGATGACATGATTCAGCCGGGAGATACCGTTATGATTGTAACAACCCACACAGGCTTTAATGATCTTGATGACATTCTGGCGTAGGAGGGCAACATGAACGGTTCAATGGTTAGATTTATTCTGGGCAATATTTTAAAAATTGCAGCTACCTTTTTGTTGCTCCCGATGTTTGTTGCATTGGCATATCGGGAAGATGGATGGATTTATTTTTTGATTACCCTGGCCATCGGCTGGGGAATCGGAATTCTGCTTACAATTAAAAAGCCTAAGGATACAGTTTTTTATCTAAAAGAAGGATGCGCGGCAACCGCTTTAAGCTGGATTGTGATGAGTCTTTTGGGTTGTCTGCCGTTTTATATTTCGCGGGAAATCCCATCATTCATAGATGCATTGTTTGAGACGGTGTCCGGTTTTACCACCACAGGAGCAAGCATCTTGACTGATGTGGAGGCATTGTCCCATGGCATGCTTTTCTGGCGTAGTTTCACGCACTGGATTGGCGGCATGGGAGTGTTGGTATTTATGCTTGCAATCGTGCCGATGAGTGGCGGATCAAATATTAATTTGATGAGAGCAGAAAGTCCGGGTCCATCCGTTGGAAAACTTGTGCCGAAGATGCGCAATACGGCAAGAGTGCTGTACTTGATTTATTTCGGACTTACCATTGCAGAATTTATCATTCTGATAATTGGCAAAATGCCGGCGTTTGATGCGATTACAACTGCATTGGGAACGGCTGGAACCGGTGGATTTGGAATCAAAGCCGACAGCATTGCAGGTTACGCACCGCATCTTCAGGTGATTGTAACCATCTTTATGATTTTATTTGGTATCAACTTTAATGCCTATTATTTTATTTTGGTAGGCAATATTAAGAGCGCCTTCAAAATGGAAGAAGTGCGCGCGTATTTGCTTGTGATTGCAGCAGCATCGCTGGTGATTTTTATCTCGATTTTGGATACCACAAAAGGCGTTTTGGATGCGCTGAATCAGGCTACGTTCCAGGTGGCTTCCATCATTACGACCACAGGATTTGCAACGGCAGATTTTGATAAGTGGGGAGAGGTCGCCAAGTTTACGCTGTTTCTTTTGATGTTTTGTGGTGCCTGTGCAGGCAGTACAGGTGGTGGAATTAAGGTATCCCGTTTCTTGATTGTTGGGAAAACCATCAAAAAAGAATTGAGCTCTTATATTTATCCAAAGAGCGTAAAGAAGATTCAGATGGACGAAAAGCCGGTGGAACATGATGTGATTCGGTCTGTAAATGTTTATTTTGCAACCTTTATGTGCCTTTATGTGATCTCCGTATTTTTGGTGGCGCTGGAGGGCTATGATTTGATTACAAATCTTTCTGCAGTTGCGGCAACCATCAACAATATTGGACCGGGATTTCAGTTGGTAGGACCGACTTGTAACTTTGGTTTCTTTAATGATTTTTCGAAAATTGTTTTAATATTTGATATGCTTGCGGGACGTTTGGAATTGTTCCCGATGCTGATTCTTCTTCATCCGATGCTATGGAAAGGAAGAGGACGCAAGAGCATTAAGTGTCAAGGAAAGTAATGATGTCAGATTTTTTAAATGCAAATTATCATGCGCATACTGCCCGTTGTCAGCATGCTTACGGGACAGAGCGCGAATTTATTGAAGCGGCCATTGATATGGGCGAGAAGGTGTTTGGTTTCTCGGATCACATCCCTTGTCCATTCAAAGATGGTTATGTATCCAATATCCGTATGACAATGGCGCAGGCACCGGAATATGTGTCATGCATCCGCAAACTCGCCGAGGAATATAAGGACGATATCAAAATCCTGGTAGGATTTGAAGCTGAGTATATTCCGAAGTTTTTTGATGAACAGATTGCAATGGCCCAAAATTTGGGTATTGATTATATGATTATGGGACAGCATTTCTGGGACAGCGAAAACAAAGGACCGTATTCCGGAAGCCCGACAAAGGATGAAGAGCGCATTCGCTTATATGTGGATTCCGTGATAGAGGGAATGCAAACAGGATGCTATCTTTATCTGGCGCATCCGGATTTGATCAATTATCAGGGATTGGATTCGGTATATGAATTTGAGATGGAGCGTTTGTGCAGAGCGATGCTTCAAATGGATATTCCGCTGGAAATCAATATGTTAGGAAAGGCAACCAACCGAAATTATCCGAATCCGAAGTTTTGGGAAATTGCTTCTAAAATCGGAAACAAAGTGGTGCTGGGACAGGATGCACATGCTGTGGAACATATCACAGATCGTAAAACCTTTGAGGAATGTATGGAATTGGTTGACCGCTTCTCGTTACCATTGTTAAAAGAATTAAAACTTTCAAATCAATAAATAGGAGTATTTATGGACGATCCAAAGGATTTCACGAGAGGAAATATATTCTCAAAATTATTAAAATTTATGCTCCCGATTCTCGGTGCGCTGATTCTGCAGACCATGTACAGTGCTGCGGATGTGCTGATTGTTGGACAGTTTGGAACAAGTGAGGGAATCTCTGCAATTTCAACAGGAAGCAGTGTGATTAATCTTGTCATTTTTGTCCTCTGCGGATTGGCAATGGGTGTCACAATCGTCATGGGGCGTTACATTGGAGAAGAAAAGAAGGACCGTTTGGGTCGTGTGATTGGAGGCGCAATTGTAACCTTTACAGCGATTGCTGTTGTGATTGCATTGCTGCTGCTTTTATTTGCTCCTCTTTGGGCTGATTTGATGCAATCTCCGCCGGAGGCACATGCGAAGGCTGTGGAATATATTCGAATTTGCGGCGGCGGTATTTTCTTTATCATAGGCTATAATCTAATCAGTAGTATTTTCCGAGGCATCGGTAATTCCACTTTGCCATTGATATTTGTGGCCATTGCCTGTGTGATTAATATCTTCGGCGACTTACTGTTTGTTGCCGTATTTCATATGGATGTGGCGGGGGCTGCAATTGCAACCGTTTTGGCGCAGGCTTGTAGTCTGATCATGTCGCTTTTGATTTGTCGCAAAATTGAATTGCCTTTTACCATTCGCAAAGAAGATTTACGATTTGGACCGGAAGTCAGAATGTTTGTCTTAAGTGGTTTGCCAATGGCATTCCAGGAACTGTTGACTCAGATTTCATTTTTGGCATTGCTTGCTTTTATTAATGGAATGGGAACGACGGAAGCAATTCGATTGGCATCTTCATCAGGATATGGTGTGGCAAACAAATTGGTCGGAGTTGTCATGCTGGTGCCAAGTGCATTGATGCAATCAATGTCTGCGTTTATTGCTCAGAACGTAGGCGCCGGAAAAGAGAAGCGCGCACAACGGGCAATGGGATACGGAATGTTAATGGGCGGAACCATTGGCTTATTTATGACCGCTGCCGCATTCTTTGGCGGACAGCAGTTGGCAGCTTTGTTTACACAGCATTTGGATTATCAGTTGAAGGCGGCGGAATATTTGCAGGGGTATGCGCTTGAAGCCATCGTGACAAGTATTCTGTTCTCATATATTGGTTATTTCAGCGGACACAATAAGACTTTCTTCGTGATGTTGCAAGGACTGGCGCAATCGTTTATCGTGCGACTTCCAATGGCCTATATCATGACAAAGGTATTTCCGGATAATATGCTTTATGTAGGATTTTGTGCTCCGTCAGCTACCATTTTCGGAATTTTGATTAATACTTGTTATTTCCTTGTATATACCAGACAAATGCAATTGGATGAGGATTAGACAATGAAATTAGTAAAACTGATTTTTAAAGCGATAGGGATTGTTGTCGGTGTGTTGGTGCTTGCAGCGCTGGCATTCATTGGGGTTTTGACAGCTACCGAATACAAACCGGAAGAAACAGAGACACTAACAGTAAACGGCGAAGCATCCGAGTCACTTTCTGTGGGCGATGAATTGACCGTGGTTAGCTGGAATATCGGCTACGGCGGATTGGGCGAAGATGCAGACTTTTTCATGGATGGTGGAGAAAGTGTGCAAAGCGCAAGCAAGGAGCTGGTGAACGAAAATCTCGCCGGAATCGCTGAAGAATTAAATGCATTGAATGCGGATGTCATCTTTTTGCAAGAGGTGGATTTTGATTCAAAACGCAGTTATCATATCAATGAACTAACCACTCTGGATGAAAGCCTGGGTGATTATACATCTGCATTTGCTTATAACTATAAAACTTTATATGTGCCATATCCGATTCCGCCAATCGGAGAAGTTAATGCAGGTCTTGTTACGTTTTCAAAATATGAGACGACGGAAGCAACCCGCGTGGCGCTTCCTTGTCCATTCTCTTATCCGATTCGACTTGCCAATCTAAAGAGATGTCTTTTGGTGAGTCGTATGCCAATCGAGGGAACAGATGCGGAATTGGTTTTTATCAATCTTCATCTGGAAGCCTATGATGATGGAGAAGGGAAGGCACAGCAAACCGCGCAGTTAAGGGAATTGATTGCTGAGGAAATCGAAGCAGGAAATTATGTGATTGCCGGAGGCGATTTTAACCAGACCTTTTCCAATATTACAACGGATGTCACACCGGTGATTTCTGAAGAGTTATGGCAGCCGGGTGTGATTGATGTATCAGAGTTTGAAGGAAGTGAATTTTACACGGATGCGCTTGTGCCATCCTGTCGTTCACTGGATTGTGTATTATCGGAAAGCAATCCGGAGGAAGTGCAGTATTATATCATTGATGGCTTCTTTGTATCCAAAAATCTTGTGGTGACATCTGTGGAAACTCAGGATCTAAATTTCGAATTTTCGGACCATAATCCGGTTTGCTTAAAACTCAAAATTCAGTAAATTCAGGGGTGAGCCTATTTGCCCTAATTCGTCAAGTAAAAAAATATAAAAAGAAATTTGTAGATTTTTATAAATTATGCCAAGTGGTTTTCCGATACTATATATTGTATAATAAATCTCAAATGAGATCTAAATTTTGTATGTGAGGAGATTAGCGATGGCAGACGAAGTAATTGATGAAGTAATGTTAAAGGGTACTTGCAAAGGAAAGGCAGATGCAATTGTAAATTGCCAATGCAACATCGAAAGTGCTCCAAAGAGATGCGAGCAAGCAGAAAACTGCATGTTTTATTCTTATTACAAATGCTCTAAACAGTGGAAGCGTTTAGCGTAATCATCAATCGCACAAACATTTACACACAAACATTTGCAAAAGGACTTAAGAGATTATCTTAAGTCTTTTTTTTCATTTATTTATTTCATTAAAAACGAATCGGTGAAAAATCGAGACAATTTGTCTGATTGTGTGGTAAGATACTACAGATAGAGGTTGGAAAGACTGTTTGGATGATCGCAATGAAGAAGATTTTAGTATTGAGTGATTCCCATGGTGAAGTGAATGCAATGGTTTATGCCGTGAAAGCGGAAAAGCCTGATTTGGTGATTCATCTGGGAGATTGTATGCGCGATGCGGAAAAATTAAAAAAACGCTGCCCTGAAATTCACTTAGAGCAGGTTCCCGGGAATTGCGATATGAGCATGGATCCGGCAACAAGAATTTTGATAGAAGATGGATTTCAGATTATGATTTGCCATGGTCATGAATATGGTGTGAAGATGAGTCCGCTTCGACTGCGCTATAGAGCGGAGGAACTGGGTGTGGACGTGGCGCTTTTCGGACATACACACCGGGTTTTTTATGAGAATTTAAATGGAATCATTTATCTCAATCCGGGAAGTGTGGGCTCACCGCCATTTGATATTCCTGCAAGTTATGGCATATTATGGCTGGATGAGAGTACACAAAAGATAAAATATGATGTAAAATACTTGGAAGATACGGTCGATTAGAGGAAGGTATCTTCCTTTTATTTTATAAAGCGAGGGAAAAAAAGATGTACAATATGGTGGCACGCTTATTAATGTATGGAGATCTAAAAGAAGGAGAATTGCTTCGTGAACTTTCCGAATTGATTTCGAAATTTGATTTTGGGGGATACGATTCGGTGGAATTGACTCGCGAATTCAATCGGCAAGCCAAACATCTGCTCCAGATTGCAACGGATTACGGTTTCGATGACAATTTATGGCATAATTATCTGACTTTCTTTTTGATGATGAACGAGAATCCTTTTTCTCTGACTTGCGAAAAGAATGGAGCAGGCGAAGGTAGCGTTAACAGCTTAGTACGTGAAGATCTTCGCATCATGAAGCAATTGTTTGATTATGATTTCAGCCCAATCGAAGAATATTTGAATATCGATTGCTTTAGCCGTATTTGCAATTATAAAGCTATCCAAAAACCGGAGCTGATGTACAATAAAAACGTCAGCGAAAAGGTTCGCGCCCTTAGCAAAAAACTGGAGAATACAAAGGACGAAGATGAATTCTTTGATTGCCTTACCGAATTCTATAAATCCCACGGCGTGGGCATGTGGGGACTGAACAAAGCCTTCCGCATCGAGGAGACAGCTGATGGGGATATGCGCTTCGTGCCAATCAACAATATGGAATCCGTTCATTTAAATGATTTGGTAGGTTACGAGATTCAAAAGAAAAAGCTGGTGGACAACACCGAGGCTTTCGTACGGGGCAAGAAGGCAAACAATGTGCTTTTGTTCGGAGATTCCGGAACCGGAAAATCCACAAGCATCAAGGCAATTGTCAACGAATATTATGACGACGGTTTGCGCATGATAGAAATTTATAAGCATCAGTTTAAGTTTTTATCAAAAGTTATTTCGCAAATCAAAAATCGAAATTACAAATTTATCATCTATATGGATGATCTTTCTTTTGAAGAATTCGAGATTGAGTATAAATATCTTAAGGCTGTCATCGAAGGTGGTGTGGAGACAAGACCGGAGAATATCCTTATCTATGCGACTTCCAATCGACGCCATTTGATAAAAGAAAGCTGGAACGATCGCAACGATCAGGATAATAGTAACGATCGTCATCATTCCGATACGGTAGAAGAAAAGCTTTCCTTGGTCAACCGATTCGGTGTAACCATCAATTACTCAAAGCCGACTCAAAAAGAGTATTTCGACATTGTGCTAAATCTTGCGCATCGCGCCGGTATCGATATGCCGGACGAGGAATTGACAGCCGGTGCAAACAAGTGGGAGCTTTCCCACGGAGGAATATCCGGACGAACAGCGCAACAGTACATAAATTATCTGTTGGGATTTAAGGAGTAAACATGTTATTACAAATTTCAAATGGCGCTGTCGCATTTGGCGACGACGTCATTTTGCATGATATTGATTTTGAAATCAGAAACACAGAAAAAATTGCGGTGGTAGGGCGAAATGGCTGCGGTAAAACCACACTTCTAAAGCTAATCAACGGCGAGTACGAATTGGAAAAAGAAGATGGTGAGGATGCATTTATCGCAACCACCGGGAATCCTGAAATCGGTTATCTAAAGCAGATCGCATTCGAGGATCCTTCGGTTGCGCTGGAAGATGAAATCAAAAAAGTCTTCGCACCGATGCGCGCCAGAAAAGAGGAATTAGAGCGGCTGGCAAAGGAATTAGATACCAATCACACACCGGAGATGGTAGCTCGCTATACAGAGATGGAGGAGCGATTCCGAGATGATGGAGGATACTATTTCGAGAAAGAGGAGGATATCCTCATCAGGAAATTCGGGTTCTCTGATGAAGAGCGCAGGAAACCGTTATCCGAATTTTCCGGTGGACAGCAAACCAAAATTGCATTCGTAAAGCTGCTTCTTAGCAAGCCGGATATTTTGCTTTTGGATGAGCCGACGAACCATTTGGATGTTACGACCATTCAGTGGTTGGAAAGTTATTTGAAGAATTATCCAAAGGCTGTGGTTGTGGTGTCTCATGACCGAATGTTTTTGGACAATGTTGTGGATGTGGTTTATGAAATTGAATATGGAACAGCAAAACGTTATCCCGGAAATTATACAAACTTTATGGTGCGCAAGAAGGAGAACTTTGAGAAGCAGATGAAGGACTACAAAGCGCAGCAAAAAGAGATTGAGCGCTTGCAGCAGATGGTGGATAAATTCAAAGGCCATCCGACAAAGGTATCAATGGCGCGCTCCAAGCAAAAGGCCATTGAGAGAATGGATTTGATTGAAGCTCCGGACCGGTTTGATAACAAGACCTTCCATGCGAATTTCCAGCCGGAGAAAGAAACCGGAAATGATGTACTCTCTGTACGGGAACTTACCATCGGATATGATGAACCATTGTCTACTGTTTCATTTGAACTGAAAAAAGGAGAAAAGCTTGGCATCATAGGCGGCAATGGACTTGGAAAATCTACTTTTATGAAAACCATCGTGGGACAATTGGCTCCCCTTGGCGGAACCTATCAGTATGGAACCAATGTGGAAGTAGGTTACTTCGATCAGCAGATGGCGATGTATCGAAGCGACAAAACTGTCCTGCAGGATTATTGGGACGAGTTCCCGACCATGACAGAGACACAGGTGCGTTCTGCATTGGGCGCATTCCTTTTATCAGGAGATGACGTATACAAGAATGTCAATTCCCTTTCAGGAGGAGAGAAGGTGCGACTGGCACTCTGTAAGATTCTAAAACGTCGACCGAATGTGCTTGTCCTCGATGAGCCGACAAACCATATGGATTTGATCGGAAAAGAGACTTTGGAACAGATGCTTTCGGATTATAAGGGCACTTTGATTTTCGTGTCCCACGATCGATATTTTATCAAACAGGTTGCAAATCGCCTTTTGGAATTTGAAGGCGGAACCACACATATGTATGAATTCGGCTACGAAGAATATATCGAAAAGACAGCGCAACGTCAGGAAGAAGAAACTTCAAAGCCAACATTGTTGGGTGGTGTCATCAGCCAAAAAGGTACATTTGAACCGGAGCAGAAAACAGGAACTGCCCGTGATGCCTATGCATTGGGAAAAGAACGCTCGCGTTTGGAGAAAAAGGTTCAAAAGGCCGAAGAAGAATTAGAAGCAAAAGAAGCAAAACTTGATGAATTAAAGCAAGAACTTTTAAATCCGCAGTATCAATCCAGCTATTCAAAGCTTACGGAAATTCAAAACAGTATCGATGCGCTGGAAGAGGAAATTATGGAAGCGATGGAAAATTGGGAGGAATTGTCTACACAATTAACACAATTGTCAGAATAAAGTTCTTGCCACCGAACCCAAAATTTGGTATTATTTTGTTAGGGCAACAAGTACCTGCCCAATAACTAGTAAAGGGGTTGATCAATATGAGAATTACGATCACAGGCAGAAACATTGAACTCACAGCAGGTATTAAGGATGCGGTAAATGAACGACTTTCCAAGTTGGACAAATACTTTGCACCGGATACTGATGTCAACGTTACCTTAAGCGTAGAGAAGGAGCGTCAGAAAATTGAGGTAACAATCCCTATCAAAGGCCATATCATTCGCTCAGAACAGGTTAGCAGCGATATGTACGTTTCCATCGATATGGTGGAAGAAACCATCGAACGTCAGTTAAAGAAGTACAGAACGAAACTTGTAGATAAGAAACATTCAGCAGGCACATTCCAAGAGGAATTTCTTGATGCGGATATCGATGAAGAAGAAGAACCTGGCGAAATCGTACGTACCAAGAAAATCGGTATGAAACCAATGTATCCGGAAGATGCATGCATCGAAATGGAACTCACAGGACATGACTTCTTCGTATTCCGCAACGCAGAAAGCGATGAAATCAATGTGGTTTACAAGAGAAAAGGAAATACATACGGATTAATTGAACCGGAGATGTAAAACATAACCATTATTTTAATGAAAGAAGCGGCAGAAATGCCGCTTCTTTTTGTGCTATAGGAAATTTCTCCGCCTCGCAGACATAAGTCCACATCCAAAATATTTACATCAGCAACAGGTCCTCGAAGTCCATCAATTGTGCAGGCTCCCGCACATTCTAGAAACAGATTTTGTGCAACCACAGCCACATCCCTCTTCCCGCACAAAATCGGGGCTCGCTGCGCA
>SVFB01000075.1 GCA_015057085.1 Lachnospiraceae bacterium
AAATATCGGCCCGGATACCCCGGAGAAGAAAAATTCGGTAATAGAAGAAGCGAAACACGTTGGTGCAATTTTCGCAGCAAGACCTTGTGCGGGAAGAGGGAATGTTGGCGTGGTTGCAAAACAAAATCCGTCAATAAAGTGTATGGAGCCTGCACAAATCAAGAACTCCAAAGACCTGTTGCTTTCGAAGAATTTCGAAGGTGGACTTTTGCCGGCGAGGCGGCTACAAATCGTGGTTTGGATAGCGAAAAAAAGGTGTGAAGAATCGAGATTCTTCACACCTTTGAGTTAGGCTTGTGATTCGGCAGCCTCTTTTGCAGCCTTCGCTGCAGCTGCTTTCTCTTGTGCCGCTTTGATTGCCGCCTGTTTTGCGGCTTCCTTGCGTGCTTCTTCTTCCGGATCATATGGTTGCTGCACAACGCATACGCTCTTCTCGCTTCCAGGAGTCTGATATCCCGGAACAAGACTTAAGCACTTCTTCGGACATTTCTCAACGCAATAACCGCACTGAACACAATCGAAACGATTGATAGTCCACTGGTGCTCCGGCTTCTTGACTGTAATTGCACCCGGAGGGCAACTTCTCATACACATGCCGCACATGATGCAATCCTCAATTTGAATTTCTACATGACCTCTTGAACGCTCCGGATATTTCTTCGGCTCAAAAGGATATTTTGTTGTGGCAGGTTTGGAGAAAAGATTCTTTAAAACCTGTCCTGCAAATGGCATAAACTGTCCCATCCTCTCTCTCCTTTCCTATCGTTCAGTACAACTGATACAAGGATCAATTGTCAAAACCAACAACGGTACATCTCCGTACTGACATCCCTGAAGGGTCTGTGTCAATGCCGGAAGATTTGCAAAGGTAGGTGTACGAACGCGCATTCTGTCCAAGAACTTGGTTCCATTTGTACGAGACAGATAAAAAGCTTCCCCTCTCGGCTGCTCGATTCTGACAATCGATTCGCCGGCCGGTGGATTGCCCTTGACTGCCACATTGATTTCGGTATCCGGAATCTTCTGAATACATTGACGAATGATATCAAAGGACTGGAAGATTTCTCCGATACGTACTTCGCAACGTCCGTAGCTGTCAAACTTATCAGAAGTGATGACCTCAAAATCAATATCATCATATGCCGCATAGCCGTTCTTTCTCATATCAACCGCAATTCCTGCAGCACGTGCCATAGGACCAGCAGCGCCTCGGCGAATTGCATCTTCTCTTGTCAAAATACCAATGCCCTCCAAACGGCTCTTAACGGTATAATCATCAAGAAATACCTTTGTCAGCTTGCGAACGTCCTTTTCCATTTCATCAAAACGTCTCTGGAAATCTGCAAGCATCGCCTTGGACATATCCTTCTTCACGCCACCGATCTGATTTACAGAAAAAATGACACGTCCACCTGTGGACTCCTCAAACATATCCAATACCGCCTCACGAATTCTCCAGGACTGCATGAACAAGGATTCAAATCCGAAACCATCTGCCAAAAGACCAAGCCATAATAAATGACTGTGCAAACGAGACATTTCCATCCAGATGGTTCTCAAATAATCTGCACGGCGCGGTACTTCCACACCCATAATATCTTCAAGAGTCATGCAATATCCCATGCCATGACCAAATGAACAGATACCGCAGATACGCTCTGCCACATAAGCCATCTCATTGAAATCCTTCTTGGTTACGAGGCTCTCAAGACCTCTGTGAACATATCCGATGGACGGAATCGCTTCAACTACGGTTTCATCTTCCAATACCAAATCCAAATGAATCGGCTCCGGCAAAACCGGATGCTGCGGTCCAAATGGTACAATACTTCTCTTTGCCATTATTTATCTGCCTCCTTCTTAAATGGAGTCTCTGCATCAATACGATAAAGACGATCGTTTAAATCTGTCTTAATCTGCTCAACCTTAAGGCCGAAGAGCTCATGCATTTCATTTTCGTAAAAAATTGCCGCATTGTAGACACGTGAAATACTCGGTACTTCCTCATCCTTATCCACAACCAAACGATAATTCTCAAACTCATACTCATTTGCGAAGGAATAAGTCACTTCATATTGATCATTTACCATCGCACAACAAATCTGCACCAATCTCCAGAGCGCATTCTTCTTTTCCATAATTACAGAAAGAAGCTCGACCTTTTCGATCTTTGTCATATAATCATTCATTTTTTCCATTTGATTTACGCTCCTTCCTCCTCGGTATTTTTCCAGGTTTTTTGCTTTTCTTTGTATAATGCCACTGCCTGAACCACACCATCAATGATGGATTCCGGTCTTGCTGCACAGCCCGGCACATAAATATCCACCGGAATCACAGTGTCGACACCACCTTTGATGTTATAGCACTCCTTGAAAATACCACCGGTGCAAGCACAGGTTCCGACTGCCAAAACAACCTTCGGATTTGGCATCTGATCATAAATCTGCTTCACAACATCCGCATTCTGGCTGTTGATTCCACCTGTTACAAGAAAAATATCCGCATGCATCGGATTACCGGTGTTAATTACGCCGAAACGTTCTACATCATATACCGGAGTGGTACAAGCCAGCACTTCGATATCACAACCATTACAGCTTGATCCATCATAATGGAGCAGCCAAGGTGATTTTTCTATTTTTGCCATCTCTTTTGTCCCCTCCTAGTGTTTGATCAAAGTAAGAATAAATAAGTTCAATCCGCCTGCCACGATAGTCACTGACCATGCAAGCTTTAACATCAACTGCCACTTCACACGCGCTGACACGTTATCAATCAAGACCTCAAGGAAATAAACCACAAGGATCGCAGCTACTGCCCCAAGGATGCTCCATGGATTTGATGTAATAAAGAACAATCCAATCACGCCCAGAAGGAATACGACCTCGTACCATTCTGTAATGGTTGTCATCGCATACTCTTTACCAACCATCTCTGTTGTCACACCCTTTACCACCTCCTGGTGCGCATGATGTGAAGTAGAAAGGTCAAACGGACTCTTGCGGAATTTAATTGTAAGAATGAATACAAATCCTACAAAAATACCCGGCAAATAAACAACAGCAGGAATGTCTCCCTTGATAATTTCATTGACCTCGAAGGTTCCGCAAGCCAGATAAAATCCAACTGCTGTCAAAAGAACCATCGGCTCGTAGGACATCATCTGCATCATCTCTCTGTGCGTTCCCTGTGAACTGAATGGAGAATGTGTTGCACTGGATGCCAAAATCAAAAACATAACCGCTGTAGACAGTGCGAAGAAGCATAAAAGCAAATCAAGTCCAGCATAGAACAATACGCCTGTCATCACAACGAAAATCATATAAGTCAAAACCAATACCAGCTGTAATCGATATGCTGATAAGAACTGCTTATGAAAGAGCTTTTTAATATCATAAAACGGCTGCAGAATGCTCGGTCCTTTTCTTCCCTGCATACGGGCGGAAATCTTACGATCCATTCCATCCAAAAGGCCTGCAATAAATGGTGCCAAAACCACATAGCATACTGCAGTTATAATTCGAATCTGTAAATCACTCATTAGAAGGCACCTCCTACTACTGTACTCATCAAAACCACAATGATTAAGGTGCTGATGATTAAGGATGGAGTGAAGAGTTTCTTCTCACCAAATACATTTTCCAAATACCAGTTAGAAACCTTAAGTTCCTTTGATTCGCCAACGGCATCGATGAAGTTTACATTATCACCTGCATTGTCACCGCCCATATATGCAAGCACTTGTTTTGCACCGGTTTTCTTGGTGGCAAGGTAGCTTAATGTCGGCACAACCAAAATTGCGATAATCATGATCACCATAACGATAATATTTCCCTTTGAGATTACAGCAGATGCCTCATCAAACATTTCGCCGGTCAGCGGAAGAACCACATAATCTGACACGAATGGGAAGCATACGCAAAGTCCAACCAGCAAAATTGCATGGAAGAACATGGAAATGTATTCATTTGGCTTTGTCAAATCTCTTGACTTGTTGTCGTTGACACCCAAAATCTTTGCAAACCACTTGGTCCAATAGAACATTGTAGTTGCAGAACCAAAGCAGATGAATAAAATCATCAGCGCACTACGCGCATCAACGAAGGCCTTTAATGCAGCCCACTTCGATACAAGCATACCAAATGGAGCAAGGAACATACCGGCGATACCAATCATCAGAATCCAAGCCAACTTCGGGAATCTCATGATCAAGCCCTGCATATCTTCGATATCACGGCTTCCTGTCGTATTTTCAATTGCACCCACACACTGGAAGAGCATGGATTTTGAAACCGCATGGAAGATAATCAAAAATACTGCAGCCCAAACGGTCTCCTGATATCCTGCTCCTGCGCAGGCAACAATCAAACCGAGGTTTGAAATTGTTGAATATGCAAGCACTTTCTTTCCATCGCTGACGGAAATTGCAAGACAGCTTGCTGCAAGGAAGGTGAAACCACCAACCAGATAAACCATCTGGCCAACATAATTTCCGTTCATCACGACTGCCAGACGAAGCAACAAATATACGCCTGCTTTTACCATGGTTGCGGAATGTAATAATGCAGAGGATGGAGTTGGTGCAACCATTGCGCCCAACAGCCAACCGGAAAACGGAAATTGTGCAGACTTGGTCAGCGCTGCAAATGCAAGCATCACAATCGGGATTAAGGCACCCTTTGCAGCATCTGATGCGCCGGCCAGCGAAATCACATCATAAAGATTTGCTGTTCCCTGAACTAAAATTGCATATGCGATTGCAACTGCAATTCCCATTCCACCTAACAGGTTCATCCATAATGCTTTAAAACTATTATTGATGGCTTCTTCTGTTCTGGTATAACCAATCAACAGGAATGAAGTTACACTGGTGATTTCCCAGAAGAAATACAGCCAAATAAGGCTCTGTGAAAGGACAAGTCCAAACATAGCGCCATAGAATACAAATATCATCGCAAGGAAAAAGCTTCTGCGATCCTTTAATTCTTTGTGGTGATGAATATGATATCCATGCATATATCCAACAGCATAGATTCCGATTGCGACACCGATGATTCCGATAATCAAAATCATGATAAATGTCAGCCAATCCATATGAATCACAAACTGCTCCTTCGGCTCCGGACCAAACAACTCGATTCCGGCAACCAAAAAGGTTTGAACGATGGATAAGATACTGATGATACCCTTCTTCCATTTGAAGGATAAATAGATAATGAGAAACATCAACAAGAAGTCTCCCACCAGAATTAGTTTGTCAAACACTTCTGTGTTTGGCAAGTTGAAGTCAAAAGCCTTTCCTCCGGCCATGACCCATTTTGCAGCTGTATACACAGACAATACCGCAACTACGGCACCGCATAGATAAACTACAGCAGCTCTCGCCTTACTATTTCTGATGATTGCCGGTAAAAGCGCCATCAAAAAAGGCAGACAAATTAAAGTACAAGCCAATTTGTCCATTACAAAGCATCCTCCTAAATATTTATAATAAGTCTCTCTCTAACCATCCATAAATATAGCACTCGAGAAACGCCTTGTTAAGTTTTTGACAAATTGTTTTTCATTTAGTACATTACTTTTTTTATCCTACTCGATTTCCATGGTATCGATGTAGAAATCATTGAAAATATTTAGCTTCAAATTCTCGCTGTTGCAGTATGGACAAGCATACTTAAATTCGGCTCTTGAAAACTCTTTTCCACAGTCTTTACATACAACCGTCGTATGAACATATTCTGCCTTAATCACACAATCTTCCGCGATGGTCCCCTCCGCAATCATCGAAAAATATTCTTGAATGATTTCAGCAACATAATCACAATTTTCGCCCATCTTTAATGTAATGGTTTTAATCTTTGTGGCATGTTGCTTTTCGGCCTCTGCCATCGCGGTTTTAAATAAGCCTTTTGTTACCGGTAACTCATGCATCTTACTACTCTTTTACTAAATCGCTATTTCTGATTAATTCCTCCCAGGTGAAACTGCGTTCCACCTGATACTTTGCAGCATCCACAATGCGCTGCATTGCCTCATCATCCGTCAGATATTCTTTGATGATGGTTGGAATTTCATCCAGATTCTCAAGATTATACAAAATTAAATGCTTATTGTCATCAAAATTTTCTCTCAAATATGGCGTCGAATCTGTCAGACTCACAGCACCATGAGACATCGCATTCAGCACACGATCATGGATTCCATCCGTAAAATGTGGCATCACATTCAAACAAATCTTGGCATCATAGCACAGTTCCAAAGATTCCGCATAATCCATCGCCGGCAAAATGGTTAAAAGATCCTTTTCGGTCGTTTCAAATTCATCCCAGCCTCCGCCGCAAACAGTGACAGGGATTCCTGCTTTCAACAAGCCTCTGATGACACAATCTCTCGCTTGCGCAGCCGCAAATACATCTGCAAGGAAGTGCGTATGCGCAAATTCAGCCACACGATCCTGCGGAATTTCAATCTTAAGCACCTCTTTGGTATATTTGATTAGCGCATCCGCCATTTCTAATGTGCTGTCGTCGCGCATATTCTCATATATGGCCATAATCTCATCCGCCAATGCAGGATGACATACGGATAGCTTAGCCTGTGCCCAACGCGAAGATGTATAAGTTCCTGTAAACAAAACAGGAATACTACGTCCGCGAATCTTTTTGATTTTCAACGGTTCGGATGGCATTCGTCCGATTGGTATGAATAATACGTTTTTAATGTGTGGGTAATACTTTTTGATGTAGTCGACATGCTTTCGATCCACGCAAATCACATTTTGTTCCACCTCAGCAGAAAGCGGTCTGTGATGATATAACGGATGATCCAACAGATAATTATAGAATTCTCCCTTCAGATGTGAGAGCACAGAAGTCCCATCTTCTAACTTCATCGTTGGAAGATTCGAATTAAAATCAATAATACGATCATAAACCTTATCAAAAAAAGGCTCTAATCTATCTACCCGATCGAAAGAGATCATATTGTCCACTTCGTGCCCCAGTTTCCTTAAGCTATCTGACAAGACACTTGTAAACATTTCTAATGAATTGTAACAAATCGGTTTCGAATAAATGATCAAAAATCTCATAAGTCACCCCTCCACATAGTACTTATTATACACTATTTTCGTGAAGTGACTAGATTATTTATTATATTTACGCACTTTTTTCCACTAATAGTTCCGATTCCGCTATCAACTTGATTGCCATATCCTTACAATCGGTGTCAATTCCGACCACAAGTTTCCGATTATCGTTCATCTGACGCATGATATGAGGATAAATTCCATGGAACATTAAAGCTGTCATATAATATCCAACTTTACGGCTTGTAAATTCTACGCCTTCTACGGAAAGCAATAGAAATTCATTATCCATAATCACATTAATGCCATCAAATTCCAATCCAAGATGATATAAAAAGCCAGGGAAGTTTTTCCGAAAAGTTTGCAAAATTGTGATGCTAATCCAATCGATGTTGATGGCAATGCATTCACATGGAATTTTCTCATTTTCCAAAAGCTGAAAGATTCGTATAATTGCCTTTGCATCCTTTGCAATTTTCTCCCGCTCAATTTTCACACTGAATACCGGTAACTCTCTAATTTCCATTCCTAATAAATCCCCGTTTTTAATCTAAATCTAATAAAGATTATATCACATCCGTTTTTAAGTACAGATAGTAAATTCGATACGATTTATCCTTTCTCCGGATGCTTTAGAAATTCCATAATAATGTCATAATTCTCCGGTTTATGCGGGAATGTGCAATTCATGCAATTTTTAATCATAACATCACCCTTTTGAATCCATGTAAAATTGCCCGGACAATGTTTTCGCGAATATAAAGGACAATAGCAAAAAAGGCAGTTGAAATCCTCTACCCCCTCATGACACGGAAAATATTTGCAATCTCTGTTTTCAAAAAACTTATATGAATTTTCCATGATATCCCTCCATCTGTTTTACGAACCACTCTACCAATTCCGGAGCAGAAGGATAATATAAATGCGCAAATCCCCAAAGATAGTTTTTCCCTTTATGCATTGCGCGATATTCCTGTCCTGTCGCCGGTCTGGTTAGGATCGCATCTGCTCCGTTATTTGTACTATCAAAATAATGGAATTCATGACCACGGATCAACCAATCTTCTATTTCAATCGACACATATCCAAATCTGCAAAGTTTTCCGGTATCAAAAGTCTCTCCGGGAATGGCACCAACCAGTTGATATGCTTCCCCGTCTCGATTTTTCAAGCGTTCATGCAGATACATGAATCCGCCACATTCAGCAAGTGTCGGAAGGCCTGCCGTAAATTTCTTTCGTATATCAGAAAGCATCCTATGATTTTCGGAAAGTTCCTTAGCACATAATTCCGGATATCCGCCGCCCAGCAAGACACCGTCGCAAGCAGGTAAAGCATCATCATGGAGGGGAGAAAATTCTATGATTTCCACGCCCTTTTTTCTAAAGGCCTCCAGATTTTGCTCATAATAAAAGCAAAAAGCTTCATCCCGTGCCACCGCAAGTGTCAGCTTGTTTTGTTCTTTCCGATTTACAGTATGATTTTCTTCACAAACTGTTTCGAATACAGAATCTGTTGCAAGGGATTCCAATTGAGCCACATCTATAGATTTATTGATTGCATCCGCTACAATTTCTAATTGCTTTTGCAGTTGCGGGACTTCATCCGGTAATTTTAATCCCAGATGACGACTTTCTAAATTGATTCCTGATAATTTCGGCAACACACCCAATAGTGGTCTTTTCACTTCCGCTTCGATCAATGGGCGCATTTTTTCTGCAAAAGAAATTGAAGTACGATTTAAAATAATCCCTCGAATCAGATGGTTTGTATCATCTGCACAGATTCCTTTTAGAATCGAAACCATCGTCTTTCCCATTCCATGCGCATCCATCACAAGAATAATCGGCGTATCGGTCAGCTTAGCGAGATGATAAGCCGAACCCTCTTCTGATGTACCGCCTAAACCGTCATAGATTCCCATGACCCCTTCCATCACAGCAAAAGCAGCATCATTTGATAACAACACCTTGATTTCTTCCTGCGACTGAAAATACGTATCAAGATTTAATGATGGAATTCCAATTACAGAACGATGAAACATAGGATCAATATAATCAGGTCCGCATTTATACGATATGATATTTTGATATTTCTCTTTCAGCACCTTTAACAGGCCGCAAGTCAAAAGCGTCTTTCCGCTTCCGCTGGCCGGTGCAGCAATCATAATTCTTTTCATAGGCTACCTATATAAACCGGATTTTGTGCCATCATTAAAGTATAATCTCCTGCCTGTCGATTCTTCGAAATTGACACCTGGATCAGTTCCGCATTCGAATCTGATGCACCATAATATTTTAATACTTCCGTCATTTCGCTGACAGTTTCAATTGTAACTGCGGTCATCACAATTCTTATATTTGGATTTAATTCATATAGTTTGTGCACAATCTCTTTTAAATTGCCCGCACTTCCTCCAATGAAGGCATGGGTCGGAATCGGAAGTTCTTCTAGTCCCTCCGGTGCAAGCGCGTGAATTGTAGTCACGTTCGGGCACTTTAGCAAGCTCAGATTCTTTTGAATCAAATCTATTGCCTCAGACTTTCGTTCAATTGCATAGACACGGATGCTTTCATATTGCTTTGCTGCCTCAATTGACACGGAACCGCTTCCTGCCCCGATATCAAACAATACAGCTCCTTCGCACAGACCTAATTTCGAAATACAAAGATGTCTCACATCCGCCTTTGTCATCGGAATCTTCTCTCTGCAAAACATCTCATCCGACAAAGCACATATTTGATTTGCTCTTGGCTTTGAATTACAAACAAGTGCAACAAAAAGTCCTTTTCCAAATGTGCTTTGACAACATTCCTCCACCGTCATCTGATAGATTTGCTCCGTCTGATAAGACAGATCTGTACCCAGCACAATCTGACAATGCTCAAGCCCGAAACCATTTAAAAGATTCCCTAATCTGCGGACATCCGTTCCATCCGACAAAAGCAAAAAAGTTTTTGCATTTCTGCGAACAGTTTCTGCAAGCATTCCGGGATAAGCCTCATCATGACCTTTTCCATGCCAACTTTCAATCGCTGCATCTGTATAGCTTTCTCCGATTACAGAAGCGAAATAAGAGATACTTGAAACTCCCGGATATAATTTAATCAAAATTTTATTTCTAATCGAACCACTTTTCTTATCGCGCCACTCAGCAAGTTTTTTATAGAGTTCTGTAGCACCGCTATAGACTCCGGTATCTCCGGAAAACAAGATTACGATTCTTTTTGTACTGCTTGTTGCCACAGATGCTTCTCCCACAATTGCTTCTGCAACAGGAATAATATCTTTTGCAAGATAAAATGTATACCACTCAATTTTCTTTTGCACATCCGCCGGCAAAATATCCCTGGCCATTTCCAGCATTCGATTCGCCCCAATGATGACATCCGCATCATATAATTGGTGCAAAGATTCTTGATTCATCCACGAAGAATTCCCCGGTCCAATTCCGATGAGAAGGATTTCGATGGCCTTCAAGTTTGCGTTTGCTTTTGTTTCTGCCTGTATTTCAGAGATGATATCCGAAACTGATTGGCCTTCTTCTTCAGCAGGACGGCCAATCACATATACTTTGCAATCGCATTCCAATGCCGCAGAAATTTTTTCCGCAAAACCTCCGGTGCTTCCACTTTCCTTTGTTACGAGAATGCTTGCATTGCACTGATGCATGATTGCCACATTCATTTCTTTCGAAAACGGCCCGAACATTGCAATGATTCGACGTTGGTCCAATCCTGCTTCTTTGCATAGATTAAGGCTCTCCTCCGCCGGCAGGACCCGGGCATAAATACGCTTGCGAACGGATTCCTTTTCACAAAAAATATGCAACTCTTTGCTTCCTGTTGTCAAAAGAATATTTCCTGTTGTTGATTCCAGTTCTCGTGCGCAATCTTTTGCACTGTCAAAATAGCAAATTCTATCATCGCAAAGCGCCTCCTCATCGGATGCACGCAACACACGCTTATACGAAACACCTGCCTCCTTTGAAGCAGCCTGAATATTATTTGTCGCTTCTACTGCATAAGGATGTGTTGCATCAATCACGATTTTCGCATGATTCTTTCGGAAGAGCTCCACCATTGCATCCTGATCCAAGCGGCCCACCTGAATCTTCGTATGGCAACCATGTGTCATCACATTTTCTCCGACTTGTGTTGCAACACATACCAAGTGAGAGATTCCCTCTTCCTCTAAGGCATCAGAAATCAAGCGCCCCTCTGTCGTTCCGGAAAATATTATAATCTCATACCTCATCTGTCTTATATCCTCTTGGTGTTACCAGTTGATTTTCTATCATTTGTGTCTGCGAATTTCCAATAAAAACAGTTGTAAACATATTGACCTGCTGATTTCGCAATTCCTGCAAAGTGCAAGTATAAGCCTTTGTACCCTCGCGTCCTATATTTTCTACATATCCGCAGGCGTTATCCGGCTTTCTGCTCTCCAACAAGATATCGCAGGCGCGTCTTAGATAATCAGAACGCTTTTTGCTGGAAGGATTGTACAAAGCGATTGCAAAATCCCCCTCACCTGCAGCGCGAATCCTTCGCTCAATCAACTCCCAAGGAGTCAATAAATCACTGAGGCTGATCACACAAAAATCATGATTTAACGGTGCTCCTAAAACAGCTGCGCCACTTGTTGCTGCTGTGATTCCCGGAATCACCTCTATTTCAATCTGAGGATATGACTTTCCGATTTCAAGCATCAGACAAGCCATTCCATACACGCCTGCATCTCCACTGCAAATCATTGCAACAGATTTTCCTTTTTCGGCTTCTTCAAAACAAATTTCGCAGCGTCTCGTTTCCTGCTTCATCGGAGTTGAAATCAATTCCTTATACTGATATCGAGCCCCCAGCAGATCGAGATATACTTGATATCCCACAATGGTATCCACATGATCCAACACAGTTTGCGCTTGTACTGTCATCATTTCTTCCGCGCCCGGTCCAATCCCGACCACATAAATTACATTTGATTCCAACCCGATTTCCTTTCATTCGTTGTTTGCATGCCAACTGCAATTGTCATACCATTGCATGCGTGCTTTTTGATTACCAAAGTTCCATTGTTTCCCAAAGCTGCCATTGCTGCACGCTCACACACATTATCTACGCCAATGGTATGTGCCACAAAATCAGAAGATGAAAAATTGCCTTTCACCTGCTTCAGTAAGTCTGCTCCGTAAGTTATAAAAGGTAGATTATATTTTTTAGTCAATGCAATTAATCCCGGTTCTTCAGCCTTTTGATCCACCGAGCAAATTGCACCAACCTCCTCTATCTGAATCTGAGCTTTGTGCAATGTTTCGACAAACAAAGCTTCCAACTCTTCCATGGACTTTCCTCTTTTACAACCAATTCCCACCGCATATCGACGCGGACACAAGGCCAATATGGCTCTGTTGTACATTTCCTTTTGATTGGAAATAATCACATCTGCCTCTTTTTCATTCGGTTCATTGAGAATCGTTGCATCCACCAAAAGGCGAATCGGCTTTCCTTCTATCGCTTTCGTGGATACTTTTTTTATGCCATCCCGATTCACGATTGATAAATTTTTTTCTTTTGCAAACACATCAACCGAAAAGGCATTGTTTTGATCTGTCGCTGTGGTAATTACAGGAATTGCACCAATGGAATTTGCTACGATTTCAGCCAATGCATTCGCACCGCCCATATGCCCCGATAAAAGAGGAATCACAAATTGTCCCTGCTCATCCACAACCAAAACAGGCACATCTGATAGTTTATCTTTGACACAAGGTGCCACAGCGCGAACTGCTATTCCTGTGGAACCAATAAAAATCAATCCATGATTGGATTCAAAAGCATGATGTGCGAAGTCATATATCGACGCCTCTATTTGCGATGGACAATCATATTTCGTTGCGAGAGTCAGTACATATTCTCCCGATTCTTCCAGTCTTTGTTTGAGTAGCTTGCCGATTTCGATACCATGTTTCGTAAAACTTAAAACATCAATTAATTTCTTCATCCGTCTTTGCCTTTCGAAACTCCGTTGAAAAATCCGGCGCATAAAGCCGCGACTTTTCATAGCACTGTTGTGCCAACACATCTCCTACTAGGATAAGCGCTGTCTTTGTGATTCCGTGAGCCTGTGCCACATTTGCCAAATCCTTCACCTGGCAAAAGTAAGAAGCTTCCTCCGGCCAGGTGGCTTTGTAAAAAATTGCTGCCGGAGTATCTTCTTCATAACCGCCTGCGATTAAGCGGCGGGTCAACTCCTCTAACATTCCTGTGCTCAAATAGATTGCCATGGTTGTATGATGCGCTGCAAAACTTTGAATCGTCTCGGTTTCAGGCACCTTCGTCTTTCCTTCCATTCTCGTTATGATTAGGGACTGAGAAATTCCGGGCAATGTATATTCCAGATTTAAAGAAGCCGCAGCACCAAAAGCTGCGCTGACCCCCGGACAACTGTCATATGAAATGCCTTTTTCGTCTAGCAAATCCATCTGTTCACGCACAGCCCCGTATAGACTTTGATCTCCGGTATGAAGACGCACCACATCCTTATTTTTTGCAATCGCAGTCTCCATCACCGAAATGACTTCATCTAATGTCATTGTGGCGCTATTATATATTTCGCAATCTGATTTCGCATAATCCAATAATTGCGGATTAAGCAACGATCCTGCATAAATGATAACATCTGCTTTTTCCAGCAGAGCCTTTCCCCGCAGAGTAATCAAATCTGCAGCCCCCGGGCCGGCTCCGACAAAATGTACTTGGCTCATTTTGATATAATCCTTTCTGCATCCTTTGATTTTGCCAATAGGCCATAATCATTCGAAAACAAAATCACTTCAATTTGAATATCATCTCCTGCTCTTTTTTTTAGATAAAACAGGACTTTCTCCAGAATTTGATTCATAATCTTTTGACATATAATTTCATCATATTCTTTTAAGATACGAATGCCTTCTTCCGTTGTGACTGCATTCATCACCTGTGACAAAATCTCCGTCGGCACACCGCATAATGCAGCATTTGCAGTCAAAATCTCCATTCGACTATCAGCGACCTTGGAGTGCGTATTCATAATTCCACCGGCCACTTTGATCAGTTTTCCGATATGTCCTGTTAAAAGCATGGTTCGAAAACCTAATTCTCGCACCAAATCCACGGTTTTTCCGATGAAATTAGAGCATTTCACACTATCATCCAAGTCATATCCATATTGCTTTTTCATAAAATCAATACCATAGTTTCCCGGCGCAATGACAATCGTTTGAAACCCCATAGCTTTTTTTTGATTCAATTCCACCCGGATGGTATCCACGAGCGCCTGTTCACTCATAGGCTCCACAATTCCACTGGTACCAAGAATCGAGATTCCACCTATGATCCCGAGTCTTGGATTAAAGGTGGAACGCGCTGTCTCTTCACCGCCCTCCACTGAGATGCAAACCTTAGCACCGCCTTGATAATCAAAGAATTCCAGAACTTCTTGCACTTCTTTTTCGATCATCGCTCTGGGCACTGAATTGATTGCTGCATTTCCAACAGGCTGATCCAGCCCCGGTTTTGTCACACGACCGACACCCTTTCCTCCATCAATTTCAACGCCTCGCTCATCTTCCACCAGCGAAACTTTCGCGCAAATCATAAGGCCGGTGGTCACATCCGGATCATCGCCGCCGTCTTTTTGAACCGAGCAGCTCACCCAGGTTTCATTTTTTTGAATCTCACAAATCTTCGCCTCAAACGGAATTCCCTTCGGCGTTTCGATTGTAATTTGGCTTTTGTCATAACCGGAGAGAAGCATATAAGTAGCGGCTTTTGCTGCCGCAGCCGCGCAGCTTCCGGTGGTAAAACCATATCGCATTTTATTCTCCTTCATCTCTTAATGCATACAAAAGTGCATTACAGATTGCCGCAGCCACATTGCTGCCACCCTTTCGACCCTCATTTACAATAAACGGAACATCACTTTTCATGATTAATTCTTTAGAGGCAATCACATTTACAAATCCCACCGGTACGCCGATGACAAAGGCCGGATGATACCGACCTTCTTCCATCATTTTGCTTAATTCAATCAGTGCGGTTGGTGCATTCCCAACTGCAAAAATCACCGGCTTATCCATCAAAGAAGCCTTTTCCATGCTGACGGTTGCGCGAGTCACACCACGCCTTTTCGCTTCAACAGCCACATCCGCATCTGCCATAAAGCAGTGAACACTTCCACCATATTTTCCTAATTCCTTTTTATTGATACCGGACAAGCCCATATTGGTATCGGTCACAATATCAGCACCATTTCGTATCAAATCTTTCGCAATTTGAATTGCATTTTCAGAAAAGCGCAGGGTATGGGCATACTCAAAATCAGCAGTCGTATGAATACAACGCTTGATAACAGGCGCTTGAATCGGATCTAATACAATGCCCATCTTCTCCAATTCTTTTGTGATGGTAAGCATACTGTTTCGCTCAATATCCGAAGGCAAAACATGCTCTATTTCTATGCTCACATCTTTTATTGCAATATCCATACCGGGCGTTTGTCCAAATAATTCCCGTAAAGCGTTGATTAAGATTTCGTTTTCCTCCCGCTTCTTAACCGCGATCCGGTAAAATCCCTTTGTAAGGCCATCAAAATCAGAGCAATCACGAATCAAAATGCCATAATTCTTAAGCAATAATTCCTGAAGCTGATTCTGCAATTCAAGTTGCTCATTTGTCGACACTTTAAACAATATGAAATTAGCATCACTTTTAAATACAGTGATTCCAAGTGCTTTTAATTGATAAATCAGATATTGCTTTTCCAGCTGTATTTTTTTTACAGAATCCGATGCGTAAGACCAATTACGAGCAGCAGCAATTCCTCCGTTTTGCGCAAATAAAGACACATTCCACTCCGGGAGTTGTTTTCTTAATTCAATATTTAATTTATCATTCCCGCATAGTGAAAAACCGATTCGAACACCGGCCATAGCCAAGGACTTGGTAAAAGCATTCACCAAAATCAGATTTTCATATTGCGTAATCAAATTCATAAAGGAAAGAGAAACCTCATCCATCAATTCAAAAAAGCATACATCCAATACTACTAAAACCTGATTTAATGTAGCCCTTTCCATAATTTTGTAAAACAGCTGTGGATCAATCATTCGACCAGTGGGATTATTCGGGCAAGCAAGATATAGCAAATCCACATCTTCGTTTATCACCGAAAGCAGATCCTCCGTTAATTCAAACCCATCGCTCTCCCGAAGCTGATAATATGCGATTTCGCAATCCACAGCCAAAAGGCTGCGCTTATATCCCGCAAATCCGGGAACAATCAAAATCGCCTTCTTTGGCTGATACGCATTTGCGATGGCCGTAAATAATTCAGAAGCGCCATTTCCGCATACAATTTGCTCCGGATCCACATGATAACGCGCTGCGATTTCTTTTCTTAAAGCCTCCTGACTTGGATCGGGATAGCATTGCGCCATATCAATCGAATCCTCAAGTGCAACTCGAACAGAATCCGGCATTCCAAAAGGATTTGTATTCACCGAAAAATCTATCTTAACTTTGTTTCTGTAAATATCTCCGCCGTGCTTCATCTTTTCTCCAGCAATATATAAATCAAAACCAATATGACCAGACAAATCTCTTCACTCAAAAAAGCAGCTCCGTAAAGCAGTCGATTGACACGCACAATATCTTCATTCTCCACCGGTCTGTCAGAATCACCAATTGTCGGCTTCTGAACCAACTGACCAAAATAATATGCGTCACCCGCCAATTGAATCCCCAAAGCTCCGGCGCAGGTGCTTTCAGTCTGTGCAGAATTCGGGCTTTTATGATTGAATCGATCCCTTAAATAAATCCTTCTTGCATTTTGAGAAGAATACTCTCTTCCTAAAAATGAGCAAACAAAAATGATTAACCATGCGCTGAAACGCGATGGCAAAAAATTCACCACATCATCTGTCTTTGCCGCCGCCGTTCCGAAATCGCGGTAGCGATCATTTTTGTAACCTACCATAGAATCCATGGTATTGATTGCTTTATAAAAAAATCCAAAAATCGGTCCGCCGATTGCAGTAAAAAGCATCGGTGCTATAATTCCATCCGATGTATTTTCTGCAACAGTTTCAATGGCCGCCTTTGCCACTCCGATCTCATCCAGACGGTTTGTGTCACGGCCCACAATCATCGACACTGCCTTGCGAGCGCCTTCCAAATCCTGTTCCTGTAATTTGTCATACACTTTCATGCTTTCAACCTTCAAGCATTTTGTTGCCAGGATATAATAGGTCAAAATCGTTTCCACAATCAATCCAAGAACCGGATGGATCAAATAGCTTCCAATGGTCAAACCTGCAGAAACAATGAGTGTCAAACAGATTACAATCAAAACCAAAAGAATCCCTTTATGCTTTTCCTTTTTCGCATTTCGAGAGCTGCTTTGATCATCATCTCCCAAGAATTTTCGGTCCAAAAATGCAATCAGTTTTCCTATGAGGCGAATCGGATGCGGCATCCAATATGGGTCACCTAATAATAAATCAAGCAGAAATCCTGCAAGAAATGCGATGATATGATACAACATGTATTTCATTCTCTAAGCTCACTTCCAAATCAAGGCAAAATCCTTCGCCATTTTTCACCATAAAATCAAAATAATCTTCACCTGTGGCATTTGCCATAATACTCATAGCGGTTCCGCCATGCGCCACAATCACAGCTTCCGAGGCATTTCTCTTTCGGCATTCTGCGATAACTGCCTTCATTCCACGTTCCACGCGAGTGCGCATATCCTTTACCGATTCTCCGTTTGGAAAGGCATCGATGCCTCCGCGATCCACCCAGGATTGATAATCAGGATTGCCATTCAATTCTTCGTAGTTGTGATACTCGAAATCGCCAAAATTTGTCTCTATAAAATCAGATACCACAACAGCCTCTTTCCCCGGAAATAATATTTCAGCAGTCTGTTTTGCTCGAAGCATCGGACTTATGAATAGGACAGCGTTAGAATCAATTGTTAATTCCTGTTTTAACTCATTTATTTCTCCGGACAGTAACGGTTCATCTGTTGCCTGTCCCACATATCGATGCTCTGTATTTCCCTTTGTCTTACCATGTCTTATAACATAAATTCTCATTTGATTCGCTGTGGAATTCCACATATCATCCTCTCCACACATTCTGCATTTTTTGCTAATTCTATCAACACACGTCCATGCACTTCTCGCCACAGACGGTCCTTCTTTTCCATCGGAATAATTCCGCATCCGATTTCATCTGCAGTAATAATGCAATCATCAGCCGCATTCACAATATTCATCAGCTGATCCAGAAACTGGCCCGCAATACTCTCGATATTCATATTCGCATCCAAATTCACATCCGTCAAAAAAGATTTCGTCATCTTTTCAATGCCATGAACAATTACAGAATAAGATTGATTCTGATCGAATTGCACATTTCCAATGCAATCCTCCAACACAAATGCATCCGGAAGCAATTCCTTTGCATAATCGAATTTTCCATGCGCATGACCGCCAATGATTAAACGCATATTCCTACTCCATTCATAATCGCCAGGCCAACTGCAATGGCACATTCTGTGAAAGTCACAAACCAGCCGGCCAGATCACCGGTAATTCCTCCAAATACACGGCGACTCATCAACCAATAATACAAAAATGATAACAGTGCTACTGCAATCACCGCGATTGCCCTCTTCCAATCCACAAGACACATCACCACAGATAGCAGGATGCCTTCTATACAAAGAACAATCAGATTGGCATTTCTCTGCGCCGCCTTAGCGGTAAAGAAAAGCATGCCCTCTTTTCTCGCAGATGGAAATGTCACAACCGCAATTCCGCTTAGGATGCGAGACATCATAAATCCAAAAGAAAAAAGGATTATACTCTGCTTTTTTACCACAAACAACATGTCGATTGCAGCAAGGAAAACCAACATATAGATAATCACTCGAATCACCGCAAATGCACCGATATGTGAATCCTTTAATATCTCTAATTTCTTTTCTCTTGGCTGATAGGAACTTCTGGCATCTGACGTATCCATAAAGCCATCCATATGAAATCCTCCTGTTACCACAAGCGGAATCGCCCCAATTATCAACGTCCGGGATATCCCTAAAATCTGAAAATGATCACACAGCCAAGTCCAGCCGATGATCAAAGCACCTATCACAAACCCGATAATCGGGAAAAAGATCATTGTATATTTTGTATCTTCTTCATCGCAGGATATCATTGGCATCGGAATAATCGAATACATGGAAATCGCAAGTACCAATGATTTAATCAATCTTTTCATAGCTCTCCTTTTTTAGTCCAATCGGAATGCCTGCCACAACTTCAATGATATTGTCGCAATATGCACCAATCTGTTGATTCAACTCCCCTAAAAAACGGATATATCGAATCGTACTCTCATCATAATCACAGCCATCATCAAATATATTAGTCGATACGATGACGATATTTTGAACCCTCTTTTGAAGTTCTAAGATCTGTTTTTGAATGCGAGAAGCATCCCCCTCATCCGAAAACATTTCATTTGCCAATAGATTTGATAAATCCTCTATTAAAAGCGTGCTCTCCTTTTGCAACCCATCCTCGATAAAATTCATCACATCTATAATATTTCTCGGAACTTCGAGTGTTTCAAATCCTTTTCCATTTCGAAGCGCCCGATGACGCTGAATGCGATAGGCCCCGCTTTCTCCATAGGCTTCCATTGTAGCAACATAATAATGTGCTCCGGAATCCGCCAACTGCAATGCAAGAGACTCCGCATATTCAGATTTTCCGGAGGCACTGCCTCCTAAAACCATCACCATCATTGATTTGATTGCTCCCTTACATACTGTTTCACTGCAATATCCTCAAATACATTTCCATCCGAATATAACGCATTTGCCATGTCTAGCAAAGGAAACAACATTACAGCACCTGTGCCTTCACCCAATGCCATCTTTCCGCCAATGACCGGCGTCAATTCCAATGCTTTTAGGATGCCTTCCAACATCGGCTCTTTCCCGCTGTGAGATGGAATACAAAAAGCGCGCACCCCCGGAATCATACGTTCTGCCAAAAGCGCTGCTGTGGCACTGATGACGCCATCAATTACAATCGGAACTTTGTATACAGCGCCTCCAATAAAAACACCGCAAAGGCCTGCAATATCCAATCCTCCTACCGCACATAGCGCATCAAAGGGATCTGCATAAAGAAGATCATATTGATCGATTGCCTGCGCAATCACCTGAATCTTCCGTTCCAAGCCCTCATCGCTAAGTCCTGCACCTTTTCCGGCCATCGCCGGGCTGAAATTCTGCAGCAAAGAAGCAGCCAAAGCCGTACTGGTTGTAGTATTACCAATCCCCATCTCGCCGGTTGCGATAATTGTATAATCTTCCTTTAACAACTTCTCTACCATGTGAATTCCTATGGCAATTGCATCAATCGCTTGTTGCTTTTCCATAGCTGGAGCCTTCAAAAAGTCTCTTGTACCTTTAGCCACCTTTTGATTGATCACACCTGGAATTTCTTCATCCGAACAAATCCCAATATCCACCGGAAAGCAATCCACATTGCCAACTTTCGCCAGCTTGCATACCGAACTGCTGCTGTTTCCCATTGCCTTTGCCACGGCCAATGTGACATCCTGTCCGGACTGGCTAACGCCCTCCGCTACGACGCCATTATCCGCAATCATCATGATAACCGCACGCTTATTGAGCATAGGCATTACATTCCCTTGTGCCGCACCAATCCGACAAAGGAGTGTTTCGAATTCGCCCATTCCATCTAAAGGCTTTGCAATATGGTCCCAATTCGATTTTATCTGATGATAAATTTCTTTTGAGGGACTTTTGATTTTTATCTTTTGTAATTCTTCCGGTATCATTGAATTTTGCTTTCCTGTAATATCTGATAAATAGCATCCATATCCATATACTCTCGTATCGCATCTGCTAATTTATCATATTCCTTTTCTTTAATCAGATGATAGTCTACTGCCTTTAATTCCCCTAATGAAAGGCCCTTTTTCACTGCCAATGCACGTATGATTTCCGAAGAAATATCAGCTTGATCAAAGAAGCCATGCAAATAAGTTCCATAAATATTTCCATCACCGTATCCGGTTATCTGCTGATTGTTTCCTGTCAACGGATACAAATTGCTTTCATTCACACCCTCGTCATGGATTTGCGTCTGCCCCATATGAATCTCATATCCTTCAACCCGGCTTCCGCTGATGCCGGAGAAAATCCCCTTTGCATCCAAGATTTTGCTCTTATCCTGACGTCTCACCTTTTGCGCTTCCAAAACCGTCTTTAACGGCAACAATCCCATTCCTCGGATTTCACCGCCGCATTCTACGCCCATTGGATCGCTGATGACTTCGCCAAGCATTTGGTATCCACCACAGATTCCAAAAACCGGAACCGTCTGAGACATTCCTTTGATACGAGCTTCCATCCCCGATTCTCTGAGCCATTTTAAGTCTGAAATCGTATTCTTCGTGCCGGGAATTATAATTAAATCAGGATTTCCTATTTCTGCTACTGATGAAACATATCTGACAGATACACCTTCATATTGTTCAAATACATCAAAATCCGTGAAATTTGAGATTCTAGGCAATCGAACCACTGCAATATCAATCATTCCCACATCCTGCTTTGTAAAACGTTCAGACAAGCTATCCTCATCCTCTAATTGCAAATACATATAGGGAATCACTCCAACCACAGGAATATTGCTTTTTTCCTCAATCATATCAATTCCAGGATCAAGAATTGTCTTATCTCCGCGAAATTTATTGATAATCAAACCTTTGATTCGATTTTTCTCATCTTCCTCCAACAATTCGACAGTGCCGTAAAGCTGAGCAAAGACTCCGCCCCTGTCAATATCACCCACCAAAAGTACAGGTGCATCTACCATCTTTGCCATTCCCATATTCACAATATCATTCTCTTTTAAGTTGATTTCCGCCGGACTTCCTGCGCCTTCAATTACAATGATATCCGCAGACTTTTCCAATTCGCGAAAGGCGGATTTAATATGCGGAATCAGTTCTTTTTTGTATTGAAAATAATCTCGGGCTTTCATATTACCAAGCACTTCACCATTTACAATCACTTGAGATCCAATATGATCTGTGGGTTTGAGTAAAATAGGATTCATATATACGCTTGGCTCAATGCCGGCCGCTTCCGCCTGCATCACCTGTGCACGTCCCATTTCAAGTCCATCCTTCGTAATATACGAATTCAATGCCATATTCTGTGACTTAAATGGAGCCACACGATATCCATCTTGTTTGAAAATTCTGCATAAGCCTGCCACCAGCAAACTTTTGCCGGCATTCGACATCGTGCCTTGCACCATAATCACTTTCGCCATCTTATACTTTCCTTCATTGCACTATATTTACACTTCATTCAAATCAATATTTTACCATATATTCTGCTACTTTGTCCCTTTTCGAAGAACTCCGTCGCCATATTTTGAATTAATTTGATTCATTGCGGCATCCACCTTTCGCCGCTTTTCATCCAACACCTTGATACGCTCATTCTCTTCTATCTGCTTTTGAAATTCAAACAAGTTCATCTGCTGCGGCTCATCTACATGCTCCAGCTTTGTTGTGCGTACCCCCAACAACCGAAGTGGCTTTCCATTCCAAAGTTCATCAAACAATAAAATTGCTTCCCGATAAAGATCCAATGTCTCGCAAGATGCAGTAGGCATTGCCTTTTGATGAGATTCTGAATGAAAATCCGAATATTTGATTTCCACGCAAATGGAATTTGCCCGAAATTCCTTTCTCTTTAACCGGTTCGAAACAGACTCACATAATTGCTTTAAAACCGGATATGCATCCTTTGCCTTTGTAATATCGACGGCTAATGTAGTGGAATTTCCCACACCCTTTACTTCTTCACGCTCTGTCTTTACAGTCGAATCATCAATTCCATTGGCAAAGCACCAAAGCATCCCGCCATGGCTTTTCAACCAGGATTCAATCACACTGCGATCTGATTGTGCCAAATCACCAATGGTTCGAATGCCCATCTGCATCAATTTCGCTGCTGCACTCTTCCCGCACATAAATAAATCTCCCACGGCAAGAGGCCACATTTTCTCCGAAATCTCATTTGCATATAATGTATGCACCTTATCTGGCTTCTCGAAATCCGAAGCCATTTTAGCCAGTACTTTTCGATCAGAAATACCTACATTCACTGTAAAGCCGAATTTCTCTCTCACATGATCCTTAATATAATATGCTGCGGCCTCCGGAGATTCAAATCGATCCTGAATCGGATCAAAGAGCATATAACATTCATCAATGCTCACCTGTTCAATAACAGGACATACTGACGACAAATAGGACATCAGCATACGACTCTGCTGGCTATAATAATGATGCTCCGGCGGAACAATCACAAGATTCGGACACTTGCGAATCGCGGCAGCCACAGGCTCGGCTGTTTCGATTCCGTACCGCTTCGCCGGAATAGACTTCGCCACCACGATGCCGTGGCGCGAATCGCGATCACCACCCACAATTGCAGGAATCTCACGAATATCCTGCGGATACCCTTCTTTTAATAATTTCACTGCAGTCCAACTAAGGAACGCAGAATTTACATCAATATGAAATATAATAGACATATTTATATTCTCCCTAGTAAAAGTCTAGAGTTTACTTAGTCAAAAGTCAATTAAGCGACATGATATTCAAAACAAAAAAATAAAGCTTGCAAACAGAAAATGTTTACAAGCTCTTGTAGCAGGGGATGAGAGAATCGAACTCCCACCAAAGGTTTTGGAGACCCCTATCATACCATTTGACCAATCCCCTATTCAGTTTGTCGTACTCACGACACTATGATAGTTTACTAAAACAGACAGCATATTACAATGGTACTTTATTCCTAATTATTTAATTTGATTGAATTACAATTTTACAAACTTTTTTCACACATTTGATGGTATAATAGAAAGGCAGTTTAACTGCAAAAATTATGTATTTTAGAGAGGTTTTTAAAAATGAAAAAAAGTGGCTACATTATCTTATGGTCAGTTGTGGGAGCGATGGTCATAGCCATCGGAATCGGACTCTTCTTTGCTATCAAAGAAAAGCTAACCCGGATCACAGCTGAGACTGTAGATGTCAGCGATTGGGTAACAGAAGAAGACATCGAGCTAAACAAATATTATGCTGCATCGACTGACAGTACAATTGATGGTTCCGATACATTCTTCTCCTTTAATGATGATAACACCTTTGCATTAGGATCTGCAGAATCATCACTTGCACAAGGAACTTACAGTGTAGAAAACAATGAAGTCATTACGACTTACACAGATTCCTACAGCACTTCATCCGCTGAATATAAGCTTATGGTTGAAGGCGACTTCCTCTTCTTTGAGAGCAATGTTTGTGACGGCGATGAAATCCCTGATACGGATACATTTGAAGCAAAGGTATCCAGAGTAGATTCCACCGGATACGGTTACCAATACGAATTCCGTGAGGATGGAACTTATACATACACCTACGGAGATGCTGATGACTGTACCAAATGGACAGTCGCAGAAGGAACATACGTAAGAAATGATGATAATACGCTTACAATGACTTTGAATGACAAAGAAGTATCACCTGTATATATCTCACATAATCATATCATTACTTCGATCTACAAAGCGATTACAGAAGAAGAATATGATGCGGCTATGGAAGAAGCTTCAGAATCTACAGAAACAACTGAATAAACAAGTTCATTGAATTAACGGGGCTGACGCACTAAGAAATTAGTGCAACAGCCCCGTTAAAAATTCATTATGATTTTTCTATTATTGCATCAAAAAACAATTGTTAACACTTCCAACATCAGGCGAATACAATACCTCAACCTTATGAGAATTGATATTATATCTGCACAGTCCATACTCACGACTATCTGGATTTAGATCCGATCCGATAAAATAAATCCTGCTGAAGTCATTTGGTAGAAAATAAATATATTCTGATACATTTGCAACTTCATCAATATTTAAAGTTTCCTCTGTTTCTAAGGTTTCAAGATCCATGTAAAAGCTTTCATATTCCGGATCCATATTCGGCAGCGTATCTGCCGTCGTTACAAACAGCTTTCCATCTGGAGTTGCCGCCATTCGACGAATATATTTATTTTTTGTGGTCATAATTTTTTTAGGATTATAAAAATCTTCACCAAATTCGAAAATGGTATAATCCGGAGGGGTAAATTTATCGTCATACTCTTCTTCCGGACGTGAATTATATGCTTCGGTATAAGCATCTTCCTCTTTCAGATCACAGGCACTGGCATACAGTTTTCCGCTATAAATATCGTATGTCAACAAATTAAAAGTCCATACCCCTTCACTATCAAACACGCTTAATTCTTTTGTATTTAAATCATATTTCACTATCGTAAGATAATGCGTGTTCTGCATTGCCACAAGCATATATACATAATCCTTAACAGGAAAAATATAATTGATGGCATATATATTGTCCGTTAACTGCACCGATTCCTGTGTCTTTAAATCATAGCAAAACAATTGATCATTATCATATACTCTTTCCGAATAATAGACCACATCATTTTGCTTATCATATATGGTCATCGGATATTGTGAAGAATCCGCAACTTCATGAACATTTATAGTATTTTCTTTTTGATTCGGCAAAATACATTTCACATTCGATAATCATTCTCCCGAAGAGCATTGATAGGTTTCAGTCAAGGAAAAATATTCCAAATTTTCATTCTGAGTTTCTTTAACCTGACTATTTTTCTCTGTATCCGCAGGTTCCTGGGCACCGCATCCAAACACAGTTGATAAAATTGAACCTGCAACCAAAAGAGACAACAGACGATTGATTCTAATTTTTTTCAATATTGCACCCCCTTATTTATCTATCATATTCATAGTATCCATCACTTATTGAAAGTGAGGAGTTCCATTCTTTCCTTTCAATATTTTGTACAATTTTCAACCTAAAACCCATAACTTCCTATAAAATTATAACAAAATAGGGGGGGAATAAAATAGTCCTTTTTAACCGATTTTCAGCAAAAATATTCTATAATAATTTAATTACAATACAACTAATTGCTTATGGATTCCACGCCCTTCATAATGTTATAATCACGTTGTTTCAAATTAATGTATTTACAGAGGGAGGGTTGTTTTGAAAAGTTGGAGTAGGATATCTACACTACACCGCTTACTCTAAGCCATCAGCAGTCGGAAAATTTACTTTTATAAACTTGAATGGAGAAAAACATATGTTAAAAAGGAACAAATTATTTCTATGTGCCGCTTGTATCCTATTAGTTATCTTTTTTATTTGCTTGATAATTGTACAATTGCAAAATGCAGATCGTCCAAAACCAATCTAAAATTCACATTGGATTCCGATTATTATGTCTATGTTGCAGAATCCAAAGATTTACTTTTCCTATTTCGCTTAGATATGCAACAGTATGCGATAAGCCTAACAGAAGATCAGTATCAAAAAATATTATCATTTACAGAAGAATAAATAAGAAGATAGAACAAAAGCCTTGGAACTAAATATTCCAAGGCTTTTCTCAAGCAGGGGATGAGAGAATCGAACTCCCACCAAAGGTTTTGGAGACCCCTATCATACCATTTGACCAATCCCCTATTCTGTTCTGTCGCTCTCACGACACTATGATAGTTTACTAAAAATAAGAATACATTTCAATGGTACTTTATTTCCAATTTCGAAATAAAAAGGACGCTTAACAAGCGTCCTCCAAATTATATCTTCAAAACTTCATACATAATCATCTGTCCACAAACTATTTCATTCTTTCGCTTAACTCTTTGGTCAAGCCTTCGACCGATTAGTAACAGTCAGCTCCACATGTTACCATGCTTCCACCTCTGCCCTATCTACCTGATAGTCTTTCAGGGGTCTTATCTCCTTAAAGGAGGGGAAATCTCATCTTGAGGGGGGCTTCACGCTTAGATGCCTTCAGCGTTTATCCCGTCCCGGCTTGGCTACTCTGCCATGGCTCTGGTAAGCCAACAGATACACCAGCGGCCAGTCCATCCCGGTCCTCTCGTACTAAGGACAGCTCCTCTCAGATATCCTACGCCCGCGCCGGATAGGGACCGAACTGTCTCACGACGTTCTGAACCCAG
>SVFB01000076.1 GCA_015057085.1 Lachnospiraceae bacterium
TAGAAATATCGGCCCGGATACCCCGGAGAAAGAAAAATTCGGTAATAGAAGAAGCGAAACACGTTGGTGCAATTTTCGCAGGGAGACCTTGTGCGGGAAGAGGGAATGTTGGCGTGGTTACAAAACAAAATCCGTCAACAAAGTCTAGGAGCCTGCACAAGTGATAGACTACAATGGCCTGTTGCTGGTGGAGTCTATGTAAAGGAGCGTGGGTTGGCGGGGGTGTGATAGCGATCTAGGCTGTGGGGAAGAGCGGGGCGAAGCTGACATATTTCATACTGAGTTAAAACGTCGATAAAGTGTTATTTATCGGCGTTTTTAATTGCGCACAACTTTTTTTAAAAATAAGTGTTGACATTTCATTTCAGAGGGTGTATATTACAAACATAAAGATTGTACACAATTTAATCAAGGATAATTTAAAAGAAGAAAATAATAATAAGATCAAAGATTAAAGGAGGATTCCAAATGAGTTTTTATGATTTATCAGTTGAAGCAGCAGACGGCACACAGGTACCTATGTCAGATTACAAGGGCAAGGTTGTCTTAGTTGTAAATACAGCAACAGGATGTGGATTTACACCACATTATAAACCATTGGAAGAGATGTATGAGAAATATCATGACCAAGGCTTTGAAATCATCGATGTTCCATGCAATCAGTTTGCAGGTCAGACTCCTGGAACGGATGATGAGATTCATGAATTCTGTACATTAAACTATAATACACAGTTCCCACAGATGAAGAAAGCCGATGTCAACGGCGAAACAGCCATCGAATTGTTCCGTTATTTAAAGGAGCAGAAGGGATTTGAAGGATTCGGAAAGGGTGTTAAGGCAATGGCTATGAATACTCTTCTGAAGAAGATTGATAAGGACTACAAAAACAATTCTGAAATCAAATGGAATTTCACAAAGTTCCTTATTGATCGCGAAGGCAATGTTGTTGCTCGCTTTGAGCCAACTGCCGACATGAAAAAAGTAGATGAGAGCGTTGCAGCGCTCATCTAATATATCCCGTATCATAATTCCTCCCCCAATTTATTATGATACCTAAGACAGCGCGAATCCCCCCTCGCGCTGTCTTTTTATGATATAGAAATTTCTCCGAAATTCCTATGTCTTCAAGTCTCGCTCGCCAGACTTGGCGCGAGATTTGCGTCAGCGTAGCTGACATATTTCATATGCAAATCTCTGCGCATCCTCGCGGAGCGTTTATCTCAGTCGGAGATTGTAACCCCGACTGAGATAAAAAACGCTCCGCTATGGATGCGCATTCGCGCGATAGGAATTTGTTGCTTTCAGCAACCGCGCTTGGCGCGAGCATGTTGCAAGCAACATGCTTTCTTAATACTGTTGGTTCATTGTGCTTAAAATTCATATGAAAAATGTGTTGATTTTATGGGAAAAGATTCTAGACGGAAGCAAAAAATCATGCTAACATAGAAAACACATTTGCAGGGAGTATGTGTAGCAAAACAATAAATAGATTATGTAAACGTAGCACAGCGGGTATGTTGGGGGACCCTGGGTTATGGAAGTAACACTTGAACAAATCAAAGAGGGCTTGGAGTCTAAAGAATTTGAGCCTTATCTACAACCAAAATATTCCTTAAGAGAAAACCGGATTGTCGGAGCAGAGGCACTGGCAAGATGGTGTCGAGATGGCAAAGTAATCATGCCATGTGAATTTATTCCAATTTTTGAACAGAATCATTGTTTATATGAATTAGATCGCTATATATGGGAATATGCAGCACGTTTGCTTGCGAGTTGGACCAAGGCGGGGATCGATTTGATTCCGATTTCAGTAAATGTAGCGATTTCGGATTTCGAAGAGATTGATGTGCCGGCTGAGTTTGAGCGCTTGATTAGCGAATACAATATTCCGTCGCAGTACCTGAAATTGGAAATAAAAGAATATCATTATATCAATAATATTGAGCGTGTCCACGGAGAGGAGAGACGTCTTCGAAACAGAGGTTTTAGAATTGTAATTGATGATTTTGGAAGTGGCAGTTCGTCCCTTGCAGTTTTAAAAGATGTGGATGCAGATGTTATCAAATTTAATATTAAGATGCTCAGCGCCGAAGCAGGAAATGAGGAAAAATCCGGTTCAATTATTAAGACTGTATCGGAAATGGCTCAGAGCTTAGGATTAAAGCTTGTAACGGAATGTGTGGAGACAAGAGAGCAGCTGGATCTCCTTAAAGAAAATCATTGTGATTATATCCAAGGATATTATTTCTATCATCCGATGCCGGTTCGCGATTTCGAGGAAATACTTAAAAAGCAGAGCGAGCGCGTTGCAAATCAAGAGGACAAGGAGCGAAAACTTGCCCGTGAGTGTTTGCAGGAAGGGCGCGACATGCTCAAGTATGGTCGCTATGAGGATGCTGCATCACTGATTAATCGTGCAATTACCATCACCAACAAGGATGAGGATATCGAGTTTTATTGTCTTTGCCTGAATGCAATCGGAGCAGTTAACAGTATGCTCGGAGATCCGCTGATGGCGATGGAGTGCTATCTGGATGGACTTACGGAAGCGTTGAAGGTCGATTTTTCTGTGGCAATCAGTAAGTTTTATAACAATATCGGATCTGAGTATCAGGAATTAGGCGATTATCATAAAGCAATCAAGTATTTCGAGTATTGTTTGAAGGAGTTTGCGCGCCGCGAAAATCAGTTGGATTCCGAATACCAACTGCGTGTATTTGTTTGTCATTACAATCTTGCGGATTCCTACATCAATATTGGTGAATACGAAAAGGCAAAGGAGCATATAGAAAAGTGCAAGGTGCTCCTGCATCATCCGGATAATATCGATATGGCGATCAGTCTTAAAATCATTGAGTGTTCCTATTATTTAGAGACTGCGGAAAAGGATGTTGCACTGCAACTCTACGAGGAAGCGATTACAGAAATATTCGAGATGGAAGATAAGTCGGATATCTGGAATGATATGAATGCAATTTTCGATATTGCAGAGACCTTCCGCAAGTACGAGGATATGGAGAAGCTTCTTTTGTTTATGGATGAGCAGGTAGAGGCACTTACAGATGAGCTCCGTTCCATCAATTTGTTTATCGAGATTAAGGAACAATGGATTCGCTATTATGAATTAATTGGCGAAATGGATAATCTGCACCGCGCAGAAATGGATTACGCAAAGCTTTGCCGCAAGTTTATGGAACTGCAAAAGAAGGCTAAGATTACCAATCTTGATACGCAGATTAAAATGCGCGAGCAGGAACGCGAGCGAATCAATAAGCAGATTAATCGCGATGAATTGACAAAGGTGGGAAATCGCTACAAACTCGAAACCGATTTCAAACGTTTGTTGGAAATTGATGCGCAAACGGTTGATGAAGAGCGTCATTCCATCGGCGTTGGCATATTGGACGTGGATTATTTCAAAGAAATCAATGACCATTATGGACATCTGGTGGGAGATGATTATTTGAAGAATGTGGCAACCACATTGAATCGTTTGATTCGTGAGGTTGGAGGCGTTTATCGTTACGGCGGCGATGAATTTGTATTACTCTTAAATGATGGATCTAAAGAATTTTTGGATAACATTGGTCAATCGATTCAAGAAGAAATCAATATGCTGAATTTAGAAAATGAATGTTCCCCATATGGTAAGCTTACTGTGTCACAGGGGTATATCAGTACAAACTTAGATGAAAATGCCGATATTTGGCAAATTTTATCCAAGGCTGATAAGAAATTATATGAGGTGAAACGCAACGGTAAAAATGGATATCAATATTCTGTTGAATAATGTTTTGCCAAATGAGATAGTTAATATTATAATAATTAAAAATGATATTTCTAAGGAGGAAATAAGAAATGGAACCATTAAAGACAAAAGTTGGCGTATCAGCCGGAATTGCAGCAGCATTTATCTTGCTTGCAGGTCGTGTAAGTGTTTTAGCAATCGCATTATGCTTAGCTTATGCCTTCTTGATTGAGGAGAATGAGCTTGTGCGTAAGGCTGCAAAGAATGGTGCAATTATTTGGGTTATCTATGAGTGTGTTAGTTTAGTGAGCCAGTTCATTCAGTACATTGCACGTTTCTTTGATTCTTATTCTTACAGTTCATTCTACAGTGTAATGTCTAAGATTGATAACTTTATCGAGCTTGCTTATTTGATTGTTGTTGTAGTATTTGCAGTGATTTATTTATTCATGGGTCTTCCTAAGGCTCCTGCACCTGCTTACAATGCGCAGTATCAGGGTCAGCCATATCAGGCTCCTCAGCAGAATGCTCCACAGCAGAACAGAACTTGCCCAACTTGCAAGACTCTTCTTGCTGGACCTGGAATCTGCCCGAATTGCGGAACCAAGGTTGACTAATTCCAATCAAACATACAGTACCCATCAAACTGCCTCAACTTCCTTGAGGCAGTTTTTTGTTTCTCACCGATTTTTCACGGCAGCTTCGCCCCGCTCTTCCCCACAGCCCAGGATATCATACCCCGCCAACCCACGCTCCTTCATCGACTCCACCAGCAACAGGCCATTGTAGTCTATCACTTGTGCAGGCTCCTATACTTTCTCGACTCGGATTTTGTGCAACCACAGCCACATCCCTCTTCCCGCACAAAATCGGGGCTCGCTGCGCAAAAATTGCCCAAGCAAGTGTTTCGCTTCTAACACCGA
>SVFB01000077.1 GCA_015057085.1 Lachnospiraceae bacterium
CTTGCTTGGGCAATTTTTGCGCAGCGAGCCCCGATTTTGTGCGGGAAGAGGGATGTGGCTGTGGTTGCACAAAATCCGTACCGAAAATGTGCGGGAGCCTGCACAGGCGAAGAAGATCGAAGACCTGTTGCTGATGAAAGTGTTTGGACGTGGACTTATGACTGTGAGGCGGAGAAATATCGCCCTCGTACCTTGGCGAAAAATTCGTGATAGAATCGAAACACTTGCTTGGGCAATTTTTGCGCAGCGAGCCCCGATTTTGTGTGGGAAGAGGGATGTGGTGCGGTTGCGAAAAAGACCCTGCCAAGGTTGGGCAAGGTCTAAGAAAAGGTGAAAAGGGATAATTGCACTATTTTTTCTTGGGAATGAGGGACTCCGCTCATAAGATTAGAGCCCCTCTGGTAAAAAGATAATTTTGACTAACGTCCTTTTTTACGGCTTGAGATTACGTCAAAGATAACTGCAACCAAAAGTACAGCGCCCTTTACAACGTACTGCCAAGAATCACCGATACCCATAATGGACATACCCATGTTGATGGTACCAAGGAGCAATGCACCGATGATTGCGCCAGGGATAGAACCGGATCCACCGTATGCAGAAGCACCACCGATGAAACATGAACCGATTGCATCCATCTCGAATGAAGTTCCGGTTGATCCATTTACAGAACCAACACGTGCCAAACATAAGAGTCCGCAGAGACCTGCAAGAAGTCCCATGTTTGCATATGCAAGGAAATATACCTTGTTTGTATTGATACCGGAAAGCTTAGTTGCTTTCTCGTTTCCGCCGACCGCATAGAAATAACGACCGATTACGGTTTTTGATGTAATGAAGTTATAAATCAAGCAGATTGCTGCTACCCAAAGAATCATGACAGAAATACCCTTGTACTGGGAAAGCTTGATGCAGTAAAAAATCAAAACTGCTGCAATTACAACTGCCTTTCCATAATCCACAAAGATACTATTTTGTCTATAACCCTTCTTTGCCTTTTTCGCACGAGAGGTAATTGTGCTGATGATAATAAATGCTGCTGCAAGCACACCTACAATAATTGGGGAAAGAGCAATTTCACCATCATCTAATCCCGGTACTTTAATATAGGAATTGAAGATATTGATAAAGGTTTCATTCTGTACCGGTACAGTCTTGGAATCGAGAATCAAACGTCCGATTCCACGGAAGATAAACATACCACCCAATGTGGTAATAAACGGAGGAATTCTCACATATCCAATCCAAAATCCCTGCCAAACACCTGCTGCTAAACCAAGTAAAAGACAAATCACAATTGAAAGAATCGGATTCCATCCCTTGTTGTTGATTAATACAGCGCCAACACCACCGATCATACAAATCACTGATCCAACTGAAAGATCAATGTTACCACCGGTTAAGATACAAAGTAACATACCACATGCCATTACAAATACATATCCGTTCTGGATTAATAAGTTAGACATGTTCTGTGCCAGAAGGAGTCTTCCTCCGGTCAAAAAGTAAAATAATATAAATACTACGACAAGCGCTATGATCATTGTGTACTTTGAGAAGAAGTCAACCACGTTCATTTGGCTCTTCGCTTTTGTTTCATTTGCCATTTCAACAAATCTCCTTTCGCAAACTATTTAGAAGAATGAATGATTTCTGCCATGATGCCTTCCTGTGTTGCTTCTGCTGCTGCAACCTCAGCCACCAGGTTTCCTTCATTCATAATATAAATTCGATCACACATACCAAGAAGTTCCGGCATCTCTGATGAAATCATGATGACAGTCTTGCCTTTTGCAACCATATCATTAATCAGGCAATAAATATCATACTTTGCTCCGACATCAATACCTCTGGTCGGCTCATCGAGAATTAATATATCAGGTTCTGTAAACATCCACTTTCCAAGAAGTGCCTTCTGCTGGTTACCTCCGGATAGATTTCCGATTACCTGATTAACGGACGGGGTCTTGGTTCCCATTTCATTCGTCATATCCTCTGCAGCCTTCTGCTCAAGGTTTCGATCGATGACTCCATTTTTACTGATCTTATTTAATGCTGCTAAAGAAGTGTTAAAGCAAATGCTCTCGCCCAAAATCAAACCATTGGTTTTACGATCCTCGGTTACATAGGCAAGACCTTTCTCAATGGCTTCCTTCGGACTGTTGAGTTTCACCTGACTTCCGTTGATATAAATACTTCCGCTGATATCGGTTCCGTAGCTCTTGCCAAAGATACTCATGGCAAGTTCTGTACGTCCCGCACCCTGAAGTCCGGAGAATCCTACAACCTCACCTTTGTATGCCTTAAAGGATACATGATTATCCACAATCTTTTCCGGATAAAGCGGATGGTGAACCGTCCAATCTTTTACCTCGATGCTGACTTCTGAAGAAACCTTATGTTCACGTGTCGGATAGCGGTCTTCGATTTCTCGTCCTACCATTCCTTTGATGATACGGTCTTCATTAAATTCATCCACACCCTTTACCAATGTTTCGATGGTAGAACCGTCTCGAATGATTGTAGCCTTGTCAGCACAATAAATAATTTCATTTAATTTATGCGTAATAATAATGGAAGTTAATCCTTCTTCCTTAAAACTAATCAGCAGGTCAAGGAGCATCTTTGCATCTTCATCATTCAATGAGGAAGTCGGCTCATCCAAAATCAGAAGCTTTACGTTCTTTGCAAATGCCTTTGCAATTTCTACAAGCTGCTGCTTTCCTGTTCCGATATCCTTGATCAGGGTCTGGGCACTTTCGCTAAGTCCCACCTGCTTCATATGTTTTTCCGCTTCGTTGAAAGTACGATCCCAGTCGATGGATCCACTCTTTTTTCTGATTTCATTTCCCAGGAACATGTTCTCGCCAATGGTGAGAAGAGGAATCAATGCGAGCTCCTGGTGGATAATAACAATACCTTTTTCTTCGCTATCTCTCAGTGTCTTAAACTGACACAGCTCGCCCTCATAATAAATTTCTCCTGTGTAGGAGCCTACCGGATAAGTACCTGATAACACATTCATCAAAGTCGATTTACCAGCTCCATTCTCTCCAATCAGAGCATGAATCTCGCCTCGCTCCACTTCAAGGTTTACGTTATCAAGCGCTTTGACCCCAGGGAACTCCTTGGTTATCGATTTCATTTTTAAAATCGTATCGGCCAAAGTTTTATCCTCCTTTCCAATCATTTCTAAAGTCAAACGTTATCTTTTTACAAAATATCGGCGGCAGTGGATGTTCCATCTGCCGCCAGGCATTTGAATTACTGTTTATTATTCAGCTGTAGACTTCAGATAGTCTCCGTCCCACTCATAAAGACCGGTATCAACAAGATAATCAAGGTTATCCTTTGTTACAACAGCCGGAACCAACAAGAATGATGGGCAGTTATGTCCTTCTGTTGTTGAGTAAGAGGTAGTATCATATGCACATTCAATATCAAAGGTATCGCAAAGACTTTCATCAATTGTCTCTCCCTTAAGGATTGCCTGTGCAAGTGCCAATGTAACGACTGACTCGTTTGATACATTCTTATAAACGGTCATTGTCTGAATACCATCTACGATATTCTTTAAGTTCGCAATATCGCCGTCCTGTCCGGTGATGATTGGCTTGTTTGTTCCGGAATAGTCAGACTGGATTGCCTGTGCAACACCAAGTGCTGTTGAATCGTTTGAGCAAAGCCATACATCAAGCTGTGTTCCATCTGCATAGTAAGAACCAAGAATGTTCTGTGCTCTGTCAAGTGCAGTATCTGTGCTCCACTGTGCGGTTGCTACAGAATCAAAATCAACCTGTCCTGATACAACCTTTAAGGTTCCTGCATCAATGTATTTTTTCAATACATCATATGCGCCCTGATAGAAGTATCCGGCATTGTTATCTGCAGGATCACCGGCTGTGAATTCCATATTGTAAGTAGTTGTTGCATTTTCGAGATCAAGTGCTTCTACAACATATTCACCCTGAAGCTTTCCTACAGTATAGTTATCAAATGATACATAGTAAGAAACAGCATCATTTAAGATTAAACGGTCATATGAGATAACCGGAATCTCTGCATCTGCAGCTTCGTCCATTGCAGTGTTTAGTGCTGCTCCATCAATTGCAGCTACAACCAAAAGGTCTACGTCTGCTGCAATCATATTCTGGATATCATTTACCTGTCTTCCGGAATCGTTGTCAGAATATGTAAGTTCTACTTTGTATCCTGCTTTTTCGAATTGTTCCTTCAGATATTCACCATCACGATTCCATCTCTCAAGGGACTGTGTAGGCATTGAGATACCAACTGTCTGAGAACCTCCGTCTGACGTGTTACTGCTACTTGAATTGCTTCCGGTATCAGATGTGTTTCCGCCACATCCGGCAACCATAGTGGCAACCATAGCAGTTGTTAATAAACCAGCAAGTAATTTTTTCTTCATGTTTAATAACCTCCCTATACTTGTTTTCCTTTGCACGTATAAATTAACACGAAAAAAATAGGAATAAATTGTCTTCTTCTTCAAATTTTTGTCATGCCAAATAAAATGGGACACAAAAAAAGCAGGACAAATTTGTTTTTCAAATTTATCCCGCTCAAAAATGTGCTACGTACTTTTTTCCTATTTTTCTGTCTCGTTATCTGTTTTTCTAACGTTTAAGTAAATATCTTCCTCTTCGTGATAGTTCCCCGTAATCACTTCATCCATGTTTTCTGCAGTGACTGCAATCGGCGTAATTGTTTCGTATGGCACATCATATGTTCCATCATTGATACGATTTGTCACACTCAAAATCCGTTTGCCTTCTGCAAGTGCCACCGAAAGTTCTGCTGCACGACGCGCCAGTTTTTCAATTGGTTTATAGACTGTCATGCACTGTGTGCCTTCCACAATACGCTGGCAGGCATCCAAATCTGCATCCTGTCCCACCACGCAAACATCTCCGGCGAGCTGTGCCTCAGAGAGCGCCTTAATCACATTCCCTGCCAAAGCATCATTTCCACACATAAATCCGTCCGGTGCCGGATTGTTATCTAAATAATCAGAGGCATATTCAAAGGCATATTCCGAAATCCATCCGGTACAAAAATCCGTTTCCAAAATACTAAATCCGCTATCCTCCGTCGCAGCTTCAAATCCATCCATAACCATAGATACATTGTTGTCCGAAAGAGGTCCACAGATTTGGACTATATTTGCAGTCGTACCCAGATGTGATAGCATATGCTCAGCCATTAGTTTTCCGACTTTTTCGTTATCAAAAGAAATATATAAATCCACATTGGCATCGAGCACCAATCGGTCATAACTAATCACCGGAATTCCGGCATTGTGTGCGCGAGTGATGGCACCCCGCAAGGTTTTCTCGTCATCCGAAACCTGAATCACTACAATTGCATCCATTCCCTTTTGGATAAAATAATCGATTTGGTTAATCTGTTCATCGATATCGCCATTTGCATTTTGCACATTCACTGTTGCGCCCAGCTCTTCTGCCGCAGAGACAAACACATCCCTGTCTCTCTGCCAACGCTCTAATATAAAAGTATCGAAGGTGATTCCGATTTCGATTTTCCCATCGTCCTCTTTTTCCGCTTCGGATCCTGATGCAGGAGAGCATGCGGTGGTCACCAGCAAGGCACCAAATAAAAGCAGCGCTAAAATTCTTTTGCGCTTATTGTTTCGTTTCATACACATTTCCCTCACGATATTCCGTCGGCGTCATACCGATGTTCTTTTTGAAAATCCGACTAAAATAATTCGGATCGGAATATCCAACTTCCCCACAGATTTCTTTCATTGTCAAATTGCAATCCTTTAGCAGTTCTTTCGCCTTCTCCAAGCGAAGATTTGTGAGATATTCCATAAAGGTTGCACCGGTTTCCTCTTTGAAGAGTTTGCTGAAATAGTACGGGCTTAGATTTAAAATCCTTGATAACTCATCCAAAGAAATATCATTGCCGAAATTCTTTTGAATAAAATCTTTTGCCTCTGCAACCACATGGTTCTCATGATTCTCTTGCTTTGTCGCAATTTTAGAAGCAGCATCTCTGAAATGCCCTACAAACCAATCCCTCAAATCACTGTTGCGTTCTGCGTTTGTCACCCTCTCCAGATAATCTGCGCGGTCCGTGAAATGATACTTCATTCCTCCCACCAGATATGCATCATGCTCCGCAAATAGCACAAATTCCAGCGTCTTCAAACGAACCGACTGATTTGTCTCATCATAGTTTTGCAACATCCAATCAAAATATTCTCCGGCCAGATGTTTGCAGCGATCCGCATCTCCGGATTTCAAAGCATCAAACAATCCATTCTCCAAATCAATCGGATATTCCGCATCATATTGACAGGAAACCGGAAGGTCATCCACATGCGCCACACTTCCCGTAGAATTTGCCAGGGCATTCACTGCCTCCTCATAGGAGCGCAGACTTTCTCGAAGCTTTACTGTAGAACCGATTCCAATTCGGAATTTGCAGTCGGTCAATTTGAACAGATTTCTGGCAAGCTCTCTGTTTTTATCAATCATGCTGATTCGTTCTTCGTAATCCATCTTTTGCTTCTGTTGTGGCAAAAATACAGGAATACGGCTGGAAATAATCGAACCGACTACTGCATCTCTCCAATAGTCGTGAATTTGTTCTCTGACTTTTTGGAAGGATTTTTGAATTTTCACGCCTGCCCCTACAGCATTTGTCATATGATTGCCATGCTGATCCTCGCCGACGGAGAAAACCATCATGCATCCCTCTTCGCAATCCAGTTCCAATAATTGCTTGTAATTCTCCACCTCTGATTCCGAAAATTCCTCAAACATAATGGAATAAACAAATCCAGTTTCAATAATCGGCGTAACCGTCTCCATCTTTTCCCGGATTCTTAAATCATCGCTTCTTTTCTTTCGATTGCTGTTGATTTTGCGAATCACACGATTCAAAACTTCTACGATTCCATCCGGTGTAAATGGTTTGTTCATATATTCAAAGACGCCCAGATTTGCAGACTCCTTTGCATACTCAAATCGGTCATACGCAGTCAACACTACAAAAATCACATTCGGATTTTGCTTTTTGATTTCTTTCATGGCATCAAGTCCATTGATTCCGGGCATTTGAATATCCATAAAGGCGATATCCGGGCGAAAGACCTCCGCCATCTCAATCACATCGCGTCCGGTTTTCGCTGTTTCAATCTGAAACTCCTCCGGAAAATTTTTATGAATGATCATCTTTAAGGAATCTAATACAATCCCCTCATCATCCGCCAATAAAATTCGATACATTTCGCTACTCCTTCAGACACGGAATCGAAATTAAGATTTCCGTTCCTGCTTCTTCTCCTTCACTGATAATATTGAAAGTGACATCATTGTCAAAATATAATCGCAATCGCTCCAGCAAGTTTCGAATTCCCACACCATTTGAACTGGTGGAGCGTGGATCCGGCTGCGGCTTTTTCGCATGCAAAATCTCATCGATTCGCTCCGCAGAAATGCCACGTCCGTTATCCCAAACGCTGATTTGAATCCGTTCATCGACACGTTTGATTTCCAGCTCTATCATCCCCCTGCGCTCCAGATTACGAATTCCATAATTAAATGCATTTTCCACAAGCGGCTGCAAAATCATACTTGGCACTTTCATATCCTCCAGGCTTTCATCCACATCCTTTTCGAAATGAATTTCATCCGGGAATCGAACATTACAAATATAGATGTAATTGTCCACCAGACGAACTTCTTCACCGATTGTTGCATCTTCGCTGTTTCTGACATTATACCGGAAAAAGGCTGCGGTATTGGTCAGCAATTCTCCTGTCTTTTTTGCCTCCTCCATCATGGCAAGCTGTGCTCCGGCATTTAATGTATTAAAAAGGAAATGCGGATTAATCTGCGCCTGAAGATATTTCAGCTGCGCTTCACGCAGGTGATTTTGCATTCGAAGTTCGTTTTCTTTTAACGCATTTTCGCGCTCCATATTTTCTCGCTGCACTGCGATATACTGGCGAATACTATCAACCATTTGATTAAATGCATTGGTTACGACACCAACTTCATCCTTTGTATAAACAGGCAACGTCTCGATGTCTAAATTTCCGTCCGCCACTTCGTTTGCCGCTCCTGCCAATCTGTTCAGCGGTCGGATCAGCGCTGCCGTGCTGGTGGATAGGATCATGATGCTTCCACCGATGGTTAACAGCAACACAATGACGCTGACAGTTTCCAGTCGGCCGATGGCTGAACTTACGGTCATATAGGTCTCTGAATTGGACTTAAACAAATCATTGTTCAAACTGTAAATATAAGTATGAATTTCTTCTCCGAGCTTTGCTGTATCCTCGGATAATTCCGCATAAAGTTCCACGTTTCTTCCACGCTTTGCATCAACTGTATCTTCTGCTTTTTGCAGATAGGCATTGCAGAGATTGCGAATATTTTTCTCCGCCAAAAGAAGCACATCATCCGACGGCACATCATTTAAAAGTTGTGCCTCTTCTCTTAATTCCTTATCGTAATTATAATAATTCTCCAAGGATTCAAAACTCTTTGTGCTCACATAATCATCAATGCTGTTTTGAAGCAAACTGATTGTCGCATCCATATCATTGAGCTGCATATTACTCTCATACACATCTCCCAATCTGGTAAGAAGAGAGGCAAATCCGGCATAGATTAAAGTATTCAGCATCAAAATCACAAAGGCAAAGGCTGTAAAAATAGAAATCAGTTTTCTTCGAAAAGACTGACGTCGAAAAAATGCAATCAATTTTTTCATTGCGCATCTCCTCCTCTCTCCTCGAGGATTGCGGCAGCCTCTTCGCGGTTAATCATATTCATATCTACCACCATATACCCGTTTGTGTATCCGGTTTCGATATAATCATTTAGACTTTCGACAGCCATTTGGCCCATCTCTTCCGTATCCAGGGACAGCGTTCTGGTAATAATGCCCTTTGATACCGCAGTCAAAATCGAATCGGAATCATAATATCCTAAAATCACGCAATCTCCGACTCCGTTATAATCGACTGCTGCCTGATACGCCTGATTTGTGGTAATCGAATTCAGACAAACCATAAATTCCGGAAGCGACTTTTTGTCCAGAAAGGTTTCTCTCATATATTCTTCTACCTCGAATACATCTTCCGAATCGATGCTCGTTGCAGTCACTTCAATCGTTTCGGAACCATATTCCTTTTCTAATCGCTCACGAATTCCAAGAAGAATTAGATTTTGTCCTACATTGTCGGCATCATTATTAACTATAACACTGACAGTCTTGCCATCCGGTGACTGACTTCCAATCAGCGATATGATTTCCTCTCCGTATTTCTGACCGATATCGTAACTGTTTACTCCGACATAGCATTGTCTTGTGCTTCCGGAGCTATCTGTCAAAAGCGTCACAACGGGAATCCCTGCTTCCACCGCCCGATCAATCAGCGCTATGGTTTCCTCATCTTCATCCCCTTCGAGAATGATTCCATCTACATTTGCATTGATGGCCATATCCAAAAGTTCTGTTTTGGAATATCGCACTGCCAGATCATATCCAAAATGTTCTACATACACATCGCTTTCAAGTCCTGCAGCAAGCGCACTCTGATAAACGCTTTCCCAAAAAGCATCATCATTGTCTCCGGTAATCAATGCATAATGTTTGCTGTATGTTTTGGCATCTTCTAAATTCGCTGATACCAAAAGATCACTGCCTTGCACCCATACAAAACTGATTAACACTATCATCATAAACGCCCATGGTGCAATCAACATCAGCCGGCGAAGTACACGCTCTCTCTTCTTTTTTGATTCGCTATCTCGCTTTTTGCTCTCCATAAAAACCCCGCGCAATTTTTTATCGCATTTTTACCCTATTTCAAAAATAGCTCTAAGTCAAGACTTAGAGCTATCGAAATTTTAATTTGTTTTATTCAATTCCTTTGTATTTTTCTGTCTGAGCATGAATCAAATCCAAATCATCAAAATAATTGATTCGCATTGCTGCTTTTACTTCTGAAAGAGTTTGTGCCGCAACTTCTCTGGCTGCATCAGAACCGGCCTTTAAGATATCATATACTGCCGGAATATCCTTTTCGTATTCTTTTCTTCTAATACGAAGCGGAGCAAGTTCTTCTTGAATGACATTGTTTAAGAACTTCTTGACTTTCACATCACCCAGTCCGCCTCTTGTGTAATGATCCTTTAATTCCTGAAGATTTGCATATTCCGGAAGATATTCCTCAAAATGCTCCGGTTTGCTAAAGGCATCTAAATAAGTGAATACGGTATTTCCCTCCAAATGTCCCGGATCGGAAACCTGAATATGCGTCGGGTCAGTATACATTCCCATAATCTTCTTGCGCACATCTTCCTCTGTGTCTGCAAGATAAATACAGTTTCCAAGTGATTTAGACATCTTTGCTTTTCCATCTGTTCCCGGCAAGCGGTTGCAAGCTTCATTCTCCGGAAGCATTACCTCCGGCTCTACTAAGACTTCGTCATAGGTTGCATTAAACTTGCGCACGATTTCTCTGGTCTGCTCAATCATCGGAAGCTGATCCTCTCCAACCGGTACGGTTGTCGCCTTAAATGCAGTAATATCTGCCGCCTGGCTGATTGGATAGGTGAAAAATCCAACAGGCAGACTGCGCTCGAATCCACGCATCTGAATCTCGCTCTTTACTGTAGGATTGCGTTCCAAACGTGATACTGTAACAAGATCGGAATAAAAGAATGTGAGCTCTGTCAATTCCGAAATCTGGGACTGAATAAATAATGTACTCTTAGACGGATCCAGTCCTGCTGAAAGATAATCCAATGCGACTTCGATGATGTTCTGACGAATCTTTTCCGGATTGTCGAAGTTATCCGTCAATGCCTGCGCATCTGCAATCATAATATATATTTTATCGAATTCTCCGGAGTTTTGTAATTCTACGCGACGACGAAGGGAACCTACATAATGTCCCACGTGAAGTCGTCCTGTGGGTCTGTCTCCGGTTAAGATAATTTTACTCATTTTAGTGTCCTCCACTTATACTCGATAGTGTTAATCATACCATTCAAAGCCTTATGTTTCAAGGATTTTAAAGCACAAAAGCCGCAACAAATGTTGCGACCCTTGCGTTGACTAAATATTTATTTGGATTTCTAATAGAAGAGTTTGTCTAAATCTTTTTAAAATTATCAATGATATGGCGATACATTGTACGAACCGCAGGTGCCATAAAGTTTGGATTCATGGCTGCGATTCCAATAATTCGCGCCGCATCCGGCTCCACCGGATAGGTATCAACCTCATATGGGATATCCTTCATAACCAACTGAGGCATCAGACAGATTCCAAAGCCTTTTTCCACCAAACGAACCGTGGACAAGTCATCCACCACATGATAATTAGACTGAATGCTTAACTTGTTCTCCTTGAGAAACTTTTGAATATCTGCATCCGTGGACTCTCGCTGCGTAACAAACTGATGATCTCGCATTTCCTCGATGGTCATAGTCTTACCCTTTTTCTTCATACCCTTTGGCAAAACACAAAGAAGCGGATCCCTGTACAGAGGTTCAATCGGAATATCTTTTGCTGAAGAAACAGAAAGAAATCCTAAATCCACCATTCCGTTTTTTATCCAATAAGAAACATCATCATATGTTCCCTGAAAAATTTCAATATTGATTCCTTCATACTTCTTTTTAAAGGTACTTAATATTTCCGGAAGCCAGTTGGTGCAAACAGAGGAGAACACTGCCATCTTCACCTTACCTTGCTTTAAACCATTTGTCTCAGCGATGTACTGCTGCAAACTTTCATCAGAATTTAAAACGGCATTTACATAAGGTAACAAATGTTCACCGTAATTTGTCAATGTCACTCCATTTTTGCTCCGATTTAACACTGCAAAACCAAGTTCATCCTCCATAGCTGAAACCGAATGGCTCACTGCGGAAGGGGTCAGGCCTAAAATTTCAGCCGCCTTGTGAAAACTTCCAATAAGCGCAACTGTTTTAAATACCTGATAGGTTAAAAGGGTCATATATCAATCCTTTCCACATTTATACAACAAATCGTCCCAACGTCTGTCAACCTCCGCCTGGAACTGCTCCAACAAATCTTCATTTCCCGGCTTAAACAAGTGCTTAAATCTTCCCTGCTCTCGAAGGAAATCTTCGATTGGAAGTTTCTTCTTTGGCTCATATGTCAGTCTCCACTTTCCGTGATCAACTTCAAACATCGGCCAATAACAGGTCTCCACCGCAAGCTTACAAATCTTCATAATATCCTTCGCTTCATATCTCCATCCACGAGGACAAGGTGTCATCAAGTTTAAGAAAGCTGCGCCCTCGGTATAAATAGCCTTTTCTGCCTTCAGATGAAGATCTCTAAAATCTGCAGTAAAAGTAGACTGTGCAACATATGGCACATCATGATCGGCTATGATTGAAGCCAAATCTTTTCTGTTTTGCATCTTTCCGTTGGACTTAGATCCAACCGGAGTTGTGGTAGTATCGGCATACATCGGAGTTGCAGATGAACGCTGAATACCTGTATTCATATATGCGCCATTGTCGTAGCATACATACACCAGATCATGGCCGCGCTCCATTGCTCCTGAGAGTGACTGAAATCCAATATCATAGGTTCCACCGTCACCACCGAAAGTGATAAACTTAAAGTTCTCATCCTTTGGCAGACGACCTCTTTTCTTAAGCGCCTTATATGCGGTTTCTACACCACTCAAGGTTGCGCCTGCATTCTCAAATGCATTATGAATATAGCTATCTTCCCATGCTGTATATGGATAGGTGAAGCTGGAAACTTCAAGGCATCCTGTTGCGTTTCCAATCACTGCACGATCTCCTTCATGAAGCGCACGAAGCACCGCTCTTACACCGATGGTTGCTCCGCATCCTGCGCACATACGATGTCCCGGTGCCAAACGCTCCGGTTTATTCATTACTTCTTTTAAACTATAGTTTGCCATTTTTCCCTACTCTCTCAATCCAATATATTTGTACTGCTCTAATTCTTTGTTGTTTTGTACCGCATCTTCTAATTCTGCGAAAATATCGGATACATGGTTTACGGTGAAATCACGTCCGCCTAAACCGTATATGTAGTTGACTGCCATACAATTTGCTTTTGCTCTGTACAGTCCCGCCTCAATCTCGGCGCCCAATGGTCCGCCGTGTGTATTGTAGCTTTCGGTTCTGTCCATAATTGCAACTGCCTTTGCATGTTTGATGGCATTTGCGATTTCTTCTGCAGGGAATGGTCTAAAGACACGTAGCTTTAACACACCAACCTTCTTTCCTGCTTCTCGAAGTGCATCCACTGCTTCTTTTGCAGTACCGGCTGCGGAACCAATGATTACCATAATGTAATCCGCATCCTGAGTCTTATATTCCTCAAATAGACCAAAGCCTCTTCCTGATAACTTCTTATACTTTTCTGCCACTTCCAAAATGACTTCTTTAGAACGCTCTAAAGCCTGAAGCTGATTTTTTCTCGCTTCCATCACATAATTACTGATTGCATACGGACCTACGGCAATTGGTTTATCCGGATTTAACAAAAACTCTTCCGGATGATATTCACCGACAAATTCCTTTACTTCCTTATCCTCTAACAGCTCGATATTTTCAACTGCATGGCTGGTGATGAATCCGTCCTGACAAATCATAATTGGAAGATGTACACGTGGATCCTCTGCGATCGGGTATGCCTGTATGAAATTATCGTATGCTTCCTGATTGTTTTCAGCATAAATCTGAATCCATCCTGTATCTCGAGCGCCCATTCCATCGGAGTGATCACAGTTGATGTTGATTGGTCCGGACAATGTTCTGTTTACCAATGCAAGTGCACATGGCATGCGGTTACTGGCTGCCAAAAGGAGTTCCTCCCACATCAGTGCAAGTCCTGCGGAACTTGTAGCAGTTAACGAACGTGCTCCTGCCGCTTCGGCTCCGATTGTTGCAGACATGGAAGAATGTTCTGATTCAACCGGTATAAATTCTGTGTCCATTTGTCCGTTTGCGATATAATTTGATACCATCTGTGGAATTTCCGTAGACGGTGTAATCGGAAATGCCGGCATAACATCCGGGTTAATCTGCTTGATTGCGTAGGAAACAGCTTCGTTTCCCGACATTCGATCTCTTCTAGCCATCTTATTTGCCCTCCTTCATTACAATTGCGTCAAAAGGACATGCCTCTACGCAAATTCCACATCCTTTGCAATGTTCCAAATCAAACTCACCACGTTTGGAATCTGCTACCGGGATGCAGGAATCCGGGCAAACAGGTGCGCAAAGCAAACACTGCTTACATTTGTCTGCAATAAATACCGGAGTATTGGTTCTCCATTCTCCTGTGTTAAAATTCTTGGTACTTCCGGCCCCGAAAAACATCAAGCCTTCTGTCAAATCCTGATGTGGGGTTGTCTCGTTTATCTTAAATACGTCAGTTCTCATGTTCTCTCCTAGTGTTTTTCCTTGATTCTTGATTGCGCTTTTTCTATCCGATTATTCAGCGCAAAGTGGTTTCTTTCCTGCGATTGCCGGAGCAATGGAATCAAGTGTCATCGTTAATGCTTTCATATTTCCATCGATTACTTCCGGCTTTTTTGCAAATTTATGCTTGTATGAGCCTCGCATCTGTTCAATGAAATCTTTCTGATCCATCACGCCGCTGACAGCAACTGCGGCTGCAAGCATCGGCGAATTCGGGAAATATTTTCCTAATGCGTCTTCTGATATTTTTCTTGCATCGATGGTATACACCGCTCCTGTATATCCCTGAAGGAGAGGTCTAATCTCTTCTACACTCTTTGGTGTGTTGATGACAATTGCGCCTTCCGGCTTTAATCCTGCGGTTACATGTACTGATTCAAGCAAAGTTTCATCTACTACCATAACCAGGTCCGGATCATAAATATTAGAGTGCACACGAATTGGCTTTCTACTGATTCGGTTATAGGCTGTAATCGGAGCTCCCATTCTCTCCGGTCCGTACTCCGGGAAACCTTGCACATGTGCACCTGTGGAAAATGCTACATCTGCCAAAAGCAGTGCTGCGGTCTTCGCACCCTGTCCACCACGGCCATGCCATCTAATTTCTAAATCCTTACTCATTGCCTTAGCTCTCTCCTTTTATATGTTAATCTATTTCTTTCATCTTACTGATGAATGTTTTTGCACACGAAATGCTAACATGTATAATTATACCCGATAGTTTATCAAAGTAAAGTGAAAATGTGATAAGTTTTCACCGCAAAGATGAATCAAATTTAACACACAGTTCTCCAGTCCCGCCCCACAAACCTATTGAAGCCAGCAGGCCCTCGCTGTTTAAGCGCCGTGTGCAGACCCCATTTACTTCAATGCGCCCTTTTGAACAGACCACAGCCACATCCCTCTTCCCGCACAAAATCGGGGCTCGCTGCGCAAAAATTGCCCAAGCAAGTGTTTCGCTTCTAACACCGAATTTTTCTCCGGGACA
>SVFB01000120.1 GCA_015057085.1 Lachnospiraceae bacterium
AGGACTAGTTTTGCTTTGAATTCTGGTGAAAATGTTCTTCTTGTACGAGGCATAATAATGATTCCTTTCTTTGATAAATAGAGTGTATCAGATTCATTATTAAATGTCTCAAAAAGTGTCTTAAATTACGCTACCATTATAACTCTTACTAATACTGGTGCTTCGTACATCATTATTTCCTCCTTTTAAATTTTTTTATTAAAAATAGTAAAACTATTTTTAACCACACTTATTTACAAAGCTCTTGTCCGTTAAAATTGTGATATATGAAATCACATCATTCAGGACTTTCTCATACTCAACGTTAAAGTGTTTCGACAACTTATCGGCAATATCTGAAACACTATTTTGCCCATTACACAAGTCAATAATTCTTGCTCCAACTTCGTTTACTTCATATGCACTATAATCATATGCTATATAAAATTTGCCATCCAACTTCTCAAGTGTAATTTCCATATTCTTTCTATAAATATCGTTTGTATCCATTTTCTCATTTACCCCCAACAATTAATACAAGCTTAAGTTTCCAGTTACTCTATTATTTTGTTCTGCCTTTGACAGAATAAAAGCAGTAATAGCTACAACAACTAAATTTGCAATGATATATTTACTTAACACGTAGAAATCAATTCCTCCTCCAACTAATAGCTGCCTAATAATCTCTAAGCTGTACGTAAGCGGAAAAATCGCTGAAATCACTCTTAAAATCATAGGCATTATTTTTACTGGCAACGACACTCCTGCCAATAGCTTCATCGGCTCATCGCAAAGCGAAAACCAAAAATCAATGTCCCTAGAAATTACAAAAATAGAATTTATAAATCCACCCCAACATACAGCACTAACTATTACAATTATGTATACAACAGGCAACGTTACAATCACACCAACAATCTTATCACGCTGAATCAGTAATACTGCAACAGTGTATAATAATAATATCCATGTGCTTTGGAACAAGGCTCCTAATGAGCGCCCGTACATTATGGCCAATCGAGGGGCTGGTGCCAAGAAAATAGTTTCCAAAGTACCATTTTGTCGCTCTCGCTGCATAAAAAATGCACTTTGTACCATAACCCAGAAGCAGTTATAACATAGAAAACCTGTCAGTAAGAAAATCCACAAATCTGATTCTGAATGAATTCCTATAACGTTTAACATTGAAACATCAAAGCTCTTATAAGAATAGATAACAGTTCCAACCGTCAAAATCGGCCACAATAATAGCGAAATATACGTTGACCATGTACTAAAATAATTTCTTCTCTGTTTAGCCATCTCGCCTTTACATACCAAAAGAAATGTCACTGTTTTTCCCTCCTAATATCTCAAGCAATGCATCCTCAAGCGAAGCTTCTAAAATATCAATATTTAAGATATTTATCTTCTTTTCTGTAAAATACGACAATATCTCTTGCAAATCTAATGCCTCAGATTTAATCACTGCATCCTGATTTGCTTTATCAATATTTATCTCCATCTTCTTTTCTTCAAACTCAGAAATGATTGACTGGTCGATAACACTTACATCCTCAAAAGTGAATTTACATACTTTCTTTGGTGTATATAATTTCTTAATTTTCTCAGATGTACCCTCTGCAACAATTTTGCCATCATCAATAACATAAATATAATCACACAACTCTTCTGCTTCAAAAATATAATGTGTAGTGATTAAAATCCCCTTATTTTCTTCATAAGCAAGTTTTTTGACATACTCATGAATATTCTTTGTAATCATAATGTCCAAACCTAAAGTAGGTTCATCCATAAAAATATATTCTGGATCATTTATCAGTCCTCTAGCAATCTGCAAACGTTGCTTCATTCCCTTTGAATATTTTTCAACTGGTAAATCCTTTTGCTTTTCTAAATCGACTATTTTTAATATTTCATCTATTCTCTTGTCTAACTGTTTTCCATTAATTCCATATAGACTACCAAAATATTCCAAATTTTCTTTTGCGGTGAGTCTCCAGTAAATATTTCTCTCTCCACCGGTAATCAGATTGATTTTCTTCTTGGCTTCCATATAGTTTTTCACTGCATCAATAGAATCAATTTCTATTTCTCCGGATGTTGGAGAAATCATTGTTGTCAACATTTTTATAGTTGTTGTCTTTCCTGCCCCATTTATTCCCAACAGACCAACAATTTGACCTTTTTGTATCCTCAATGATACATCACGTACGGCATGTTTTTCTTCTTTTACTTTATTAAATAGTTTACCTTTTTTAACAAAATAATCTTTATATAAATGGTTCGCCACTAACATATTTATTCTCCCTTCGCAATTATGCCAAAACATTCTCAATTAATTTCTTTTCATGCTTTCTAAATCCCAAATATCCTACAAATAAAAATACTATACTTAGTATTATCAGGTATAGAATATCACTGATATATTCATGAAATTCAAAGGTTCCACTTGCACAAGCTCTTGTAATATTCAACGTATATGTTAGCGGAAACACTCTTGAAATTACCTGAATCCATTTAGGAAAAAATTCGATTGGAAAAGCAACTCCACATATACAACTCATTAATAAAAACAAGGTGTTTTGTACCAAATATGTATCTCTCGTATATAACATAATGGTGGATACCAAAATAGAAATTGAAAAAAAAGCAACTGATGATATAACTACACACACAACAATGCTTGGTATATTTCGTAACTCAATTCTTGCCCCAAAGACAACTCCGAAAACGACCACGAAAACGGCTTCCATCATAGACCTTGCAAACTGTTCAATATAGGCCCCCACATAATATCCCATTCTAGAAGCAGGTGATAATAAAAAATTGTCTAAAGTGCCTTCTCTTTGTTCTGTAATCAAACATCTACCTACACTCATAAGCGTTGAAAATGAAAGAACATTCAGCACTTCCCCCAAAGTGATATAAGTTAGATATGAACAGCCATTTGAATATTCCAAATATTCATCGGATACGACTCTTCTAAATACTAAATAATACAGCATCAATGGAACAGCCATTGAAAAAAATGCTCCAGATACCCTGCTCCAAATAAATGACCATGGATACGCTCTTTTGACACTGATACGATTTTTTTTCATAACAGCAACCATCGTTCTTAGCATATAAAATAAAACCTCTTATTGTTTAGTAGTAGTTTTTTGCGACCCTCTCCAAGGTCTATATAATTATTGTATCAAAGTCCTTTCTTTACCAATTCTGCAAATCCAACTATGATTTGTAAAATCTATCTGATTAAATACTCTATTTTGAGACATAGCTTTTCTTAGCTAGTCTTTCAATAATCATCAAATAATGGCTTTTCTTCTTTTTGTTTATGTCTAAATTTTTTGATTAGTAAATAAAAATCAAAACAATTGTAGATAGCATGCAATAATATGATAAACAACAAATCCTTTGTATAAAAGAATGCAACTGCCTTTACTATTCCAAGTATGAAAATAAAAATATAATCTTCTATCTTGAACATTTTCTGAGCCCATCTGTTAATATAATGAGCAAGTACAAACGATATGGCGCTCGCTCCAACAGCCCAAATAAAACCGAATTGCGATAAATTACTAACAACAAAAAATGTGAATAATATTTCTTCTGATATAATTGCAAGTATAGAAAATAAAAGTTCCTTTATAAATCTCTTTCTTTTTATAGGAAGATTTGCATCATTACTGTTTATAATCTTAATTATCGTTGTCTTTCTTAGTAATAGTAGAAAAACTACTATTAAAACGGAACATATTCGTATAAGCCAATTTATTTGTATAAGATATCTATCATGATGCACAAATAAATCTATCACCCATATATACATAGGAAAATAATATAATAATCTATGCAAAATTTCAGGTGTATCTATTTCTCTTCTAATAACAGGTGTAAAACAAATGCCAGTTACTGAAATAAATATACTAAGCATACATAATAATATTGGATCCGACACTAAAACAACTGAATATACTGAAACAGCTACTAAAATAATGTAAAATACAACAACTTGTCTGATATGTAAATACTTTCTCATAAAATACATTTTCCCTTAATTAATCTTCTCAAATAGCATTATTGTGGCTCTGTTTTCTTTTTTTTCCTTTATCTTTGTATAAAATTTGACTAGTCTCAATCCATTATCATTAGCCAATCTGATAAATTCCTGCATTGAATATAATTCCTCCACCCAAATATCTTGTACTTTGGGTGTAAACTCTTTAAAATGATAAGAACACAAATAGTATTTACCAGTGGCTAATCCTATGTTTTCGATTAGCTTATCCAACTCATATATATACTCCAATAATCCAGCAGTAACAACTAAATCATATTTATCCAATTCTTTGATAAATTCACCTTTATTGAAATCACATATCAAACTATCTTGTTTATGCTGGTATAAGTCAACGCCTGTATAATACACCCCATCTGGAATGATATCACGCAAGTATTGTACACCACATCCTAAGTCTAATACCGAATCATAATTTTCATCTTCTAAAAGATTCATTAATCTACTATATCTTTTCTTGAATTTTTCACTATATGTGTACTCTTCGAGCCATTTATTCTTTTTTTTCATTAATTTCCTCAATAATGCTTTTATATAGAAGCTCGTAATTAGCATCTAAATCAACTTTTTTTGTATAAGAAATATTTAACAGGGTATCTATATTGTTCTCAATCTCACTAACCGAGCAATCTCCTAGAAATTTTATATAATTACACTTTTTTATCCACTCATAGCAGCCTTGGCTTTTACTCGTTTTACTTGTGAGTGCTATACAAGGTTTTCCTAAAATATAGCTAAAGATCATTCCGTGTAATCTATCTGTTATAATCAGCTTTGCTGAATTAAAATCATCAAGCAACATTGAAAATTCTCTTTCTTGATCATCAAACGATGTATATATTTTATCTACCACTGTATCCTGAAACCGAACAATGTTTTTTGATTTACACATTTTTTCTATCTTATCCCAGTCTAAGTCTGAAATAATTGACTCCGAATCGTTTCTTCTACAAATTAATATACCATCGTTTTGGCTGCTATTAGCTTTTGGCATTTTATCATATAGATAAAGTGCTATATCCGGAATATTAATGATTCTATTATTAAAATGTTCTCTATATAAATTAAAACTATCTTTTTCTCTAGCACAAAGAATCAAATGTTGATGTTTTCCATAAACTCTTTTCATCTTTTTTAGAGTTCTTCTTCCACGATATCCCTCTTCAATCAAAAAGGATTGTGGAAATGAAATAATCACATTGTTTTTAAAATTTTCTATTATAAACATTCTAGAAAATTCAATTCCGGGATACATGCTTCCGGCATTTCCACCTCCCACAATAGTGATAATGTCATCTGGATTTATAACACTTTTCAATGCCTTCATATCACTATATATATCCGATATATAATGCATAATTATTTTATAATCTGGAAAATAGTTCCCCAAAAATTCCCTCTGAGCAAAAGAAATTGCAATATCTCCCATATTTCCATAATCTGGACAATTAAATATCCAAATTTTTTTTTCATTTTTTAATTCTTTATATTTTTGATTACTCGGGAATATATGATAGTTAATCCAATCAAAAAAATGTGGAGGTATTATATAAAATAGAAAATCATAATTTCTCATTTAATCTAATAAATTCCTCTACCCTTTGTTCTATCGAAACAGATTTTTTCATTACTTTTGAATTTTCAATTATATCAAAAATCTGATTCGTCGTATTGTCAACAGAATTAATGTCAACCCATTTTTCTGAAACCATAATATCTTTATAAACATCATAGAAATAATTCTGCCTACTTATTACTTCTTTTCCAACCCATCTGGGTCCAAGAAAATTCTTCCTAATTTTATTTCTTTCAACTATAGAATCATAGTCAACCTTTAAATGGAAACAGCAATCAGAAATAAATGTTTGTCCCGTATCCTTAATATATTTGATTACATCATCAATAAATAAATTGATGGTTCCATAATTCCATGCATATGATATTGCTAGTGATGAAGCTATCATTCTGTCCAAGACTGCAATTCCATCAAATGACCTTGCCATTTCACACCTTTGATTCTCAATCGGTAGAATAATACCTTCATTTCTTCTCGATTCCTGAAAGTTTGTTGGCAATGGTGGAAAATCTTCATATAGTGTCGAATTCTCCGGAATAATTTTATTTCCTGCATTCTCCAACATTCTTATTACAGATGTTTTTCCTGCACAGCTAGTGCCTTCTATAACATAAAACCTATTTTCCATTCTATTACCTACATCATCCATTCATCGCCAGCTTTAGAATACTCAAACAACTCTTCTTCCGAGAAGAACATCTTTATCTCCTCTATTGATTTTTCAGAATCTGAGCAATGTAAAACATTTCTTGAGTTCGTCATGGCAAAATCACCTCGAACTGTTCCTGGAACTCCAACTTTTCCGCAAACTTCATTTGCGCAGATATTACCATTTGGCCCTTCGACCACAATTGCAACCATTGGTTTTTCTGAATTATAATCTAACATCTCACTGAAATAATGAAGATGTAAACAATTTACATATAATTCTTTCACCTGTTTTTCAGATAATTTCAGCATTTTCATACCAATAATTTTCAATCCTTTATTTTCAATACGCTTAATTATATTACCAATCAGGTTTCTTTGAACACCTTCATGCTTTATTAACATCAGTGCTACATTTTCTCTTTCCATAGAAAATATTCCTCATCAAATTATTATTCTAATTTTGTTATCACAGAGTCTGATAATTTTACATAATCCCCACTTTTATAAGTGACCTTAGCATTCGGCTCAATTACTGCAGGGATTTGATGCTCTCGTAATATAATTGCGAAATGGCACAACAATGATCCTCTTTCAAAGACAAAACCTTTAACTTTATCTAATAGAAAAATTAATTTCTCGTTGGGATAATCACAAACAACAATTGCATTTTGAGGCAGATTTAATGAAACTATTTTCTCTTGTATTGCTGAATTTTTCTTTATTTCATCAATTTCATGTCCCATTCTTATGGAAACCTGTTTTACATCATTATTAAATAACGAACTGTCCTCAAGTACAAAAACTTCCCCTTCGACGCAACCGGCAGAAAGTGTTTTGCCGTTACCACATGAACTAGATAAATCATTCTTTTCAAGTGTCACATCGAACAGATAGACATCATTTTCGTTCATTATCCACTCAATTCTCACATTAGGAAATTGATCATTTAGCCTACTAACAATATATGTTATCTTCTTTAACTCTTCCTCCGATAAAACTAATATTTGTGGTTCTATAACACACTTTGTCCACTCTTTGTCTTGCAGATGATACTTCTCTAAAAAAAGTTTCTCATCCGCTGATAGTACATTTCCATCCATATTGCAGATATATTTCGACGGTTCAAAATCACCACTATAAAAGCCTTTGAAGCCACCTATAACCGCCTCTATGTAACATTTATCATCTAATATACTTGCGAAACCTGAGACTTCTGTCGAAACAGACTCAGCCACTCTTAGTACGGGCTGACTACATTCCAGTAAATATTTAGGCACATCATACTTTTTAAGCAGTTTTACGTCTGTTCCATCATGCACTTCAAAACTCTCAAACCGTGATTTTTCCAAAGTATGCTTAATATTTTTGCATTCTGGATCATTTTCTCTAAACCAATAATAGAAATTCCCTATGCTAATACCTTTAGTTTTACAAGCACTCCTTATGATATGTTTTTTCTCTAACCATCTGGAATGAACTCTCATCATATTGGCCAATGGAAGATATGCCGTTCTCTCATCATCTACATCAATTACTGCAAAATTATTATTGACAGTAGTAATCGGTCTAACCTGCAAAATATATATTTTTTTGTTTAAATATAACCACTCCACATCTATTGGTTTTTCCATCATTTCTTCGAGCGAAGTAATAGAATTACACAGTGCCTCTTCCATCTTATTCGAATAACTGCTTACAGATTTGTTTATAATAAATTCCTGTGAATCTTCAATTCCTTCAACAACATTCTGTGGGCCCTCAGTTGATTTTGAAATCACAATTTCATTAGGATTATTTGAAATAGGATTAACGCTAAACGCAACACCACCACACTCACCTTTAAGCGATTCCTGAACCAACAGTGTAATGGCATATTCTCGTTCATTACCAAAATACTCATCAATAACTCTATTAAAAGTAGATAGCCAACATATTTTTATTGCATCCAAAAAATTTTCAAACGTTTTAACCCCATTTTTGCTAACAAACAATCCGGCACAACTAAATTCATCAGAATCTTCTATAGAGGAGGAACTCCTCATAATAATAGGCTTTTTTAATGAATCAAAAATCTCTGTTAATTCTTTTATCTGATCTAAATTGAAATTCCCGTTATATAACTCAGCTCGAATCTCATCATACCCAAAAACCTCATTTTTATTAATATCGTTTAAACAGATTCGATTTAACTCCAAAAAATCTTCAAAGAATTCTTTTGTAATAATATAACCAGTTGCAATATTATAGTTCTTTTTTTTTATTTCATTTAACCAATATGCCTTCCCCCCAATAGGAAATATTTCGTCTCCTTGGAAATCCCCTAATTTTATTGTCTTACACATAACAAATCTCCTAATAGATTTTTATATATTTTATAAATTTGTATACAGCATATCTGCATTCTTAGTATGGCACTCACATTCATTGTATTCTTCAATAATTTCTACAAACTTCTTTATTACTGCGATAGTATTATCTAACACTTCCATTGTTTTGTTATAACAGTCTTCTCTCAAAATAGCTCTATCTGCTATTCCAGCCCCATAATTTGATATTATCGCCACTGAGCCATAACACATTCCCAATTCTCTAGCCATTATGGCTTCTGTAACATTTGTCATACCAACAACATCGCCACCCAAAAGTCCGAACGCCTTAACCTCAGCTGCTGTTTCATATCTAGGGCCATCCACGCCAACATAACATCCAGTTTTATGATAGCTTATTTTTAATTCCTCACAAGCAGCTATTAGTGTTGATCTGATATTCTCACAATATGGGGTTGTAAAATCCACAAAGCAAAATGCCTTTTCATCATATACAGTATGTGGGTTGTTCTTCGTCATGTCTATAAATTGATCCAACACCACATATTCCCCTGGCTTATAATCAGTAGAAAGGCTCCCTACAACAGAGGTTGCAACAACACAATCTGCCTCTAAGAGTTTAAACATTTTCAACAAACGTCTATAATCAACTATAATGGTAGCGTAATTTAAGACACTTTTTGAGACATTTAATAATGAATCTGATACACTCTATTTATCAAAGAAAGGAATCATTATTATGCCTCGTACAAGAAGAACATTTTCACCAGAATTCAAAGCAAAACTAGTCC
>SVFB01000008.1 GCA_015057085.1 Lachnospiraceae bacterium
AGAAAATGCCAGTCGGTCTTTTGCTCCGCTGTAGATTTATGTGCAGGTCAAACTGCACGGATGCAGTTTGAGCCCCGCATCAGCCATGGATGGCGATTCGGGGCGACCTGCACTTGGCTGGCCATAGTGTAAAGCGGAGCAAATATAGACCGACGGCATTTTCGTCCATGTAGCTGAGCACGGGTGATATGCCATTCGACGCAGTAAGAAATAGCGCCCTCGTGTCCCGGAGAAAAATTCGGTGTTAGAAGCGAAACACTTGCTTGGGCAATTTTTGCGCAGCGAGCCCCGATTTTGTGCGGGAAGAGGGATGTGGCTGTGGTTGCACAAAATCCGATTTAGAAATCTTGGGAGCCTGCACATTGAAAGGCTTCGGGGACCTGTTGTGGCATAAGTTTTGGAGAAGTGGGCAATTGCTTGCGGACGGGCCTTTGTGTGGAGGGGATGTGGCAGGGCGGAGGAGGCGCGGGGCAAGGGTTGGTGGTGGCGGCCGGCATGGATGTGGTGGGCGAAAAAAGCTTGCTTGACAAACATGTAGGTTCTCTATATAATCACTTCTGTAAAAATATTTACCTAAATTTATTTAGATAAAATTTTTAAGAGAAACCAAAGCGAATAGGATCAAAAAAGGAGAACACAAATTATGTCATTAGAAAAGGTTAAGGAAATTATCATCGATACCATTAGCTGCGATGAGGATAAGATCACATTAGATGCAAATCTTCACGATGATCTTGGAATTGATTCATTGGATGCAATGGAGCTTTCAATGGCAATCGAGGAAGCTTATGGCTTCACCATCGAAGAGGAAGCTTTAAAGGGATTCGTTACAGTTGGAAACATTGTAGAGTACATTGACAAAAAGGTAGCATAAAACTATGGAACTCAAAGAAATCTATGATTTGTGGGATCGCTTCGATAAGTCCGAGGTTGCAGAATTTGAGCTAGAGACAGAAGAGCTTCATCTGAAATTAAAGAAGCCGGAACCGGTTCTCGCAAATCCATGTGCGGCAAATGTCGCATCTGCAAATACAGGAATGCCGGCAGCGCAGGCAGCACCAGTCAGTGGGGGAGAAACAGGGACTGATGAGGATGCTGCTTCAATTAAGGCTCCGCTTGTGGGCGTCTTCTACAGTGCTCCTTCACCGGATGCAGATCCATTTGTGAAGGAAGGTCAGCAGATTCATAAAGGTGATGTTATCGGTATCATCGAGGCAATGAAGCTGATGAACGAAGTTGTGGCAGATCGTGATGGCGTAGTCGAAAAAATCGTAGTCGAAAACGGTACTCCGGTTGAGTATGACCAGCCGCTGATGACAATTGCGGATGCGAAAGCATAGTGAGGAGAGCGGCATATGTTTAATAGGATTCTGATTGCAAACAGAGGAGAAATCGCCTTGCGAATTCTCCGCTGTTGCAGAGAGATGGGAATAGAAGCAATCGTGGTATATTCGGAAGCAGACAGAGATTCGCTTCCGGTGATGGAAGCGGCGGATGCAATCTGTATCGGACCTGCGACTGCAAGCGCAAGTTACCTGAACGAGGATATTATCATTCAGGCAGCGTTACAGAAGGGATGCGACGCAATTCATCCGGGCTACGGCTTCTTGTCCGAGAATGCGGACTTCGCCAGAAAGTGCGAGGAGAACGGAATCGTATTCATCGGCCCATCAGCGGATATCATCAGCCGCATGGGCGACAAACAGGCGGCCAGAAAGCTGATGATGGAAAACAATATTCCGGTGGTTCCGGGATCAAAAGAATTACTCAATACCACTGAAGAAGCGGTGGCTATGGCTGAGAAAATCGGATATCCGGTTATGCTGAAGGCTTCCGCCGGAGGCGGTGGGAAAGGAATGCGCCAGGCTTTTAACGCAGAAGAAGTCAAAAGCGCATTCGAGACCGCTCGTGCAGAGGCGCGCGCAGCATTTGGAAATGATGATATGTATATGGAGAAGCTGATTGTGGATCCACATCATATCGAATTTCAGATTCTGGCGGATAAGGCCGGAAATACCATATATTTGGGAGAGCGCAATTGCTCGCTGCAGAAGAATCATCAGAAACTTCTGGAGGAATCACCGTCGAGTATCATCGACGAGAAGTTGCGCAAAGAGATGGGGGAGACCGCAGTACGTGCAGCGAAAGCAGCCGGATATTTCAACGCGGGAACAATCGAGTTTATTTTGGATGGCTCCGGAAATTATTATTTCATCGAAATGAATACACGTATTCAGGTGGAGCATCCTGTGACGGAGGAAATAACGGGAATCGATTTGATTCGCGAACAGATACGAATTGCCTGCGGCATGAATCTCTCATTAAAGCAGGAAGATGTCAAAATACAGCGGCATGCAATCGAATGCCGTATCAATGCCTTGACACCGGGGAAAGTAGAATTTGTCCATTTCCCATCAGGATATGGCGTGCGAATCGAAAGTCATCTCTACTCCGGATATGAGGTCAGTCCTTATTATGATTCCATGATTGCAAAGGTGATTGTCACCGGTAAGACCAGGCTCGAAACGGTACGCCGACTCAGACGCGTGCTGGAGGAAATCGTGATTGATGGCATCAAGACCAATTATGATCTGATGTATCTGCTGTCTTATCATCCGGAATTTTTGCGCGGAAATTATACCACGGGATTCTGGGAAGCACATCACAAGCAGTTAGAGGATTGGCTGACAGAGGGATTAAAGAATAATGAAGCTTGATGAAATTTTTAAGAAAAAGAAAAAGAAATTGTCTTCTTTTCGGGACCGTCGATATGCCGGAACGGATAGCAGGAAGGGCGATGTAGAATGTCCGGTCTGCAAGACCTTTATGACAAAGGAAGAAATGGAAAGCCATTTTTGGATTTGCCCGAATTGCGGAAACTATTTTACAATGTCAGCAGTGGAGAGAATTTTATCCCTTTGTGACGAGGATAGTTTTCATGAGATGAACCGCACCATGATGACGCAAAATCCACTTCAATTTCCGGATTATGAAAAGAAATTGAAAGCATTGCGAAAAAAGACCGGACAGGCGGATGCATTCGTGGCCGGTGTCGGGAAAATTCAAAAAATCCCTGTGGCAGTTGGCGTGCTCGACAGTCGCTTCTTAATGGGAAGTATGGGAACCGCTGTCGGCGAGAAAATTGCTCGTTTGACAGAATTTGCGGGCAAAAAGAAATTGCCGCTGATTATCTTCAGCGCCAGTGGAGGCGCACGCATGCAGGAAGGTTTGTTTTCACTGATGCAGATGGCAAAGACCGCAGCAGCAGTCGGAAAGTTTAAGGATGAAGGAGGTTTGTTTATCTCCTTTTTGACGAACCCGACCACAGGCGGTGTCAGCGCAAGTTATGCAAGCTTAGGGGATATCATCTTGGCGGAGCCGAATGCATTAATTGGATTCGCGGGGCCGCGCGTCATTGAACAGACCATCGGAAGAACACTTCCGGAAGGGTTTCAGCGCTCCGAGTTTCTGTTGGAGCATGGCATGATTGACGGAATTGTCCCAAGAGAGGAAATCAGACCGATGCTGGCGAAAATACTGATGCTGCATCACAGAGGAAAACGCAAATGAGTAACGGAAAAATACTAACACCTTACGAGACCGTTCAGGAAGCACGCAATCCGAAGAGAGCAGGAATCTTTGATTATATCGAAGCGCTCTTTGAGGATTTTGTGGAGCTGCACGGCGATCGATTGTATCGAGATGATCCATCTCTAGTGGGAGGCATTGCTTCTTTTTGTGATATGACAGTGATGGTCATCGGACATCGAAAAGGAAAAAATACAAAAGAAAATATTGCATATAATTTTGGAATGACTTCTCCGGAGGGCTATCGCAAAGCCATCCGCCTGATGAAAATGGCAGAGAAGTTTGGATGGCCTGTTATCACCTTTGTGGATACGCCGGGTGCTTATCCGGGCCTGGAAGCCGAAAGCAATGGGCAGAGCAATGCCATTGCCGAAAGCATCGCTTGTATGTGCAGACTGAAGACTCCGGTTATCTCCATTGTGACAGGCGAGGGAAACAGCGGCGGAGCTTTAGCCATTGCAGCAGCAAATCGGGTTTGGATGTTAGAGCATGCCATCTATGCGATTCTTTCACCGGAAGGATTTGCCTCTATTATGTGGAAGGATGCTTCAAAAGCGGCCGAAGCTTGCGAGGCCATGAAAATTACAGCAAGAGAATTAAAAGATTACGGACTGGTGGATGATATAATTCCGGAAGGCGAAAATGGGCTTCGCGTATTAGAAGAAAAATTGCTGAGTGCCATTAAACAATTAAAGAAATACAGTCCGGAAGAACTGGCGGAGAATCGCTATCGAAAATTCCGTACACTGGATTCCTTTTCAAGCCAATTGGAATCAAATGTAAGTGAAACAGGAGGAGACAAAAGGTGAAAGGAATCAGAATTGTTTCGACAGGCAAAGCCCTTCCGAAACGAATCGTAAGCAATGATGATTTAAAAGAAATCATAGATACCAGTGATGAGTGGATTACCACAAGAACAGGAATCAAAACTCGTCGCTATTGTAAAGAAGAAACAAATACATCCCTTGCAATCGAAGCCGCAACAAAGGCCATTGAAAAGGGAAATATCGATATGAATCAAATCGGTGCGATTTTAGTGGCAACCACAACAGCCGATTTGGCCTTCCCAACCACTGCCTGCCGTGTGCAGAAAGCACTGGGAATGGATGAAGAAGTGATGTCATTTGACTTAAATGCAGGATGTACAGGATTTCTCCTGGGACTGAATGTGGCAAGAGGACTGCTTCAAACACAGCGCAAGAAATATGTGCTTCTCATCGGAAGTGAACAGTTATCGAGAATCGTGAATTTCGAGGACAGAGGAACCTGCATTCTCTTCGGAGACGGAGCCGGCGCAGCAATTTTAGAAGCATCCGACGGAGCATATTTTCAACGGTCATGGACGAGAGGAAACGAAGATGTATTATCCTGTCCGGGCATCGGAAATGGAATTAACAAGTTGCAAATGAAGGGAAGCGAAGTATTTAAATTCGCTGTTACCGTATTAGAACAGTCCCTTCGCACAGTGATGGAAGATGCGGGTGTGACCATCGATGATGTGGATTACGTGCTTTGTCATCAGGCAAATGCCAGAATTATCGGTCATGTCCAAAAGAAGTTTAAGGGATACGAAGACAAGTTCATGATGAACATTCAAAAATACGGCAACACCTCCGCAGCCAGCATTCCGATTTTGATGGATGAGATGCGCGACGAAGGAAAGTTACAGCCGGGCAGTAAAGTATTGCTGGCAGGATTCGGCGCAGGCTTATCCTGGAGCAGTGCTTATATAGAGATTTAATCGTCTGAGAAGAGATAAAGGAGAAAACCATGAAATTAAACGAGTGGCTGGGTATCAAATACCCATTTATACAGGGTGGTATGGCAAATATCGCAACCGGTGAATTTGCAGCAGCAGTCAGCAATGCCGGCGGCTTGGGACTCATCGGATCCGGTGGAATGAATCCGGAGATACTTCGTGAGCAGATTCAAATTTGCAAAAGCAAAACCGACAAACCCTTTGGTGTCAATCTGATGCTTATGCATCCGCAGGCAAGTGAGATGGCAAAGATTATCGCAGATGAGGGCGTTAAGATTGTCACCACTGGAGCCGGTGATCCGGCGCAGTATATGCCAATGTGGAAAGAGCATGACATGATTGTAATTCCGGTTGTGGCTGCTCCGATTTTGGCTGCCAAGATGGAACGATGCGGTGCGGATGCTGTCATCGCAGAAGGAACCGAAAGCGGCGGCCATGTAGGTGAGATGACAACCATGACATTAGTGCCTCAGGTGATTGATGCAGTGAATATTCCTGTCATTGCAGCAGGCGGAATCGCAGATGGAAGACAGCTTGCAGCCGCATATGCATTAGGCGCAATCGGTGTTCAGGTGGGAACCTGTTTATTGGCATCAGAGGAATGTCCAATTCACGAAAACTATAAGGCTGCAGTCATTAAAGCAAAGGGAAGCGATACCATCGTAACTGGACGAATTACAGGCACACCGGTGCGTGTATTAAAAAATAATATGTCCAGAGAATATGTGCGTCAGGAAAGAGCCGGCGCAGATAAGATGGAATTAGAGCAATTTACATTAGGATCACTTCGCAGAGCCGTATTTGAAGGAGATACCAAGACAGGATCCCTGATGGCAGGACAGACTGCAGGCCAGTTGAAAGAAGTGCGCACCGTGGCAGAGATTTTTGAAACCATGCAAAAGGAATGCGATGAAGTCATCGCAAAGTTACAGGCCTAGGAGGATGCAAAGTGAAAACAGTATTTTTATATGCAGGTCAGGGAAGCCAGAGAGTTGGAATGGGACAGGATTTCTATGATCGCTACGAAACCTTCCGTAAATTTATTGATGAATGTGATGCAAACAATCCGGAAATCGGCATCAAAAAAATGATGTTTGAAGGTCCGATTGAGGAACTGTCTAAGACACAGAACACACAGGCTTGTATGGCAGCCTTTGCAGCAGGGGTGACAAAACTTTTAGAAGAAAAGAATATCAAGCCGGAAATTGCCTGCGGACTCAGTCTCGGAGAATATGGTGCTCTTTATGCAGCAGGCGTATTTTCTGCTGATGAATATGTAAAGCTTACCGCCTTCCGCGGAGCCAAAATGGCAGAAGCTGCAAAGGGAATTGATTGTGCTATGAGCGCAATCCTTGGAGCAGAAAGCGATTTGGTGGAGCGTGCTTGCGCGGAATATGATGGGGAAGGTTATGTAACCGCCACCAATTATAATTGCCCGGGACAGTATGTGATTTGTGGCGATGAAGTGGCAGTTGCAGCAGTGGAAGAAAAAGTAAAGGAAATGGGCGCACGCAAGTGCAAGCGCATTGCGGTAACCGGACCGTTCCATACCAAATATATGAAGCCGGCCGGAGACAATCTGGCAGAATATTTTTCAAAGATGGATTTTGCAAAGCCACAGATTCCGGTACTTTGTAACGTAACCGGTGATTATTTAAAGCCGGATGAAGATTTAAAAGAAATGCTGGTTCGTCAGGTACAAAACGGCGTTCGAATGGAAGCGGAACTTCGCAAATTGATTGCGGATGGAGTCGACCACTTTGTGGAAATCGGACCTGGAGAAGTCTTGAGCGGATTTGTAAAGAGAACAGCGCGTGCCATGGGCGCGGAAGTTTGGTTCGACAGCATTGATACAGCAGAAGATTTTGAGGAAATCACTTCTTATCTGCTGGCACAATAAACGAGGAGATATAAGATGAGCAATCAGAAAATAGCATTGGTAACCGGCGGAAGCAGAGGCATCGGAAGAGCCATCTGCATCAGATTGGCAGAAGATGGATTCGATATTGTATTTAATTATCGTTCAGGAAAAGAAGCCGCAGAAGAGACCAGGGCAGCCTGCGAAGCAAAGGGGGCAAAGGTGCTTGCAGTCTGCTGCGATGTCAGCAGCTCAGAAGCCTGCAACGATTTGATCGCAAAGGCGCTGGAATTCGGCGGACGCATTGATGTTCTTGTAAACAATGCGGGAATCACAAGAGACAATCTTTTGATGAAAATCACAGATGATGATTTGGATGCAGTATTGAATGTAAATTTAAAAGGGCCATTTTATATGATGCGTGCAGTATCACGTCAAATGTTAAAACAAAAGGCAGGCCATATCATCAACATGAGCTCTGTTGTGGGAATCATGGGAAATGCCGGACAGGTGAATTATGCAGCCAGTAAGGCAGCCGTCATCGGAATGACAAAATCTTTGGCCAGAGAATTGGCCACCAGAAAGATTTGCGTCAACGCAGTTGCGCCGGGAATGATCGAAACCGCAATGACCGATGCTATGACAGAAGATGCAAAGAAGGCAGTCAAAGACAGCATTCCATTTCGCGAAATCGGAAAGCCGGAGGATATTGCAAATGTGGTATCTTTCCTGGCCAGCGAGGACAGCCGTTATGTAACAGGCCAGGTGCTTTGTGTAGACGGCGGTATGGCAATCTAATCAAAACAACAATTATGGATGAAATAAAAGAGGTAAAACACATGGGTCAGGACAAAAGAAGAGTTGTGGTAACCGGTCTCGGTGCAATCACACCGGTTGGAAATAATGTATCGGATATGTGGGCAAATCTAAAAGCCGGAAAGTGTGGAATCGCGCCGATCACACACTATGATACAACCGATCGCAAAGTAAAATTGGCAGCAGAGGTGAAGGACTGGGATCCGACTACTGTTGTAGATAAAGGTGCGCTGAGAAAGACAGATATGTTCACCGTATTTGCCTTAGCAGCTTCAAAGGAAGCAATGGAAGATTCCGGGCTTGATATGGAAAAAGAAGATACCTCCCGCTGTGGAATCATCTTCTCCAGTGGAATCGGCGGACTTGGAACCATTCAGCAGGAATGCACAAGAGGATTGGAAAAGGGCTTCGATCGTATCTCTCCGCATTTCGTACCAATGTCTATCACCAATATGGCAGCAGGTCATATTGCCATCAAATATGGTTTTCACGGTCTTTGCACCTGTGTGGTAACAGCCTGCGCCGGCGGAACTAATGCAGTAGGTGATGCTTTTCGTCAGATTCGCGATGGCTATCAGGATGTAATGCTCTGCGGTGGCGCGGAAGCCTGCATCACAGAACTGGGCGTCGGTGGATTTACCGTAATGCATGCCCTTTGTACTTCAGAGGATCCAAAGCGCGCATCCATTCCTTTTGACAAGGAAAGAAGCGGATTTGTAATCGGAGAAGGATCCGGAGCTTTGATTTTAGAAGATTATGAACATGCGAAAAAGCGTGGAGCAAAGATTTATTGTGAAGTATTAGGATATGGCGCAACCTGCGATGCAAATCATGTAACAGCACCGCTTGCAGATGGAAGTCAGGCTGCAAAGGCAATGACCTTTGCCATGGAAGATGCAAACTTAAAGCCGGAGCAGATTGATTATATCAACGCCCATGGAACCTCTACTTCATTAAATGATAAAGGAGAGACCAAGGCCATCCGCACCGCCTTCGGACCTGCGGCAGACCATTTGATGGTTAGCTCCACAAAATCCATGATGGGACATTTACTTGGCGCCAGTGGTGCAGTGGAATCCATCGTCAGCTGCCTGAGTGTCCAAAATGATATCGTACCGCCAACCATCGGTTATCAGGTACCGGATGAAGAATGTGATTTGGATATTGTCCCGAATGAAATGCGAGAAAGCAAAGTGTGCTATGCCATGTCAAATTCCCTTGGCTTCGGCGGACACAATGCATCTATTATATTTGGAAAAGTAGAGCAGTAGAAAGGAGAAATCATGGAACTTAATTCAAATCAGATCCAGGAAATCCTTCCGCATCGTTATCCTTTTTTGCTTGTGGATCGTATCACGGAATGCGAGCCAGGAAAATCCGCAGTGGGCAGAAAATGTGTGACGGCAAATGAAATGCATTTCTTAGGACATTTTCCACAGAAACATGTGATGCCGGGAGTGTTAATCATTGAAGCGCTGGCGCAAACCGGTGCGGTTGCAATATTGTCAAAGGAAGAAAACAAGGGAAAAATCGCGTTATTTGGCGGAATCAAAAATGCAAGATTTAAGCGTCAGGTCATCCCGGGGGATGTGCTTGAATTACGCTGCGAAATCATAGCAGTGAAAGGACCGGTCGGAATTGGTAAAGCCACGGCAACTGTAGACGGCGAGATTGCTGTTACGGCAGAGCTCACATTTGCAATTGACAATGAAAGTTGATAATATACTTGTAACAAAAGAATCAAAGATGGAGATGATTATGACGTTACAAAAAGCTTTTAGAAAGGTATATACAAACTTTAAATTGCAATTCTATAAAAAGATATTTGAGCGTTTTGAGGATCGCGAGGCATCCCTCACAACCGTGGAGACATTCTGTATGGAGATCATTTACGCACTGGGAAATCCTACGGTGGCACAGTTTGCGGAAATGGCTAATCTTTCCTCGCCAAATGCAGCATATAAGATTAATAACCTTGTAAAGAAAAAGTATTTAAGAAAGGTACAGTCCGAGACAGATAAGCGTGAGTATCATCTCGAAGTGACCGAAAAATACATGAATTATTACAACATCAGCGAGCACTATCTGAATAAAGTCGTAAAAAGGATTCAAGAGCGCTTTACCACGGAGGAGATTGCGACACTGACTAAGATTTTACGCATTATGGATGAGGAATTGATGCCGGAAGCACATCTGGCAGAGAATACAGCGAAATAGTCAAATGCAGTTGAAAAACGAAAATTTTTGTGATAAGGTATTCAAAGATAAATCGTTGATGAGGACAGTAGCTGATTGAAATGTCACAGAGAGAAGCCGGTTGGTGCAAGGCTTTGACAGGAAAATCAGGGAAGACCACCTCGGAGAGATCCTTAATCGGATACGTTCGGTCACGTTACGACTGTAAAAGTGGTTATTTGCATAACGCAGATAGCAATTTGGGTGGAACCGCGAGACATCGTCCCAATTCATTATGTATCTCATAATGGATTGGGACTTTTTTAATACATTTCATCAAGAAAAGGAGCAAAGTAAAATGGAAAAAGAAGAATTCCTGGGACTGTACCGCCATTCTATGGCACACGTACTGGCAAAAGCTGTCATCGAATTGTATGGCAAAGAAACCATGTACGGCATCGGACCTCAGATTGAGGACGGAGCGTACTATGATTTCGTATTGCCGGAAGGAAAGACCATCACCGAGGCGGATTACAAGACCATCGAAGATAAAATGAAAGAAATCATCAAGCGCCGCGAGGATTGGACCAGAAAAGAAGTTTCAAAGGAAGAAGCGCGCGAGATTTTCAAAAATAATAAATTCAAATTAGAATTAATCGAAGAAATGCCGGAAGACGAAGTCATGACCGTGTATTACACCGGTGATGACTATGTGGATTTATGCCGCGGACCTCATGTATCCAACTCTCAGGAACTTATGAGCGTATGCTATAAAGTACATTCTTGCTCAAGTGCATATTGGAGAGGCGATGCAAAGCGCGACCATATGCAGAGAGTTTATTTCTATGCATATCCGGATAAGGTTCAGTTGAAAGAGCATATCAAGATGATTGAAGAGGCAAGAGAACGCGACCATAAGAAGCTGGGCGCACAGTTAGAGCTCTTCCACTTCGATGAGACTGCACCTGGAATGCCATATTGGGAGCCAAGAGGATGGCAGATGTATCAGTCACTTTTGAGCTATTCCCGCAATCTTCAAAGAGCGCATGGATATACCGAAATCTCAGCTCCGCTGATCAACAATAAGAAGCTTTGGCTTGTGAGCGGACACTGGGCTCATTACTTAAACAATATGTTCATCGTACCGGGAATCGATGGATTTGCACCGGCAGATATGAACTTAGAGGATTTAAATGAGACCTTAGATGAAGATAGCGCAAAGGTTTCCGCAAGCCTGGAAAAAGATACACCAATCTACAATCGTGAAGCAGTAGATACCATGGCTGCAAAGCCGATGAACTGCCCGAATGCGATGATGATGTTCAAGAGAAAGACTCGTTCTTACAAGGATCTTCCAATCCGTTACAGCGAGTATGATGTGCTTCACCGCAAGGAGAAATCAGGTCAGATGAATGGTCTCTTCCGTGTACAGGAATTCCGTCAGGATGATGACCATACCTTCGTAATGGAATCTCAGATCAAGGAAGAAATTGCAGATATCATCTCAACTGCAGATGAAATTTATAAGACCTTTGGTGTAACTTATCGTGCAGAATTCTCTACCAGACCGGATGATTACATGGGTGATCTTGAAGTTTGGAATCGTGCGGAAGCAGCATTAAAAGAGATCCTCGACGAGAAATATGGCGAAGATGGATATGAAATCAATGAAGGAGATGGTGCATTCTATGGACCTAAGATTGACCTTCAGATTAAGGATGCACTTGGAAGAGAATGGCAGTGTGGAACCATCCAGCTCGACTTCCAGTTGCCGCACAACTTTGGATTGACTTATACCAATCCGGAAGGAAATCTTGAGATGCCGGTAGTTATTCACCGTGCAATTTATGGATCATTGGAGCGCTTTATCGGTATCATTATCGAAAACTTCAACGGCAACTTCCCATTCTGGCTCTGCCCTTATCAGGTAGCTGTTGTACCAATAACCCCGGAAAACAACGATTACGCGAAAAAGGTTGTAGAGACACTTGAGGCAGCAGGTGTGCGTGTGGAAGCAGATTACACTGATAAGAACATGCGCAGCAAGATCAAGAAGTTTAAGCCATATCGCGATCCGTACATCCTTGTACTCGGTGCAAAAGAAGCAGAGGAAAATACGGTATCAATCAATGTACGCGGATCTAATAAGCAGATCCAGAATGTACCGCTTGATCGCTTCGTAGAAATCTGCAAGCAGATGAACAAAGAGCATACTTTAGAGTTGATTCAGGAGATGTAACAAAACTGTGGCTAGGGTTCTTGCTTGCGATACTGCAGCGGGGACACACCCACAATCTGATGAAATCTTCGGATGAAATAACTGACATCACTAAAACCGGCCTGCAATGCCACTTCGGTAATTGCAAGGTCGGTTTTTTTGAGCAGATGTTTGGCCTGAGTCAGACGCAGATGCTCTAAATACTGGCTGATTGTCACATGAAACGACTCTTTAAAATAGCGCGAAATATATTTTTCGGAAAGATGTGTTTCCGCAGCTAAATCGCAAAGGCGGATGGATTGCTGATAGTTCTGTTGCAGATAAGTCACAATATTTTTTCCTGCGCTGTTTTTGCCACGGGCGGATGCAACCGGTTTGCTCATAGATTTACCGGTTAGCAAACAAAACAGAGAAAGAAGCAAAATCCGCACCTGAAATTGGTTGGTTTCAGAAAGATAGGCGGCCGAGAGCGATTGCAAAATAGAGCGGGATTTGGCAGCATCAATCTCTTTCGCCGGAACGTTGGATAATTTTCTTGCACCTGATTTTAAAGGCCCGAAAAAAGTCTCTTCCAGAGCATCTTCACTCTGAAAAGAAATCAATTCAAGGGGAAAGACAAAGGTATGATAATTCGCATCTCCCGTATCCGATCCCATAAAATGTAGCTCACCCGGATTGACGAAAAAGATATCTCCGGTTTGTGCTGCATATTCTGTCCCATCAATTGTCACTTGCAAAGTGCCATTTTCGACATAAATGATTTCGAACTCATCATGCCAATGCACCGGAATCTGATAAGGATGTCCAACATGATGAATATGATAATCGATAAAAGGAAAATCTTTTGTTCCGTGAGTTTTGTTTTCTTTAAGTTCAATATACATATTTTTGCTCCAACAAATGATATATCTTACTGCTTAATTAATATGGCTTCATAATAAGTGTAAGATAAAGCGTTGTCAATTTATAAAAGTAGAAATAATTCAATTTTTAGGAGAGTAATTGCAAGTTTTTTAAAAAATGAAGCGGTATAATTCATATACCAAAAGCAAAAATGATAGAAAAGAGTATGAGGAAGAAATGAGTATGCAACGAAAATCATTGGTACAGCTGTTTGTACCGATTTTTATTGAAACATTGTTTTATATGTTATCCGGAATGGTGGATACGTTAATGCTGTCCTCGTTGAATGACCAGGCTGTGGGGGCGGTCGGTACAGCGAATACCTATATTGCCATGTTCATTTTAATGTTTTCAGTGGTTTCTAGTGGAATGATGGCCGTGATGACACAATACATCGGAGCAAAGAAGCCGGGTGTCGCCTATCAGGCGCGTAATTTAGGCCTTATTTTTAATCTGATTTTGGGTGGGATTTTGTCCGTATTTTTGATCATCTTCTCTACTCAAATCCTGCGAGTCATCGGAGTTTCGGCTGCGTTAGAAGCTCCGGCTGCCACATATATTCGCATTGTGGGCGGAGGCTGTTTCCTAAACGCAATCCTGCCAATTTTTGCCGGATATTTGCGTGCCTTTGGTTTTTCTAAGGAACCGCTTTATGCAACCGTAGTTGGGAATTTAACAAATTTAGGATTGAATGCGCTATTTTTGTTTTACTTTCGTTGGGGTGTTGCAGGTGTTGCATCTGCCACAGTGATATCAAAGGTTATCAACGCAGCCATTTTGATAGTGTGTGCATTTCATTTTATCAAGAAAAACGAATTGATAGAACGGGAAAGCAATCGTTTGATTTTTGGACAAATCATTCGCATTGGATTGCCATCTGCATTAGAAACTTTTATTTATAATGTTTCGATGACATTTGCCATTCGATATCTTAACCAAATGGATGAGCAGGGCTTTTATGTTTCAGCAAGAGCTTATACAACGCAAATCGCAAACTTCTCCTATGCTGCAGGAGCGGCCCTGGCATCAGCCAACGCCATTATGACAGGATGGCGTGTAGGCGCCGGAGAATATGAAGAATGTAAGCAAAAAACGCATCAGGCATGGCGCATAGGGCTTGTAATTTCGATTGTGATGAGCTCCATCATTGCATTTTGCGCTCCGGTAATCGTTCCCTTTTTTACGGATAATCCACAAATGGTTCAAATGGTCACGAAATTGCTGTGGATTGATGTCGCATTAGAGATTGGTCGAGTGACGAATCTGGTATATGGACAATCTCTTAAGACCTGCGGTGATGCAATTTATCCTGTGATTCTTGGAATTGTATTTATGTTTCTTTGTACGGTGATAGGCGGATGGATATTGGGAATTCGGCTACAGTGGATGGTAGTGGGATGCTATATGGCGATGGCAGCTGACGAATGTTTCCGAGGCATCGGAATGTTTCTCAGATGGCAGTCAAATCGCTGGCAGAATAAGGCACTGATTACGGTCGGTGAAACAGCGCAATAAATTCCTCTACCTCCTGCGGCAGCGGCTCCTTACGCCAGGCCAAAAGCACATCTGTTGTCATCGCAACATCTTCGATGACACGGATGTGGATTTGCTCTGATACTGTTAAAGTGTCCGGCAGGATTGCAATTCCAAGGCCGAGATTTGCCAGTGTAGCGGCAGAGCGAGCATCAATGCATTCATAATATATGTCGCAGGTCAGCCCATGTGCTTCAAAAATGGAAAGCACATAATCACGAAAACGACTGGAGAGAATCAGCCGATGATGCGACAGTTCTTCTAAGGAGAGCTTGGTCTTGCGGCGGATCGGATGGGTGGATTCATATTCCGCTGTGCACATTGCTGCAAGGCGTTCCTTGGTCAAAAGCCGTGTCTCTACATTTGAGAGTGCAATGGGACTGCGGATGGTGGTCACATCGATCACATGGTTTTCCAATAGATTTTTTAATTCAAATGAAGAACATTCATGAATCTCGAAATGCATAGACGGATGAAGCTTACTGAAATGGCTGATGTATTCAGCCATCCGATCAACGGTGGTAGGTGTCATCCCCACATGAATGGTTGAGGAGTGGCCGATTTTGGCCACTTCTTTTTTGGTTAGGTCTGTCATATGAAGCAGACTTTCAGAACGGGTATACAAGGCTTTGCCGGCATCGGTTAAAGTGATTTGTTTTGCCCCGCGCAAAAATAAAGTGACACCAAGTTCTTCTTCTAAAAGCCGCATTTGATAACTAAGCGGAGGCTGTGTCATATGAAGGGTGCGGGCGGCACCGCTGATGGTCCCGTCTTCTACGATTGCGCGAAAATATTCTAATTGTTTTAAATCCATAAAAACCTCCGGAATAAATTATATAGAAAATATATGGTATGCATATAAAAGAAATATTTTTCCTATATCTATTCCTATGATACACTAAATGAGTCGAACTGAAAATAGCCGGATTTCGGCAGGTGGGTTTGGCAAATAATAAGGTTAGGGATAAAGAAATTAAAATGAAACGAATTGATTACGAAAACGGAAATATTTCAAAGAGCATTATACAAGCGGCGATTCCCATGTTGGTGGCGCAGCTTTTAAACCTCTTGTACAACATTGTAGACCGCATTTATATTGCCAGAATTCCGGGAGTGGGAACCACGGCGTTAGGAGCAGTGGGACTTTGCTTTCCGATTATCGTCATCATCACTGCCTTCTCGAATCTCTTTGGAACGGGCGGTGCGCCAATCTTTTCTATCGAGAGAGGGGAAGGAGATACAAAGCGCGCCAAAAGAACCATGAGCACCTCGTTTACCATGCTTGTGGCAGGCGGAATTGTATTGATGGCCATCGGATTGATTTTCGCGACGCCGATTTTAAGAGTGTTCGGCGCCTCAGACAGCGCGCTGAAATATGCATATCCGTATATCATGATTTATATGATTGGAACCGTTCCGTCCATGATTTCAGTCGGAATGAATCCGTTTATCAACGCCCAGGGCTATGCCACCAACGGAATGTTTTCTGTTGTGATCGGTGCGGCGATGAACCTGGTTTTGGATCCGATTTTTATCTTTGCATTTGGACTGGGCATCCAAGGAGCTGCAATTGCAACCGTGATTTCCCAAACTTTGTCAGCGCTTTATGTGTTGTATTTCCTGCGCCAAAAAGCAGAATATAAAGTGCGATTCCTGAATCGGGAAGAAATCGCAGGAAGCGGAAAAGTGGCATGGAATATCATCAGTCTTGGAACTGCAGGATTCATCATGCAGCTGACCAATAGCTTGGTAACTATCTGCTGTAATAATGTTTTAGGTGCAACCGGCGGGGATTTGTATATTTCTGTTATGACCATCATTTCGAGCATCAGACAAATGGTAGAGACTCCGATTTATGCAATCACGGAAGGGTCTTCTCCAATCATCAGCTATAATTACGGCGCAAAACGTCCGGAACGCATCAAAAAAGCGGCAGTTACCATGGCGCTTTTGGCACTGGCTTATACTATCATAATATGGGGCGTGATTTTGCTGTTTCCACGTGCTTTGATTCGTGTCTTTAGTGATGACGCAACCTTGTTTAAAGATACAATTATTGCAACCAAAATTTATTTCAGCGCCTTTATCTTTATGTTGCTTCAGTATACCGGTCAGACAATTTTTAAAGCATTAAATAAAAAGACTTTTGCAATTTTCTTTTCGCTGTTTCGAAAAGTAATCCTGGTGGTGCCGCTGACTTATCTTTTGCCATATGCATTTAAAATGGGCACAGCAGGTGTGTTTTGGGCAGAACCAATCTCAAATATCATCGGCGGCCTTGCATGCTTTATCACCATGTTATTTGTAGTGATTCGCGAATTAAAAATAATGAAAAAAGAGAAATCCCTATCTCGGCAAAAATAAGGTATAATGGATAAAAACTTGTATTAGACAGATAAGGATAAAACCATGTTATTAATCAAAAACGGACATTTAATCGATCCTGCATCCGGTGTGGATGCGCCAATGGATTTACTCATTGTTCAGGGAAAGGTTCTGCAGATTGCAAAGCCAAATCAAATAAAGGCAGAGGATGATGTGAAAGTCATCGATGCATCCGGTATGATTGTAGCGCCTGGATTTGTGGATGTGCATGTGCATTTTAGAGATCCGGGACTGACTTACAAAGAAGATATTCAGACCGGAGCTGCCGCAGCTGCCGCAGGCGGATATACCACTGTGGTTTGTATGGCAAATACGAAGCCGCCAATCGATTCGGTAGAAACTTTCAAAGAGGTTTGGGAGCGAGAGCAGAAGCTTCCAATCCATGTACTTCAGGCTGCCAATGTCACCATGGGAATGAAAGGTCAGGAATTGACTGATATGGATGCATTAAAAGCAACCGGTGCAGTGGGCTTTACCGATGATGGTGTGCCAATTGCAGACGAGAAGCTTATGGTTTCGGCATTGCAGAAATGCAAAGAACTTGATGTGCCAATCTCTCTGCACGAAGAGGATCCGGCGCTGATGATCAGTCCCGGTGTCAACAAGGGGAAAGTATCGGATGCCCTCGGCCTTGGTGGAGCACCGGAGGAAGCCGAATATGTATTGGTTGCAAGAGATGTGATGCTCAATCAAAAGATTGGAGCGAAACTGGATATTCAGCATATTTCATCCAAAACCACGGTTGAGATATTAAGACAGGCAAAGGCACATGGAATCTGTGTGTACGGGGAAGTGACCCCGCAACATTTGGCTGCGACAGAGGATTTGGTTTTGGAGAAAGGCGCACTCGCAAGAGTGAATCCGCCGCTTCGTACTGAAGCAGATCGTATGGCTTTAATCAAAGGACTTTCTGATGGAACCATCGATATGATTGCCACAGATCATGCACCGCACAGTGCTGAGGAAAAGTCGGAGCCAATTGCATCTGCACCGAGCGGAATGATAGGCCTAGAGACTGCCCTTGGCCTGGTATGGACATATGTAGTAAAGCCGCAACTTGCATCTCCGAAGACAGTGATTGCAGCATTGACTGTAAATCCGGCAAATCTGTATCAAATCCCTGCTGGAAAAGTTCAGGAAAATGCATCTGCGGATTTGGTGATTTTTGATCCAAACGAAGAGTGGACCGTGCCGGAGACATTTGCATCGAAAGCAACCAATTCACCTTTTATCGGTTGGAAGCTATCCGGAAAGGTGAAATATACCATTTGCAACGGAGAGATTGTATATCAGAGTTTAGGATAGTGCTAGTTTTGTGTCGTATATTTGCTTTTTTTGACGTTTTTTGGATGTTAAAATAATCCACGGACAAAAACGGCCTTGGGGAGGTGCCGATTTGGCATAGACCCTTGGCCGTATTTTTTTTGCAAAAAAGCAAAAGAGGAGACAAGACATGCAAGAACAAAAAACAAACAAATCTGAAGTTAGTACTGCATTTAAGTGGTTTCATGCCACCTCTGTAAATGGTGGTGCGATGATGGTCGCTGCAGTATTGGCAAGCTACTTATCAGCCTACATGACTGACAACCTTGGCATCCCGGCGGCAACCTGTTCGCTGATTATGTTAATATCTACATTGTGGGATGCGATTAATGATCCGATTATGGGTGTGATTGCAGATAGAACACATACAAGATTCGGTCGATACAGAACTTATTTTTTGTTTGCTCCGATTTTATTAATGTTCTTTTCTGTCATGATTTGGATTGACTGGGGCTTTACAAGCAGCACTGCAAAGGCGATTTATATTTTAATTATGTATATCGGATATGGTATGACTGTAACGATGTATACCATGCCTCAAATGGCAATTTTACCTGCAGCAGTGAAAAGTGATGCGGAGAGAAATAAAATCATCGTGATGGGAGCCGGAACCTGTGCGGCAGCATTTACAATCGGCAATACCTTTACACCGCAGATCACTTCCTTCTTTAAGGGAATTGGTTTCTCCAACGGATATGTTCCGTTTATGGCAGTATGCGGAGTCCTGGCGATGATTTCATTCTGGGGATTGTTCCATACCGCAAAAGGACAGGAGCGTTATATCACTGAGCCGGATCCAAATCCGCTGAAAGGAATTGGAATGGTATTAAAGCATGGTGCGGTTTGGCCTTATATCCTGGCCTGGGTTATGGCTTCTATGGGTTATGGACTCATGTTCTCATCATCAGTTTATTATATGACTTACTACTGGCAGAGACCGGATCTGATTTCTACCTATATGTTGGTCATTTCAATTGGAGCATTGATTTCAATGATCGTAGCAATGCCGATTGTAGTGAAGGTGTTTAAGAATGCAGAACGCGCATTGATTTTTTCACAGGCAACCACAATTGCGTTATATCTCATTTTATTCTTCTTTGGAAAGACCAATTTTGTATTGCTTTGTGCATTGACTTTCGTGGCATCAGTTACAGGAGCAATGCAGAATGCGCTTGTGAATATTCTGGTAAATGATACCATTGATTATATTCTCCTTGTAGAAGGCAAGACCGCCAATGGATTGATTTCTTCTATTAAGGGATTTGCTCAAAAGTGTGGAAATACAGTAACTTCATCCGGAATTCTTGCAATTCTTGCAATTTCAGGATATGTGGCAGGTGATATCGGAGGACAGCCGAAATCAGCAATGTTTGCATTGAACTTTACGAAATTTATGCTTCCATCTATTACAGGTATCATTTTGATTTTGTGTGTGGTATTTGGTCCAATCAAGCACCACAGAGCTGCGATTGAAAAGATGAAAGAAGAAATGCATGCCAATGCAAAAAATTTATAGAAAAGTGATAAAGGAGGGATGAAAAAAACGATACGATGTGATATAGTTGTTATATCTAGTTATGTTATGAGGGGGAAAAGGGAAAGAATTTGGATACATAGACAGATGATTTAACAACTATGAGGTTGGGACAAATTGGGCAAAAAAGTAGAAGTGACGCCGGGAGAAATGCTTGACATTATCAGTCGAAGCAGCGTTGTCCATACGAGCGAACGTACAGAACTGTATAGTATATATGATTTTGAAAAGCTGGTGAGGGATGGAAGTGTCTCGGATAAGACTGCCACTGCAAGATTGGTAATAGGTGGCTTTGCCAATGATTCTTATCATATTTATATTGATCGAAGACTGGTTGCCAGAAGCACCGGATTGATTACCTATGAAGGCTTGCTGAAAATGTATGATGCAACACAATTGCAAGTTGAAGTGACATACAAAGCGCAGCGTTTCTTTACCAGAGAAGAATATAAGCGAAATAAAGCAAACACTCGTAAAAATAAAAATAAAAAGCAGGCAACTGCATAAAAGACCGTACATTTGAAGGAATGTACGGTCTTTTTTGAATCAATTTATAATTCATGTTCGCCTTTTTTCTTTGTAATCTCTTTCATATAAGCGGCTGTGATAATACCGGAAGGAAGGGCGATTACGGCGACACCTACGAGGGAGGATAGAACCGTAATGAAACGTCCGATATCAGTCTGGGGCGAGATGTCACCATAACCGATAGTCGTAATCGATATCGCGGACCAATAAACTGCCTCAAAGAAACTGTTAAAAGTTGCCACTGGAGCCTCAGGCTCTACCTGGTAAATAATCATGGCAGTCGCAATGATATAGATAACGGTCAACAGAAGGACTGCAAACAGCTGACTCTTGACTCTTCGGATAACATTTTCGATGATGCGCATGGTCTTTGAGTATCGGGCCAGTTTGAGCAGACGGAACACTCGGAAAATGCGGAACATACTGAAAATCTTACCCGCCGGTCCCGGAAGGATGCTTAGAATCGGGATGATGGAGAGCAAATCCACTATGGCCATGGGAGAAAAAGCATAGGCAATGTATGCTTTATAGATTTTCACACCCATCTTATAGTCTGCGGTAAACACACGCAAAACGTAATCTAAAAGAAATAAAACAACAGTGAAGATATCAATCAGTTTGACATAAATATTGGCAGATTGAACCGAAGGCTTTAACATCAGTGGAATCAGCCCCACAATCACAGCTACAAGAATCATAATATCATATGCTTTGCTGGCGATATCGCCTTTATGGGAGGCTTCTACAATTTCATATATTCTTTTCTTAATGCGATCCAGTTTAGTCATAATAGTAGATGCTCCTTTGTCCAAAATTTATATCAGTAAATAGAAAGAAATGCCATAATTCCGAGGAACACAAGGATAACCACAGAAGCCGCACAGAAGAGAACCACAAGCAGATTGGCGATGTGATTTTTTTCTTCAATGCCGGAATCTCCAATGACTTTTTCTTTGGTTTGAAACAATTTCATAAAGTAACTCCAATTAACATAAGATTATAGTACGAATGTCCTATAAAAATTATAGCGACTGTAATGAAAAGACACAAATAATTTTTTGCACAAAAATTGATGCGTAAAATAGTGGAAAATGTATAAATGGAAAACATATATATAAATATTCTGATAATTGTGCTAGAATTTAATTATTAATTAACTAAAATCGGAGGATGGTTATGGTTTATCAAGAGTATACGAAGGAAGATTTTAGTAAGAATTATATGGCAAAGCTATTGTCGGCAATGCCTGGGGGGTTTTTCGTTTATTGTGCGGACTTTGATCGGGAAGAGATTTGGTATGCGAATCGTGCATTGCTTGATATCTACGATTGTGAGACTTCGGAAGAGTTTATGGAATTGACTGGTGGCTCTTTTAAAGGGATGGTTCATGAAGCTGATTATGAGGCAGTCAAAGAGAGCATCTTAAGCCAGATAAATTCTAATGTTGAAAAGATGGACCAGGTTAGTTACCGCATTCGAACCAGAAGCGGTGTGGTAAAGTATGTCAATGATTACGGTCGCTATTATGAAGATCCGAGTCTGGGACCGTTGTTCTTCGTTTTTATAGAAGATACGGATTTTTATATCGATCATTTGACCGGTCTTTATAATCGTGCGGGTTTTTTGGCAAATGCTGAAAAAGTAAAAGCAAATTATTTATCAGAGGGAGAGGAACCTACGATTATCGCCTTTGATTTTAAAGGCATGAAAGGATTTAATGCGCGCTACGGGCTTCCGGAGGGCGATAATATATTGTGCATTTTTGCATCGATTATCAGCAGTCACTTTGGAAGGGACTGCTGTTCGCGTTTTGGAGAGGATCATTTCTATGCAGTTGCCAGGGCAGAGAATCTGCAAAGTCATCTGGAAGCAATCATAGAAGAATTGCATCATGCAAATGATGGTCGAACGCTTCCGGTGAAGATTGGCTTGTCGGAATATCAAAAGGAAATATCTCTGAATGCAGCCTGTGACCGCGCCCGTATGGCCTGCGAAGCACAAAAGAGTGTGTTTGGTTCCAGTATTGGCAGCTTCACGGAAAAGATGTCGGAGCAGTATTTAAAAAATGAATATATTTTGACACATCTGGATGAGGCGATTGAAAAAGGATGGATTATCCCATACGTTCAGCCAATTGTCCGTACTTTATCCGGGCGTGTATGCGGCGCGGAAGCATTGACAAGGTGGATTGACCCAATCCAGGGATTTATTTCTCCGGGAGATTTTATTCCGTTGTTGGAGTCAAATGGTCTGTCTTACAAATTGGATGCATATATGATTCGCCGCGTGGCAGAAAAAATGGGGCAGATTTTGAAGGCAGGCATGCCAATTGTACCGGTTTCTGTCAATATTTCTCGTGCCGATTTTGATTATTGTGATCCGGTACAAATTGTAACGGATGCATTAGATGAGTTTGGTGTGCGTCATTCGTTGATGTCTGTTGAAATCACCGAGAGCGCGTTTATGGCGGATACAGAATTTTTAAAGGAGGCCATAGAGCGGTTTCATGATGCAGGAATTGAAGTGAAAATGGATGACTTCGGAAGCGGATATTCCTCTTTAAATACGATAAAAGATTTTAATTTTGATGAGATTAAAATTGATATGTTATTTATGCGCTCCTTTGATGAGCGTTCGAAGGTGATTATCAAAAAGACTGTACAGTTGGCTAAAGAAATCGGAATGCACACTTTGGCAGAAGGTGTGGAAACCGAGGAACAGGTTGAATTCTTAAAGGAAATCGGCTGTGAAAAAATTCAGGGATATTATTATTTCAAGCCGGATTTGTATGAGCATCAGGTGGAGCGCCTGAAGGAAAAGAATTTGATTCCTGAGACAAGGGATGATAATGTGGTATATCAGCAAATCGGAAAGATTGATTTGCTTTCCGATGTTGCGATTGGGCTGTTTAATTATGATGGAGAAAACTTCCGTTCAATTCACGAGAATCAACGCTATAAAGATTTGATTCAAAAGACGGGTATTTCTGTGCGCGAGGCGCTTGAGAAAAACATGAATCAGGGGGATTCTCTATTGCGCCAGCGCTTCCGTGCTTTGGCAGAGCGCACCGCCATCAGCAAAGAAACGGAATACATGAACTTTGTGCTGCGGGATCGCTATTATCAATATACATTTAAAGAAGTGATTCAAGGCGACAAGGGACAGGTGCTGTATGCCACCATTGATGATATGGCTTTTGAGGAAAAGGAACACTCAAAGCGGTTAGATGGTGTATTGCGAAATGTAGTCTCTTTGTATGAGGCAATCTATCTTGTGGATTTAAATGAGGATACAAGAACAGTGGTTCTCAGCAATGTTCCGACGGAGCGAGAAGGTGATGTGAATACCGGATTACATGCATTTTATGCGCAGTATGCTCCACGTACATTTTATCCGGAAGACTTGGCAAGATGGAAGGAATTTACCAGTCGCGAATATATCCGCAAAGGATTTGAAGAATCAGAAAAAGGATTCTATCAGGATGCATTTCGTGTAAAAGATGGGGATGGCAATTTTGTATGGAAAAACTTTTTTATCGCTGCCATTCCGGAATCTGATGGAAAGCGTTTTTTGGTATGTGTGCAACCGTCGACGATTGAAAAATATAATCAAAAATTTACAAGTGAAAGCACTATTGTAGATGAGGCATTGGAGAAGAGCCTTTTGGATGCACTCTTAACGGAATCCGGGCTCCGGTTCTTCTGGAAAGATACCAATCGCAGATTTGTGGGTGTGACACAGGCCTTTTTGGATTATTACGGATTTGAATCGGCAGATAGAGTCATTGGTAAAAATGATGAAGAAATGTGCTGGCATACGAATGATTCTTTTTATCGGGAGAACGAGATTCGTGTATTGACAAAAGGGGAGATTATTCGACATTCTCCTGGGCAAAATATTGTCAAAGGAGTTGTGCATAATATCGCTGCGACCAAATTCCCGCTTTATCAAAACGGCAAAATCATCGGTTTGATGGGATATATGATTGACATCGAAGATGATATCAAATCGGAAAGCGCGTTAAATCGCGGAAGCCTGATCGATCAGGTTACAGGAATGATGAATGCGAATGGGCAGTTGGTGGTTATGATGGGCATGGACGAGAATCTTCATACCAATAAAGAAGACTATATCTATATTGCGATTGATGTCCCGGAGTATGCAGAAATTCTAGAGGATTACTCAGCTTCTATAGCAGAAGAGCTAATCAAAAAGGTATCAAAGGTGATTCAAACATCCTTTGGCCCTACAGCGGTTATTTTTAGAGAAAACGATTGCAGATTCGGTGTGGCAATGAGATCTGGAACCTCGGATAAAATTGAGAGCGCTGTGATGAAATGTGTAGATGCTATCAATGATATCAAAGAGGTATCTGATCGCAAATGCAGAGTTCATGTGAAATGTGGTATTGCCCACAGTGCGGAAGGCGCAAATATGCAAGAAGTCATAGAATTGGCTAAAAAACGTGGGAAAGAGAGAAAAGATTCCTAAAAACATTGACAGTTGTCAATAAAATTTGTAACAAATATGTATTGTCAGCAGTAGATCTAGTGAGTACAATGAAAATGCAACCAAGCTATATGTGGTGATATAGGGAGGTTGCATTTTATGATATTCAATTCCTTGTATTTCGGTAGGAATATAGGGATAAGGACAAATGGATTAAAAAATGAGAGGAAATGTGAAGGATGAATAAAACGTCAAAAGAAGTTCTCTTACAAGTAAAAGATATATCAGCATCCGTAGATGGGAAAAAAATTCTTTATGGAGTGAATTTGGAAGTGGGAGCCGGTGAGACCCATGTACTGATGGGACCAAATGGAGCCGGTAAGTCTACTTTAGGAAATGTATTAATGGGGAATCCGACCTATCAACTCGAGGGAGGACAAATTATCTTTGACGGTGAAGATATTACAAAACTATCACCGGATAAGCGTGCAACTGCCGGAATGTTTATGTCTTTTCAAAATCCGCTGGAAGTTCCGGGAATCTCTTTAAGCAGCTTTATCCGAAGCGCATTGATTGCTAAGACGAATAAACCGGTGAAGATTTTTCAGTTCCAAAAGCAGTTGGAGGAGACGATGAAGCTGTTGGATATGGATCCGGATTATGCAAACAGGGATTTGAATGTGGGCTTTTCGGGAGGCGAGAAAAAGAAGGCTGAAATATTACAATTATTGATGCTTTCCCCGAAACTTGCAATTTTGGATGAGACAGATTCCGGGTTGGATGTGGATGCTGTCCGCACTGTATCAAAGGGTATCCAGGAATATCAAAAAAAGCAAAACGGTGCCTTACTCATCATCACACATAGCACGAAAATACTGGAATCATTGGATGTGGATTACACGCATGTCATGGTGAAAGGTGAGATTGTGGACAGCAAAGATGCCTCATTGGTAGAGGAAATCAATCGTGAAGGATTCGAGCGATACGAAGAAACGAGGTAATTATGGCTGAAGAGATGAAGAAGCAGGTCGTGGAAATTGACCAAAGCATATATGACTTCAAGGATGAGGAATCAGAAGATCTTTTCTATAGAGAGCAGGAAGGTCTGACCAAAGAAGTGGTGGAGCGTGTTTCGCAAGAGAAAAACGATCCGCAGTGGATGCACGATTTTCGCTTAAAGTGTTTGGAAATATATCACAATACAGAGATGCCGGACTGGGGGCCTTCCATAGAAGGTTTGGATATGGATCGCATTTCAACTTATGTGCGCTCAAAAGAAGAGATGAAGAGCAGCTGGGATGAGGTGCCGGAGGATATAAAAAATACCTTTGAAAAGTTAGGAATACCGAAAGCTGAGAGAGAATCTTTGGCCGGGGTAGGTGCGCAGTATGACTCGGAGCTGGTTTATCATAATGTAAAAGATGAGGTGGCAGCTCAGGGCGTGGTATATTCGGATTTGGAATCCGCAATGCATGGCGAATATGCGGATATGATTAAAGAGCACTTTATGAAGCTGGTACCGCCGACGGATCATAAATTTGCAGCGCTCCATGGAGCAGTTTGGTCAGGTGGATCCTTTGTCTATGTACCAAAGGGTGTAAAGGTGGAGATTCCGCTACAGTCGTATTTTCGTTTAAATGCAAAGGGCGCGGGACAGTTTGAACATACTTTGATTATTGTGGATGAGGGGGCCGATTTGCATTTTATAGAAGGCTGCTCTGCTCCAAAATATAATGTGGCAAATCTGCATGCCGGTTGTGTGGAATTATATGTGGGAAAAAATGCCAGATTGCGTTATTCCACCATCGAAAACTGGTCAAAAAACATGTATAACCTTAACACCAAACGCGCAGTGGTGGAAGAGAATGGAATCATGGAATGGGTGTCTGGTTCCTTTGGTTCTCATACATCATTTCTGTATCCAACCACTTTGCTAAAGGGCGATTACTCCAAGATGGAATATACCGGAATCACTTTCTCCGGAAAGGGTCAGAATTTGGATACAGGAGCAAAGGTTATTCATACCGGAGTCGGAACAACCTCTGTTATCAATGCAAAATCCATCAGTAAGGACGGCGGAAACGGAACATACCGAAGTGCAGTGGTTATCGGACCGAAGGCAAAGAAAGCAAAAGCATCGGTGTCTTGCGATTCATTGATGCTCGACTCAATTTCACGCTCGGACACGATTCCGGGGATGGACATACGAACAAATGATGCAGACATTGGACATGAGGCAAAAATCGGACGCATCAGCGATGAAGCAATCTTTTATCTGATGAGTCGTGGAATCAAAGAAGAGGATGCGAAATCCATGATAGTATCAGGCTTTGCAAATCCTGTATCAAAGGAGTTGCCATTGGAATACGCAGTAGAGATGAACAACTTAATCAAACTGGAAATGAACGGAAATATGTAAAAACATATGAAGAGGTTATTTTTATGATAAATATGCAAGTAAACGAAATGCCGGCTTCAACTTACCGGTGGTTACATATGAATGAAAGCCATTTGAAAAATGATGCTGCTGTTTTCCGTAAAACACTAGAAAAACCGTCGCAGGTGCCGGAAGGCGTCATGATATCCTATGATGTGGAGGCGCATGTGGCAGAGACAGTATTTGCACAGAAACATGAAGAGATGTTGCAAAAAGAAGCAGTTCGTATTTCGCTCCCGAATGGAGACCTGGATAGACGTCATCAGGCTCAGGTTGTGCGAACAGGAATGGGAATTGATGTGGACAGGCTTTTGGAAGAGGAGCAGGTGAAAGCCACAGTGATTACAGCAAAGGCGAATTGCAAGATAGAGGAACCGGTGGTTTTTTGTGATGCTGTAAAGTCTAAAGAGGCAGTGCTTTCACGTCAGGTTATTGTAGCAGAAGAGAACAGTCATTTGACTGTGGTTATGTCTTATGACAGCCCTTTTGATGCGGAAGGATTCTATGGGATCAGCACTAAATTGTATGTGGAAAAGGGCGCAGATGTGACCTTGGTGAAGGTGCAGATATTAGGTCGGAATACAGATCATTTTGATGACATTGGTGGCGTGGTAATGGATGGTGGTCATGTTAATCTTGTGGTGTTGGAACTTGGCGCGGGAAGAGCATGGCACGGATGCCATATCAATCTTTGCGGCAAGCAGGCTACGTTGCAGGATGAGATGGGATATTTTTGCAATGGCAATCAAAAGTTAGATATCAATTATGTAGCGGAGCAAAATGGAAATAAAACGGATTCAAAGATGATTTGTCGTGGTATATTGGCAGATGCGTCGGAGAAAATCTTCCGCGGTAGTTTGGATTTTCGTTTGGGTTCGGAAGGCTCCGTCGGTGATGAGCAGGAAGATGTGTTGCTTTTAAGTGATGAAGTCGTAAATAGAACCATACCATTGATTTTCTGCGAGGAGGCGGATGTTGATGGCAGACATGGGGCATCTATTGGACAGCTGGGAGATGAAATGCTCTTTTATATGCTATCTCGTGGAATTGATAGAGAAATGGCACGTAAGATGATGATTTTGGCGCGACTTCAAAGTATTACAAGGCAAATTCCGGTAGAGGCATTGCGCAATCGTGCAGATGCTTATGTGGAGCAAATATGCGAAAGAGGATAAAGAAAATATGGCAACAGTAGAACAATTGCGCAAAGATTTTCCGATTCTGGCGCAACAGGAAATCTATTTTGATAATGCGGCGACCACGCAAAAGCCAAAGGTGGTGCTTGATGCAGTAGATGCGTATTATCGCAATACAAATGCGAATCCACTTCGAGGATTATACGACTGGAGCATAGAAGCCACAGCGGAATATGAAAAAGCGCGCGAACACGTGGCAAGATTCATTGGAGCACAAAAGCCGGAGGAAATCATCTTTACCAGAAATACCACAGAGTCTTTAAACCTGGTGGCCTTCAGTTATGGCCTTCCTCATGTGAGGGAAGGGGATGAAATTGTGGTAAGCATCATGGAGCATCATTCCAATTTCCTGCCATGGCAGAGAATTTGCAAACAAACCGGGGCCAAACTCATTTTTTTGGAACCGAATCAGGAAGGTGTTATCACAGAAGCTGAATATCGCGGCAAGATTACATCTCACACAAAAATCGTAGCAATTGTACAAGTTTCAAATGTTTTAGGCATCACAAATCCGGTGAAGGAAATTGTATCCTATGCTCATGAGATGGGTGCTGTGGTTGTGGTAGATGGTGCTCAATCTACTCCGCATCAAAAGGTGGATGTATGCGAGTTAGATGCAGACTTCTTTGCCTTTTCCGGGCATAAATTAATGGCTCCAATGGGAATCGGTGTACTCTACGGAAAGAAAAATCTCCTGAAAACTATGGATCCTTTCCTGGTGGGTGGCGAGATGATTGAATATGTCACAAGAGAGGATGCCACCTGGGCTGAACTTCCTCATAAGTTTGAGGCCGGAACCGTAAATGTTGGTGGTGCCATCGGTCTGGATGCGGCCATCACATATTTAGAACAGGTTGGTTATGACTTTATTGAAGAACAGGAATTGCGATTGACGAAGCGCCTGATGGAGGGGCTGAAGGAGATTCCTTATGTAAAGGTTTATGGGTCCAATCAGCCGGATAAACACTGTGGAATCGTAACATTTAACTTGGAGGGCGTGCATCCACATGATTTGTCTACGCTTTTAAACGAGGAGCATATTTGTATTCGTGCGGGGCATCACTGTGCGCAGCCACTCATGCAATTTTTACAGGTTGGTTCTACGGCGAGAGCAAGTTTATATTTTTATAATACCATTGAGGAGGTAGATCAATTTTTAGCTTCTCTAAAGGGCATTCGAAAGGAAATGGGCTATGGAGATTAAACAATTGTATCGGGAAATCGTAAATGAGCATAATTTAAGACCGGAGCACAAAGGTCATATGGAGCAGGCAGATGCTACTTTGCGGGGGGTAAATCCTTCCTGTGGTGATGATATTGTTTTGCAACTGAAATTCTCTCAGGATGGAACCATTGAAGATGTGATGTATGAAGGGAGCGGTTGCGCCATTTCTCAGGCATCTGTAGATATGATGGCCGATCAGATTATCGGGAAAACAAAGGAAGAAGCACTGCAGCAGTCGCAACTGTTTATGGGTATGATTAAGGGTGAAATCAAGGATGAGACAGCATTAATGGAATTGGAAGAAGCTGCTGCTTTGCAGGATATTTCTCATATGCCGGCGAGAGTAAAGTGTGCAGTACTTGGCTGGCGCACCATGCGTCAAATGCTCACGGGCGAAGAAAATGAATAAAATGGATGAAAATTTATGCATGAGCTCCGTCTTTTCGGAGCTCTTTTGTAGTATTTGGGCGCAGAATATGATAAGATAGCGAAAGAAAATACGAAAAACAACAATCATAAACAAAGATAAGAGGCACAGATATGAAAATCTGGTTGACGAGACATGGTCAGACCGACTTAAACAAACTGAATTTGATGCAAGGTTTGACAGATCAAAAACTAAACGAAACAGGCATTGCGCAGGCGAAAGCGGCGCGTGAACTGATAGGAGATATTACATTCGATGCGGTTTATGCAAGCCCTCTTGACAGAGCAATTACGACGGCATCCATTATCGGAAATGTGCCCAAGGAAGATGTCATTATCGATGAGAGAATCATTGAGACGGATTTCGGGAAGTACGAGAAATGTAACTATTATCGAATGGGACCTGCAATGACCTTGTATTGGGCATGGCCGGAGGTGATTCCCGCACCGAAAACGGTGGAGACGATTGCGTCTATGGTAGAAAGAAGCAGCTCGTTTCTAAAGGAATTGGAGAAACAAGATTACGAAAATGTATTAGTAGTTTGTCATGGTGGAATTATCCGTGCGCTTTGCGGTTATTTAGAGGATCGCAAAAATGGTATTAAATGGCGCCCGAAAGCAAAAAATTGCGAGATTCGAGTATATGAGAGCAACGAGAGAGGACATCAGTTTATAAAGTCTTATAAACACGATAGATAAAAGAAAAGGAACACTGCAGTGAGCGAGAATCGTGGAAAGTTGTTATGGGAAGAAAAGGAAATCTCAACGGTTCGGTTATCGGAAGATGATCGCAATGAGATTTTGCGCTATGTGGGCTATACAGGACAGGAAATCACGCCGGAGTTCGAAGCGCAATTTGAAATTTGCATAGAGAAAATCAATCGCGTTGCACAACCGAGACTTCAGGCTTGCTTAATCGAATGCAATCCGAGAACCGGAGAATGGCCGGAGTCCTTATCTTTTTTGACGGGAAAGGATATTCACAATCATCTGGAAGGTTGCAGAGAGGTATTGCTGTTTGGCACCACCATTGGCTCCGGTGTGGACCGTGCCATTCATGTGGAGGAAGTGCGCGATCCGGTGCAAGCAGTGATCATGGATTCCTGCGGAAGCACTTTGGTAGAAGCAGTTTGCGATAGTTTTGAAGCGATTCTGCGCAGACGGTACGAAACCGGAAGCGAAAAGCGCTATATTACAACCCGGTTTTCCCCGGGATACGGAGATTTACCACTTGAGATTCAAAATCATTTTGCTCAGGTGATAGAGGCCAGACGCATTGGTTTAACTGTTACACCGGAGCATATTATGATTCCTAGAAAGTCGGTTACGGCCATTATTGGAATCGCAGATAAGCCCCTCGGAGAGAAGAAACGCTCTTGCGATGCTTGCAATCTGAAAAGCAGCTGCAGATTTCGAAAGCATGGTGTGCTATGCGGAGAATAACAAAAGAAGATATAAAGAATGATACAAAGAATGGGATAACGCAACAGGAGTAAGAAATGAGCAACAAGAAATTTACAGTTTTAGATGGCGGAATGGGAACCATGCTTCAGGCTGCAGGATTAGCACCGGGGGAGCATCCGGAGGTTTTTGGATACCAAAATCCTGATGTGGTCAAGCATGTGCACGAACAGTATATTGATGCGGGAAGCCGTGTGATTTATGCCAATACCTTTGGTGGTAATCCGCGCAAACTAATGGGCTGCGAGATTGATACCAAGACAGCAGTCGCTAGCGCAATTAAAACTGCAAAGGCTGCAGCAGCAGAAGGCGAAGCAAAATACCATGAGCAAATTTCCGTAGCACTTGATGTGGGACCAATCGGTGAATTATTAGAGCCTCTTGGTACTGTTACATTTGAAGAAGCTTATGATGCATATAAAGAAACGATGATTGCCGGAGAAGAAGCCGGCGCGGATCTGGTGGTGATTGAAACCTTTACAGATTTACAGGATGCAAGAGCAGCAGTGCTTGCAGCTTTAGAAAATACCAGCCTCCCGATTTGGGTAACGATGACATTTGAAGACAGTGGCCGTACCTTCACGGGAACTACGTTGGCTTCCTTTGCATTAACAATGGAGGGATTGGGCGTCAGTGCTGTGGGAATCAACTGCTCATTGGGACCTGTGGAGATTTTACCATTGGCAAAGGAACTATCCGAATGGACCAATCTTCCGATTGTCATCAAGCCAAATGCAGGACTTCCGGATCCGGAAACAGGGGAATATCTGTTGAAGGCACCGGAATTTAGCTGTCAGATGATGGAATATCGAAAGCTGCCTTTGATTGCTATGGGAGGTTGTTGCGGAACCAATCCTTCTTATATCAAGGCTCTAAACGAAGAGATGCAAAAGCAAGGAATGTGTCGTGTGTCCTTATCTTCGGAAGGGGAATATCGATATGATGGAACAGGTCTCTTTACAGAGGCGCGAACGGGCGTGAGACGAGGAATTTGTTCGGCCACAAATGTGGTGGAATATGGTGGGGTGCGTGTCATCGGAGAGCGCTTAAATCCTACCGGAAAGAAGAAATTTCAACAGGCTCTTTTGGATCGAGATATGGACTATATCTGCAAGATTGCCCTGGCTGAAGAGGAGGCGGGCGCAGATGTTTTGGATGTAAACGTGGGCGTACCGGGAGCCGACGAAAAGCGTTTGATGGTAGAAGTGGTCAAGGCACTTCAAGGCGTGATTTCTGTGCCGCTTCAAATTGATTCTGCGGAAGCGGATGTGGTAGAAGCAGCTCTGCGTGTGTATTCAGGACGCGCAATCGTAAATTCTGTCAATGCGGACGATGAGAGATTGGATGCATTCTTGCCTGTACTGAAGAAATATGGCGCTGCGACAGTCGGACTTTGCCTGGATGAAGATGGAATACCACAGACGGCAGAGGGAAGATTTGAAAAAGCTGCTTATATTCTAAAGCGCGTGACAGAATATGGAATTCCAAAGGAAGATATTTTAATCGACTGTTTAACTTTGACTGTATCCGCGCAGCAGAACCAGGCTATCGAAACCTTAAAAGCATTAAGACGCGTTCATGAGGAACTGGGACTTCATGCATGTCTCGGCGTTAGCAATATTTCTTTTGGACTTCCAGCGAGAAGTCATATCACGGAAAACTTTTTGATTCAGGCAATGCATTGTGGATTGGATTTCCCGATTATCAATCCAAATACCTTAAGCCTGATGGATGCAGTCGCTTCCTACAAAGTACTTTCAATGGAAGATGTGAATTGTGATGCCTACATTAAGCGATTCAGTAATCGTACGGAGCAGACGGTTGTCACCACACAGGGTGCGCAAGGCGCAGACAATGGCAAGTCGAATGCATCGAAAGAGATGACAGTACAGGATGCAGTTTTAAAGGGACTAAAAAATGAAACCAGAAATCTTGCGAAAAAGCTGTTAGAAACCATGAGTGAAGAAACTGTCATCAATGACTATCTGATTCCGGCACTGGATCACGTGGGAGATTTATACGAAAAGCAGGTCATCTTCCTGCCGCAGCTCATCAGCTCAGCAAATGCAGCCACGGCAGCCTTCGATATGATAAAGGAACGTATCCTGACCAATGGAGCCGATGGTGCAGTATCAAACGGTACCATTGTCATCTGTACCGTTAAGGGCGATATTCATGATATTGGAAAAAATATCGTAAAGGTTATCCTTGAAAATTACGGATACAAAATGATTGATTTGGGCCGCGATGTACCTGTGGAAAAAGTCGTGGAAGCAACCTTGGAGCATGATGCAAAAATGGTAGGATTATCAGCGCTTATGACCACAACGCTTCCTGCTATGGAAGAGACCATCGAAGCCCTTCATGCGGCTGCGCCGGATGTGAAGATTATGGTGGGAGGCGCTGTTCTGACACCGGAATATGCTGAAAAAATGGGTGCAGATTATTATTGTGTCGATGCACGTGCTTCCGTGGCTGCAGCAAAGGAAGTCTTCGGAAAATAAAATTTGGAAAAGAAATAGAAAAGAAATAGAAAAGAAATGGAAACAAAATGAAAGCAATTCGTGATTATTTAACAGATGCCCCGCTCTTGTTTGATGGAGCTTTTGGAACTTTTTATTCACAAAAATATTTAACAGACATCACAGATTGTGAGGCCGAAAATATATATCATCCGGATCAAGTGAAGGAAGTGCATCGTGCTTATCTTCGTGCCGGTGCTAATGCAATCAAAACGAATACATTTAATGCATATAATCTTGATGAAGCCTTAGAGGCTAAGCAGGTGAAGGCTGCGATTAAGATTGCAAGAGAAGCAATCGAAGCAGAAAATCAAAACTCAGGTGCATATTTATTTGCGGACCTTGGACCGGCTCCGGGCGATTCAGATGAGATGAAGGAAGCACACTATCTGCGTCTTGTGGATTTATTCTTGCAGGAGAATGTGGAATGCTTTTTGTTTGAAACACTGTCTGAGAATGTAGGGTTGAAATCGGCAATCGAAAAGATCAGAGACGTCAATCCTGATGCCTTTATCATCTTATCCTACGCGGTACTGCCGGATGGATATTCCAGAGAAGGTCGGTATTATCGCAATCTGATGAAGGAGATGCTTGAGAGCGGATTATGCGATGCAGTTGGATTTAATTGTGCGTCTTCGCCGAAGCATCTGGGCGTTTTATTAGACCGGCTCCACACCAGACATATCGGTCGTATCAGTATGATGCCGAATGCCGGATATCCGGTGGTGCGCGGATTTAGATCATTTTTTGATGGAAGTGCCTCCTATTATGCAAAGCAGGTGGGAGAAATCGCGCGAAAGGGAGTGCGAATCCTTGGTGGATGCTGCGGTACTAACCCGGAATATATTGCAAATATAAGGGCCGAATTGGAACAGATTTCTTATCAACCAATGGACTTTTCTCGAGACATATACACTTCCGGAAAGCTTGCATGGGAAGATGAGGACAGACAGGTCAATAAATTGCATCTTTCCAATCGTTTGAGAACAAAGATGGAAGCCGGACAAAAAGTGATTGCAGTGGAGCTGGATTCTCCAAAGACTGCAGATATAAGTAAATTTATGGAATCTGCTGTTCGATTGCAAAAAGCCGGAATTGATACCATGACAATTGCAGATTGTCCGATTGCGGTAGCACGTATGGATTCTACTCTGCTGGCTTGCAAAATCAAGCGGGAATTAGATTTGGATGTAATTCCGCATCTGACCTGTCGCGATAGAAATACAAATGCGACCAAAGCGCTTTTGTTGGGGGCGCAGGCAGAGGGCATTCGCAATGTCCTTTTGATTACAGGTGATCCAATCCCTACAGCTCAGCGAGACGAGGTGAAGCAGGTTTATCAATTCAACTCCCGAAAACTGATGGGATATGTTTCTTCTTTAAACCAGGAATTATTTGAAGAAGAACCATTGAGCATTTTGGGAGCATTGAATGTAAATGCGGTGAATTTTGATATGGAACTAAAACGCGCGCATCAGAAGGTGGAGGAAGGATGTGTCGGCTTTTTGACACAGCCTGCCATGATAGAAGAAGCGATTGCAAATTTACGTCGGGCAAGGGAAAGCCTTGGCAATCAAATCTTTATGTTGGGCGGAATCATTCCGGTTATCAGCGAAAAGAACGGTCGCTTTATGAATGAAGAAATTAATGGTATCAAAATTCCGGAGGATATGATTGAAAGCTATGTGGGTGCAGACCGTGCAAAAGGTGAAGAACTTGGACGAATGTATTCCAAGCAAATCGCAAAAAAAATTGCTCCGTTTGTAGATGGCTTTTATCTGATGACTCCGTTTAATCGGATTGCTTTGATGGAATTAATTGTGTCTGATTTAAAAAACGAATTTTTCGCGTAAACACAGATGTGTTTTTTCTTACGAAACCCTTGTTAGTATGGTACTAAAGTGCTAAAATAATAACTGTCAATTCTATTCGGATATACAATGTTGTCCGAAAAGAAAATAATATTTGAATCGGTTTCGCACTGATTCGAAGGGGGAAAAATGGGTAAGAAGACGAATGCAAGCAAAAAAAAGCGAGGAAGTGGCGTTAAGATTAGCGTCAAACTGTTAGCAACAGTATTTATTGTATTAGTAGCTATTTTGACGATTAATACATTTGTTGCTACACAAACTGTTCGAACCAAAATCACACAGGAAGAGCAAGAGACTTTGATTCAAGCCGCAACCGAAAAGGCAAATGCCATGGAGCAGTATCTCGAGGATCAAAAATGTCTGGCAATGACATTGCGAAATGATGCAACCTATCTGGAAGCGGCAATGGCAGTTGCGCAAGGTCAGGCGTTTGATCCAAATGGACAGCAGACGGTTGCAAACAATCTGGCAAGCATATTTGAAAGCACAGGAAATGTGTATGAAAATTTCTTTGTGACGGTAGGTACTCAGGGATATGCGGATTGTCTTGGCAATGCAACCTTGCATGATGTCGCAGAAGAAAACTTCTATATTCAGTGCCAGGAAAACGGATATTATTTTGGTAATAACGTATCGCCTGTTACAGGCCGGCCTGTTTATGTAATCGCCTATGCGGTATACAATCCTAATGATTCTTCACAGATGATAGGTTCCATCAATATGTCCATTGATATGGAATCCATGGGAGCTGGAATTATCGCATCAGATGAGTATGACATTACTGTGCTAGACAGCGCAGGTGTCATCATTGCTTCTAATAGAGAAGAAACAACCGATTACATTTTGAGTGATATGTCACAGGAACAGCCGGAAGGATATCAGAATATGATTGCAACAGGCTCAGGATGTAATTATCTAGATTTAAGAGCCTATGGCAAAGATGAGTCTTATCTTGCATACTATGTTTCAGATAATTTTATCGTGCAGGTGTCTGTATCTACTGCCTCAGTGAAAAAGAGTGCAAACGAGATGGCAATCAAGATGGCGACTATGGCAGCGGTTATGGCAGTAATTGCGCTTCTTATTTTGTTTGTAGTCATTACATGGATTGTCAGACCGCTTAAGATTGCAACAAAGGCTGTACAAAAACTCAGTCGTGATCTTGGAAACGGTCAAGGGGATCTAACGCATAAGATTTTGGTGAATTCACGAGATGAAATCGGAATCATGGTAAACGGTATTAATGATATGATGGATGCCATGAGCGGAATCATTTCTTCTGTTCAGACGACAACAAACGGTGTTACCACCTCAAGTTCTGATATTAATTCACAGATTGAACGTGCGGAAATGGAAATCTCAAATGTTTCTTCTACTATGGAGCAAATGTCTGCCTCCAGCGAAGAAACCAGCGCTTCGCTGACACAGGTGCTGGTACAAGTAGACAATGTGGCCGGACTGGTGGAAGAAATGAACAAAACCAGTATCCAGAATGCAGATTATGCGGAAGAGGTCGTACAAAAGGTAAAGCAGATTCAAGAGACCTCTATCGTAACCAGAGAAGAAGCAAATTCACACTTGCAGGAAGTTGCTGACCGCTTGAGAGAAAAAATTGCAAATGCAAAGCAGGTTGAGGAAATAGCAAATCTGACAGATGAGATTTTAAATATTACATCGCAGACCAATCTTCTTTCTCTGAATGCTTCGATTGAAGCAGCAAGAGCAGGAGAAGCCGGCAAGGGATTCGCAGTTGTGGCAGATGAGATTCGTCAGTTGGCCGATTCTTCAAAAGAGGCTGCAAATCGTATTCAGGATGTGACTGCAAGCGTAATAGTTGCAGTTGAAGATTTGGCAAATGAAGCCGGAAACGTGACGGAATTTATGGTACAGAACAATGAGGAAACCCATAAAGAAACCGACGAACTAACAGAATCTTACAGTGATGATATTAGCAAGCTTGCAGATTCGATGTCCGGATTTAAGGAGAGCAGTGATGTTATTCAAAACTCAATGGATGTCATTCGTGATGCAATTGATGCAGTCAACCGTGCAGCCGAGGAAACTGCAAATGGAATTACGAATGTTGCCCGTGCGACTATAGATTTAAGCGGAGAGTTGCAGCAGGTATTGGATCATGCGACAGATAATGTGGCGGAAACCACTTCGCTTTCTGCGGAAATCAATAAATTTAAGGTTTAAATCCAACTGAATTAGAACATAAATGGCAGCTGTCCGAAGTTACAATCGGACGGCTGTTTTTGTAAAAAGCAGAAGCAATCTAGTATTTGTGGGACTTTTGGTATAAAATTAAAACATAATATGCGACAAAAACAGGGGGATCATGTAATGGCGGAGACAAGACCATATGTAGATTGGAAATTAGTAAATGACTTTATGGTGGACGTATTTGAAAAATACGGTGTGCCAAGAGAAGATGCAATCATCTGTGCGGATGTGTTGCTGGAAAGCGACCGAAGAGGAATCGAGAGTCACGGATGCAATCGCTTTAAGCCAATTTATTTAGACCGTATTAAGAAAGGCACACTGTTGCCGAAAACGGAAATAGAGATTATAAAAGATACGCCGACCACTGTTGTGATGGATGCCCATGATGGAATGGGTATGGTGGCAAGCCACAAGATGATGGAACTTTTAATCGAAAAGGCAAAGACCTATGGAATGGCAGGCGGCACCATATATAATTCAACTCATTACGGAATTGCCGGCTATTGGTCAGGAATGGCTGCAAAGGCAGGCATGATTGGTGTGACAGGAACAAATGCCCGTCCGTCTGTGGCACCGACTTTTGGTGTAGAGCCGATGATGGGTACCAATCCTCTGACCTTTACGATGCCGACGGATGAGGAATTCCCGTTTAATTTAGATTGTGCAACCTGCATCATGCAAAACGGCAAAATCGAATTCTATGAAAGACAGGGCAAATCCACTCCGGAGGGTTGCGTAATCGATGAGAACGGCGGGACTATGACAGATTCGGGACAAATCCTTAAGGAAATGCGCGCAGGACATGCGGCACTGTTGCCATTGGGTGGACCTGGAGAAGAGACCGCCGGATATAAAGGATATGGATTTACCACAGTTGTGGAAATTTTATCGGCTGCGCTTGCAGGAGGACCGTTTATGAAAGCGCTTAGCGGGGTAGGCGCTGCAGGAAATCCGCAGATGTATCATTTGGGTCACTTCTTCTTTGTGATTAATCCTGAATTTTTCATGGGGCTTGATACATTTAAAAAGACTGCAGGAGATATTTGCAGAGGCCTTCGTGCATCGAAGAAGGCACCGGGGGCAGAGCGGATTTATACCGCAGGAGAGAAGGAATATCTGGCTTGGCTTGACCGAAAGGATAAGGGTGTTCCGGTGGGAGAAGCTATCCAAAAAGAATTTATACAATTGAGAGACGAATGCGGTTTAACGCAGTATCGTTTCCCGTTTGAATAAGGTATGGCAGTGGGGTTAGTCGAACTATGACAGAGTTACAATTGGTACAAATCTATATTGAGTCCTGGGCTGCCGTACTTTGTGGGGTTTTTGCAATCAGTCTCTTTTTGATTCGAAAGACAGAACCAAAGAGTACCAAAATGTTGATGCTTTTAATCATCAATGTGGCAGTAAATCTGTGGAGTGATATGCTTGCCATCTATTTCCGCGGAAATGTGACGGAGGTGGGATATTACGGCGTGCGTATAACAAACTATATCGCTTTTGCCACAAATGCACTTACTCCCGCACTTGCAATGCTTTTCGTCGTAGAAGCAATCAGGGATCACAAAGAGCAAATTACAGTGATGTGGGTCAGTGTCACAGGAGCGATTTCAACTGTTTCACTTCTGATTTTGACAATCTCTTTATTTGGTCATTTTATCTATTATTTTGATGAACAGAATTTTTATCACAGAGGCGAGTGGTTTTATCTGTCACAGGTGGGACCGGGATTGGTACTGTTGATGCTTGTGATATGTATTTTCCGATATCGGAAGGTCTTATCAAAAGGCGAAGTGGCAGTGATGATTGGATATATCATTTTGCCAATGTGCGCATTGTTGGTGCAGTATTGGTTTTATGGATTAAGCCTGATTAATATGGCAACCACTCTATCTGTTACATTAATGTTTGTATTGCGCATTACCTCCCGCTCGAAGACGATTCGGGAAGTTCGCGCGAGGATTCAGAGAGAAAATGCAATCAAGAAGTTGCGTCCGGAGGATCCGGAAGTAAGCGAGCGTATGAGAAAGGCTTCTCTCGGTAAAGGCAATATCAAACATATCTTTATCGTAAATCCGCTTGTAGTAGACCCAACCCAAATCGAAGAAATTCGTGCAATCATCGAAAAGATGCCGGAGCATGACTACTTTATATTCACCAGCCGAGCGAAGCAGTCAGAGTCGGATTTGGTAAAACAGATTCAGCATTATTTCGTGGATTATAAACTCCGCATTTATGTATGCGGCGGTTCCGGAACATTGCGCAATGTACTAAGCGGAATCGAAGACTTATCAAAAGTAGAAGTTGGTTTCTATCCATGTGGGTTGACCAATGATTTCTTGAAATGCTTCGGAGAAGATGCCGAAAAATTCACACATATAGAGAATCTGATTGACGGAACCACCATTGCGGTTGATTATATCAAATCCAATTATGGAATCGCTTTAAATTCCTTTTCGGTGGGACTTGATACCAATGTGATGAAGGCGGTAGAGCATTTTAGAGCATTGAAATTTTTAAACTCCGGAGCACCGTATATACTCTCATTGTTCTGTGCAATTTTCACTTCGCGTATCAGAGAGTATCGTGTCGTTTTGGATGGAAAAGAATATATCGGAAAACGTTCTGAAGTTATATTTGGAAATGGAAGCTACATCGGAGGCGCTTTGCAATTTGCAAAGAAAGCCAATATTGCTGATGGAAGAGGAACTTATATTATCACAGACAACAAAAAGCGATTCGGACTTTTTCGTGCGGTGGTGGCATTGTTGCGCGGGGATGAAAGCGAATTGGAGAAGCAGGCATTGTTTGGATATGCGGAGAATGTGAAGATTTCCGCACTTGATCATAATGGAATGTATGTGGACTTCGATGGCGAATTGGAGTTCGGATATGAAGATTTTGAAGCACATATTGTGAGAAAAGGATTGCATTTCATAGTGCCGAAGGGGGTGGAGATTCATGCGTGATCAAAGCTATTACATCGGCCGATTGATTTCCATAGTGCTGTACATGGCGCAAGGGTTGTTTACCACAATTAAAATGTTTACGGACAGAAATGTCCCGAATCCTGCAGCTGCGACAATCTTGATTTTCTGGCTGGTGACCTGTGTCATCATTATCAGACTGACGGAAGAACATGGAATGTCATCTTATGTATTTTGTGTATTTACATGTATCTCTTCTACCGTGATGGCTGTGGTGATGGCGTATTTGTACCGCTCCATCGTCCTTGTAATGATAGTATATATGGTGCAATGTCTGGCAGTCATTTGCTTCAAACAACGGCGAAGTTGTCTGGTGATTGGATTTACTACTGCTTTTGCATTGGTTCAATTTGCAGTTTTGGATATCATGGGAATCTATTGCTTTATCAATTGGCTGGAATTCTGGTGCTGTCTGATTGCTGTACTGGTCAGCATGTGGGTGGCTTTTCACCAAATAGAAATTCTGCAGATCCAGGAAAAAAAGAATGAGATTAATCAAAAGGGCCTGGATGATATGCTTCACGTGGTTGAAGTTATGTGCGACGAAGCCCGTGATGCAACAAAAAGCAAATCGCAATTTCTTTCAAATATGTCTCATGAAATTCGTACTCCAATTAATTCGATGTTGGGGATGAACGAGATGATTTTGCGCGAATGCACGGATGAGCAGACAATTAAGTATGCCAGAAATATTGAAAGTTCCGGAAAGATGTTACTTTCACTGATTAATGATATTTTGGATTTCTCAAAGATTGAATCCGGAAAAATGGAAGTCATCTACAGTGACTATCGTCTCAGCACCATGCTAAATGACTTGACCAATATCATCGCGACCAGAATGCAGGAAAAGAAGTTGGATTTTTCTGTGGAGGTTGATCCGATGACTCCAGAATGTCTTATGGGAGACGAGATTAAAATCAAGCAGATTGTCACAAACTTCCTGACAAATGCGGTTAAATACACTGATGAAGGAAGCGTGAAATTGAAGGTCTATCCGGAGAATCGCAGAAAAGATGCCAATACCGCAATCTGTTTCGAGGTTATTGATACCGGACGTGGAATCAAGATGCAGGACCAGGAAGTGCTGTTTCATGCCTTTGAACGCGTGGATCAAAAGAAGAATCGCAGCATCGAAGGAACCGGTTTAGGCCTGGCCATTGCCAGCAATTTTACAGCGTTGATGGATGGCGAAATCGGTGTGGAAAGTGAATATGGAAAGGGCTCTGATTTCTATGTGAAGATTCCGCAGATTGTCACAAGCGGTGTGCAGATCGGAGAATATTCCTTCAATCAAAAGGCGCCAAAAGGTGAGCGAAGAAAGCATATGCCATGCTTTATCGCGCCGGATGTGAAATTATTGATTGTCGATGACAACGAGATGAATTTGACAGTGGCTTCATTCCTCTTAAAGGAGAATCAGATGCAAATTACCACTGCAACAGGCGGCTGGCAATCGGTTGAACTGTTGCGACAGCAGCACTTCGACGCAGTATTGCTGGATCATATGATGCCTGAACTTGATGGAGTGGATGCACTTAAGATTATGAAAGCGGAAGGATTGGTGGTGAATACACCGGTGATTGCACTCACAGCAAATGCAGTATCTGGTGCAAGAGAAAAATATTTGGAAGCCGGCTTCTCGGACTATCTCTCTAAACCGATTGTGGGAAGAGATTTGGAAAAGCTTTTGATGCGCTGGCTCCCGCAGGATAAACTTCAAATCGTAGCAACGGAGGAAGACGCCGGGGCTTAGCCCAGGGCGGTTCCACCGAGCAAACTGTGGATAATCTCGTATAATTCGTCCTGGGAAAGCTTCTTTCCTTCGGTGATATAAACCTTCGCAATACCGAACAAACCGCAAGCAACAAATTCAGCTGCATACATGCGTTGCTCCTCAGGGAGATTAGGCTGAAAACATACACAGTTAAAAAAAGTTTCAGAGAGGGACTTATGCATCATGTAAATGATATCGTTTTGGACGAGAAGCGTGAGGACCTCTTGTTTTTCGATAATATAATGTGTATATTCGTGGCTTAAATCTTCTAAAGAAAGATGCGGCTTCTTGCATTCTGCGCCGGGCTGAAACGAATTCTTGAAACATAATTCAAAAAGGATAATATTTTCTTTTGATTCAAAAATGGAATAGAATGTCTGACGTGAAACTCCTGCGGCTTTGCAAATCGCACTGATGCTAATATCAGAATACGGCGTTTCATGTAATAATTTCAAGAAAGCATCGGCGATATGTTTCTTGGAAGCAAGAGCAGTTTTGTTGGTTCCTTTGTACATTTGGAAATTCTCCTTCGTGGCAACAATATATAAAATAATTATAAATTTGTCGCCAAGAACTTGACAAGTGTCAAATCTAGTATTATCATCAATTACATCTTAGACAAATGTCTAAGTTTCGTCAAGAGAATTTCAGCTGTTTACTTTGATCTTATAAAATACCCTCCCCCATCATTTTATAAATCTCCTAATAAACAGCGTTATTCGCGCTCCGGGATTGAAATGCCCGGAGCTTTTTTTTTACCACATTCACATCTCCACACCTCCCCTCACACACAACATCAAAGCGCGCCTCACAGGCAAAATCCACCATCTCTTACTTCGTGCCGGCAACAAGCCTTGCAGCCGCTCCCATGTCCAGGCCACCACACCTTTACGACCCGGATTTTGTTTCGCGTCACAGCCACCATTCCCCCTTCCCACACAAGGTCTTGCTGCGAAAATTGCACCAACGTGTTTCGCTTCTTCTATTACCGAATTTTTCTTCTCCGGGGTATCCGGGCCGATATTTCTAGCCGCCTCGCTGGCATAAGTCCACCTTCGAAGTTTTTCGAAAGCAACAGGTCTTTGTAGTTTAT
>SVFB01000078.1 GCA_015057085.1 Lachnospiraceae bacterium
AAGGAAATCAAATAGAGTGCTTCGTTCGACTTGCATGTGTTAAGCACGCCGCCAGCGTTCATCCTGAGCCAGGATCAAACTCTCATGTTAAAAAGCTGATCGACCAGAATTATCTGGCTTGTTGATTTGTGTACCAAATCTACTGTTTTTAAAGGTTCGTTCTTAAATTAAAGAATTGACCAGAGAGAACAATTTCATCTCGCGAACAAGTTCGCTCGATGTTCGGCTCTCGCCGAATACAAGTTTTTGAAAATTATATTCAAAACCTTTAAATTCTTCTCGAGTTTTTCAAATCTTTCAAGGTTATTCACTGTTTAGTTATCAAGGTTCTGTGCTTTGTTGTTGCTGCTCTCTCGAGTCAGCTTTTGTATAATATCATCCAGAAGTGAGGTTGTCAACAGCTAATTTTAAAAAATTTTGATTTTTTTAAAGAAAATAGTTTGGCATCCTTCTAATTCCTTGTTTTATCAGAAGAATGCCATAATGATATTTAATATAAAATTATTTTCATAAAGCCATTCCAAAACAGATGACTCATATATATATGGAATCATAAAGCGGCCGAATGTGCTTCCCACTTCCAGTGCCAATAGTGCCAACAGTAACCAGATGATGACCATACCTTTGATTCCTCCGGCTGCTATTCCGAGCCCATGATTGACTTGCCTGATTCCCGGTAGCTTTTCTATTACTTTAAAGATTGTAGCAATCACATGGCACGCTATAAAAGCGACTATCAACACCATAATGCCTGCGATTCCGTAAATTGCCATACCGGTAATTTGCTTGGCCAGCTTTTCGTATACACCACTATCTTCCAGAGATTGGCTTGCCAATTCTCCCAAATCCGGAATTTGATCCACCACCACCTTAGGGAGCATAATTCCAAGTGCAACCAGACTGTTTACTTCTTCATCCAAATCAGTTGATTCATCTGAATTTACAGATTCTGTAGACGTTTCATCCGTGTCGCCCTTTAGGGCTGCTTCGCCTTTTTCTTTTATATGCGCTTCCACTCTTTTTTCTATAGTCTGCGGCAGTTTTGTATCATGTGTTAAGATATCTGCTACAATCGGCGTCATCCAAATTAAAATAACAAGAATCAGCACCCACTTACCCAAAGAGTATAAAACACGCAAAAATCCGGTGTGATATCCCCAGGCAATATTCCACGCCAAGACCAGCACCAATAAAATCAATACCCAATTCATCGCAATCGTACCTCCTGTGTAGAGTCGTCGAAGATAAAGACATATTCTGTGCCCTTTCCCTGCGATAAAATCCGACAAATCTCAGTATCGAATACGTAATTAAATTTCTTGATGCTATGTGTGGTATAAATTTCCACAGAATTTCCGTCGCTGATACAGATTTCTCCGTTTTCCAGAAAATACATATCTTTATATATGAGATCTGTATCCACATCCATCACATCTTTTCCTTTAAAATTGTATAGGACAATATGATAGCCTTCAGATTCTGCCGCGTAAGATACCGCCACATATTTTTGATTGTAAATTACCGAACGTGGGGATTCTTCGAGTTCGATTTCAGATTCCAACTGTGGCTTCTCTGTGCCGGCAAATACCATGACTTCCCGGCTACTTAGCGCTATCATTTTATCGTTGGAAACATATTCTATTTCCGGAATAAGAAGATCCTCGTATTCAAATTCCCCAACGGTATTATCAATTTCGTTTTGTCCGACTGATCCAAAATTATAAAATGTAATGGTACTTTTCATGACTCCATCAGCCACATTTACCATTGCAATTGCCATTTTCTTAGCATCGTAAGACAGGGCAATATCCACCGGAAATCCACCGTTTTCCTGATAAAATTGACCATTTGCAAGTTCGGCGCCGGTTTTGTCATATAGTTTTACAATTGCAACATCATCCGATTTCATCAAAACTGCAACTGTACCCTGATCCGATACTGAAACAGATTGGATGCTATCGCTCATTTCCAGATGGCGGACAGTTTCTTCGGCTGTCATGATATAAATATCAATTCCATTCTGGTCATAGATTGCCAAATAGTTCTTACTATGTGCCACGGTTGGTGTTGTCATCTCATATGACTGATTCCAGATTAGATTGTTGCGGCCGTCCATCAAAATTGCGCCGTCGTTTGTATATTTCAGGATTTGATTATGAAACGCCTCAAAGGATACTGCTGCGCTATCGCTTCGTTCAGTTGAACTGCTAACACTGTAAGAGGAATAGCTCCTCAGGGCAAGATATAGTTCTGCCGCAGCAAAAATGATAATCAATACGGCTACAACGCAAAGAATCCGTCTCGCTATCGCTCTGCGATGCGAACGGATTTGTTCATTCATTTCTTCAATATCTGATTCTACTGTGCGAAATCCTTTTTTATCTGCCATATTACTTCTCTTACCCTATAGCTCCGTTCTTCCCTCGAGGGCACGAAGCAGGGTTACTTCATCAATATATTCCAAATCCCCGCCAACCGGCACACCGCTGGCTATTCTTGTTACCTTGATTCCGGTGGGTTTGATCAGCTTGCTGATATAGACAGCTGTAGTTTCTCCCTCCAGGCTGGAATTTGTGGCAATGATAACCTCATCCACATCCTGCTGAAGGCGCTGCATTAATTCTGTAAGTTTTATATCTTTTGGTCCAATTCCCAGCATCGGCGAAATTGCGCCGTGAAGCACATGATACACGCCTTGATACTTGTTCGTCTTCTCATAAGCTGCCATGTCTCTGGCATTTTCCACCACCATAATGGTCTTGTGATCCCTTGATGGGTCTTTGCAAATTGGGCAGAGCTCATCATCTGTGATGGTAAAGCACTCCTTGCAATAACATACTTTCTTCTTTGCATTAATGATAGAATCAGAAAGAGACTGCACATTCTCCTCCGGCATTCCGATAATATAGAATGCCAGACGCTGCGCAGTCTTTTCGCCCACACCCGGAAGTGAAGACAGTTCTTCAATTAATTTGGAAATCTCTTTGCTGTAATATTCCATTTAGAATAAACCGGCTCCCATTCCACCTGTGATTGCTGACATGGATTGCTGTGAAGCTTCTTCAATCTTGCGAAGTGCTTCATTTGTTGCAGCCATAATCAAATCTTCCAACATCTCTACATCATCCGGATCTACTGCTTCCGGATCAATCTTGATTTTTGTAACTTCCTTCTTGCCGGATACGGTAACTTCTACCACTCCGCCACCTGCAGCTGCAGTCATCTCAAGCTCTTCGAGGTTTTTCTGTGCCTCTTCCATCTGTCTTTGCATCTTCTGCGCCTGCTTCATAAGATTGTTCATATTTCCTGGCATTCCCATTCCCGGGAATCCGCCACCGCGCTTTGCCATGTTATTCTTCCTCCTCATCATCGATGTCAGTTTCTAATTCAATATCAAACGGAATTTTGCGAAGGTCTGCATAAACCACTTCATTCGCTTTTCCCGTGTCGTTGTATCTTACTACAATTTCAATCTCTTTTGCAATATAATCCCGAATTTGTTGTTTCAATCGATCCAAACATCCGGCTTTGTTCTCTGAAAGATAAGTATATGCATTCAAATCGTCCAACACAAGCAAAAGCTCGCCATTGCCACCCAATGATGGGGTTGCAAGCTGAATATACTGCTTTGCAATGCCTGTGCTCTGGCTCACATACATACTCCAGTCCTTCACCACAAGTTTAATATCCTCCGGCACGCTTTGCGGAAGTGGTGCTGCCGGCTCATCCGCCTGCGGCATCACAGCTGCTGCCACACCGCCGGCTACCATATTTACAGGAACACCTTTTGCGATTTTCTTTTCCAGATTATCGATTCGGTTAACAATCGAATCTTCTGTGCTTTCCATTTCCGGTTTACACAATTTGATGATCGCAACCTCGATTAAAATTCGTTTCTGAGTTGCATTTCGTACTTTATTTGATAGTTCCGAGAAAACTCTTATATATCGAAGCAAGACCTCCGGATCCACCATTTGTGCTTCCTCTTCCAGAGTTTGCAGATTTTCCGTAGAAATATCCAAAACATCCTCCAGATGATCAGAACTTTGCACCAATAGCAAATTGCGCAGGTACCAGATAAAATCATTCACCGCCTGTGTCATTTCGCGGCCTTCATTAACCAAACGATCTAATACGGCCAATGCTCCCGCAACATCTTGATCGATTACAGCTCGCAACAAATGCGAAAATACTTCTGTATCTGCGGCACCCAATACGTCAAGAATCTTCTCGTAAGTCAGGGTTTCTCCCATATGAAAGGCGATGCACTGGTCCAAAAGCGATAATGCATCACGCATAGAGCCATCGCCCATCTTTGCCACATAGCGAATGCCCCTCTCTTCTGCCTCGATTCCCTCCTGTCCCATCAAGTCCATTAATCGGGCAGTGATGGTGTCAATTGTGATACGATGAAAATCATATTTTTGACAACGGGACAGAATTGTAAGCGGAATCTTGTGATATTCCGTAGTTGCCAGAATAAAAACCACATACTCCGGCGGCTCCTCCAAAGTCTTAAGGAGCGCATTAAATGCCGCCATAGTCAGCATGTGAACCTCATCTATGATATAAACCTTATACTTTCCCTCTGCCGGCGTATAAGCGACTTCGTCGCGGATTTGTCGAATGCTGTCCACACCATTGTTTGAAGCGGCATCAATTTCGATTACATTAAGAGAAGTGCCATCCGCAATTGCTTTGCAGGTTGGGCACTCCCCACACGGGCTTCCGTCCACCGGGTGCTCACAATTGATTGCCCGGGCAAAAATCTTTGCAACGGATGTCTTACCTGTTCCACGGGTTCCGCAAAACAGGTAGGCATGTCCGATTCGATTTGCATTAATCTGATTTTTTAAAGTTGTTACAATATGATCCTGTCCCTTAACATCTTCAAATGTCTGAGGACGGAATTTTCGATACAGTGCTGTATAAGACATTTAATCTCCAAAGCTGATTCCCATGCGCTTTGCTTCTTCAATCATCTGCCCCTTCGGGTCAACTGATTTCAGTTTGCCGGCGCACTCTTCCAGCGGTACTCGTTTTGTTTTTCCATTAATCATAGCAATCATACATCCGTAGTCTTTGTCCATGATTGCCTGTGCCGCAGCTGATCCTAATCTACTGCAAAGTACGCGGTCATACGGGCACGGACTTCCGCCACGCTGCGTATGTCCGGGTACGGTTACGCGCACTTCCGTTCCACAGACCTCTCTGATTTGATCTGCGATTTCATAGGAAACAGAAGGAACCTTTCTTTTCTCCACTTTCTTTTTGTATTCTTTTTTGGTCAGCTTTGCATCCTCTTTCGAGATTGCGCCCTCTGCCACAGCCAGAATGGTAAAGCCCTTTCCGGCATCGCTTCTCTTCTGAATGGCTTCCACCACTTTGTTGATGTCATATGGAATTTCAGGAAGCAGGATAATATCCGCGCCTCCGGCAATGCCCGAATACAACGTCAGCCAACCAACCTTGTGTCCCATTACTTCCACGATGAAAACACGATTATGAGATGCGGCCGTTGTATGGATACAATCAATGGCATCTGTTGCAATATTGATTGCACTTTGAAATCCGAAAGTCATATCGGTTCCATAAATATCATTATCAATGGTCTTTGGCAGATGAATGACATTCAATCCCTCTTCCCGTAAAAGGTTTGCGGTCTTCTGGGTTCCATTTCCGCCGAGAATCACAAGACAATCCAATTTCAGCTTATGATAGGTCTGCTTCATGGCTTCTACTTTATCTAAACCATTTTCATCCGGAACACGCATCAACTTAAATGGCTGACGGGATGAACCGAGAATCGTGCCGCCTTTCGTCAGGATTCCCGAAAAATCTTTTGAAGTCAAAAGTCGATAGTCTCCATAAATCAAGCCCTTGTATCCGTTTTCGAATCCGTATACCTCGAGATCTTTCACATTCGCAGCAAGACCTTTAACGACACCGCGCATTGCAGCATTCAGCGCCTGACAGTCACCACCACTGGTCAACATACCAATCCTCATCATCGCCACTTCCTTTCGTGAATAGTCGCCTCTCATATTGTTTCCATTATAATATAAAGAAGCACAAATGTCATTTGCAATCATTATTTTTTATGCTATACTTTTTCGTATTGAAAGAGGTAATTATGGCAAATTATAATCATCATCACAACAATCATTCACAGCATAAAGAACCGCCAATCAAGAAATTTATGCTTGGCACAAAAGAACTTGAAGATAAAGTGGCGGAATTTGAATATGATAAAGGAACATACATCATCACAGATGTGATAGGCGAAGAACGCACTGAGGTATATAAGTCTCGCAATATGCAAGAGGCCTATACCAAATGGAATGTGTATATCGGACGCAAGAAAGAGCGTACCTTCCGACGTAAGGATGAGGATTCCGATGAGAAAACGCCGGAGGAGACTGCACCGCGTCAGGAATCTGCAGACCGCTCAAGCAATAGCAATAGTTCCAACAGCAATAGCCGAAATTATAACAATCGCAACAAGCGAAACAAAAATCGAAATAATAAGCAAAAACAAAATACTTAACGAAAATAAAATACTAACGAAAATAAAAAACGGGGTGAGAAATCCATCTGATTTCTCACCCCATTTTTTATTTGATAATCGTTCCGCCGCAAAGAATGTGTTCTCCGTCATAGAAAACAGCAGCCTGCCCCGGCGTCATAGCGCGTTGTGGTTCATTAAATGTAACTTTAATTTTTCCATTTTCTGCCGGTTCTATCACACAGTCAGCCCCTCTGTGCGAATATCGCACCTTCCCGAAGGTCTCTGTCGGGCCCTCAAGTTTGTCCACGGACATGTAATTAACATTCTCCACAAAACAGGTTTTGGAAAATAAACTCTCTGATTTGCATATTACCACTTCATTAGTCTCCGGGCGGAGTTCTTTGACAAACAGTGGTGTATCCGCTGTAATTCCAAGGCCTTTGCGCTGTCCAATGGTGTAATGAATTAAACCTTTGTGTTGTCCTATTATATGGCCTTCCTCGTCTACGAAATTCCCCGGCACAGGTACTTTTCCTGTTTCACGGCAAATAAAACCTGCATAATCATGATCCGGCACGAAACAGATATCCTGGCTATCACGTTTTCCGGCAACCTTCAGACCAACTTTTGCTGCAATTTCGCGAATTTCGGGCTTTTCATATTCACCAACAGGCATTAAGGTATGTGAAAGTTGATCCTGTGTCAGATTATAAAGGGCGTAAGTTTGATCTTTTTGCGCTGTGACAGAGTTGCGAATCGCATAGCGTCCGTTTGGAAGCCTGTCAATGCGTGCATAATGCCCTGTCGCAATATAATCGGCGCCAATTTCAAGCGATCGCTGTAACAGCGATTCCCATTTCACGTAGCGATTACAGGCAATACACGGGTTCGGTGTGTATGCTCTCTCATATTCCGAAACGAAATAATCTATAACCGCTTTCTGAAATTCCGAGCGGAAATTCATTACATAATAAGGAATATCTAATGTTTCTGCCACTCTTCTAGCGTCTTCTACAGCACTTAATCCACAGCAACCGCCTTCTTCCGATACAGTGCACTGATCCTGCTCCTGCCAGATTTGCATGGTGACACCAATCACATCATATCCCTGTTCTTTTAAAAGATAGGCTGCCACAGAGGAATCAACTCCTCCGGACATTCCTACAACAACTTTTTTCTTCATGACATTACTCTCAACGAATTCTGCGGGAAGTGTCGACTAGTATTCCTCTTCCGGAGCTTCTTCCTTCTCTCCAATATCGTTTACCGGCTTCTCTAAGCCTTCGATTTTGATGCCATTGCGCTCTGCGTAATCCCATAAAGCCGCATGAATTGCTTCTTCTGCAAGAAGAGAACAATGAACCTTAACAGGTGGAAGTCCGTCAAGTGCTTCCATAACAGCTTTGTTGGTAACTTCCAATGCTTCCTGAATGGTCTTTCCCTTTACAAGTTCGGTTGCCATAGAGCTGGTTGCAACTGCTGCACCACATCCGAAAGTCTTAAATTTTGCTTCCCGAATCACGCCATTGTCATCGATATCAAGATACATTCTCATGATATCACCGCACTTTGCATTTCCGACGGTACCTACACCTGAAGCATTTTCCATTTCTCCAACATTTCTTGGATTATTAAAATGATCCATTACCTTTTCACTGTACATTTTTTTACCTCTCTTAAGCCTCTCTATCTTCTATTATTTCATTCGCGCCTGTAAACGATCTGCCGCACTTTCTGCCGAATCACCATGTTTTAAGAAATCCTCATAAAGCGGAGACATGCTGCGCAAGCGCTCAATAATACCCTTTAATTTATCAACTGTGAAATCGATGTCTTCCTTGGTGGTCTCCTCTGAAAGTGTCAAACGAAGAGAACCATGTGCTCTTTCATGTGGGATACCGATTCCCAAAAGAACGTGGGAAGGATCCAAAGAGCCGGATGTACAAGCAGAACCTGAACTGCCGCAAATTCCATTTTGATCTAACAGAATCAACATTGACTCACCTTCAATAAAGCGGAATCCGAAGTTTGCATTATTTGGAAGACGCTTCTTTGCATCTCCATGAAGCACACTGTGCGGAATTTCTGTCAGTACACGCTGAATCAGATAATCACGCAATTCGATTTCCTGCTTTGAAACATTTTCCATATTTGCCACTGCAATTTCTGTAGCTTTTCCAATTCCTACAATTCCAGGAACATTGTGTGTTCCTGCACGACGTGAACGCTCCTGCGCTCCGCCATGAATAAAGTTGCGAATCTGTACGCCTTTTCTAATATACATAATTCCGATTCCCTTAGGACCATGAATCTTGTGTCCACTGGCTGAAAGCATATCGATATTCATTTCGTCCACGTTCAGCGGAATATGCGCAAATGCCTGAACTGCATCTGTATGGAATAATACACCATGAGCCTTTGTAATCGCACCGATTTCCTTGATTGGCTCGATTGTTCCAATTTCGTTATTGGCAGCCATCACGGATACTAAAATAGTGTCCGGACGAATTGCAGCTTCCACAGCTGCCGGATCAACCAATCCATTTTCATCAACATCAAGGTATGTCACCTCGTATCCCTGCTTCTCCAACCACTGAGCAGTGTGAAGAATCGCATGGTGCTCAATCTTTGTTGTGATGATATGTTTACCCTTTTTGGCATAAGCTTCAGCAGTTGCCTTCAATGCCCAGTTGTCTGATTCGCTACCGCCACCGGTGAAATAAATCTCTTCTGTTTTAGCTCCGATTGCATTAGCAATGGTCTCTCTTGCATGTTCAACCGCCTTTTTTGCATCAGCGGCAAAGGTATAAATTGCAGACGGATTTCCATAGCACTCTGAAAAATATGGCATCATTGCCTCAAGTACTTCCGGATGTACACGTGTTGTAGCTGCATTGTCTAGATAGATTACCTTACTCATTATCTGTTCCTCTTCTCTCCTACTTCTATGTATCTTTTATTTAAATCACATACATCCCATTCTTTTGATTCTGCCAATCCAGCAAATCTTGAAGAGATATGTGATCAACCACATCATTGATGGCATCATTGATTTTTTTATACACGATGACAGTTACGCAATCTGCGCTTTTTTCACATTCCAAATGCTCACCTTCCAGACATGATACCGGGGCAAGCGAGCCTTCTGTAAGTCGCAAAATATCACCAACCGTGTATTCCTCAGGCTTTCTTCTCAGCAAATATCCGCCCTGGGCACCGCGAACACTGCGCACAAAACCTGCCTTATTCAATATTGATATGATTTGCTCTAAATATTTGTCTGAAATATCCTGACGGGAAGCCACATCTTTCAAACTGATTGGTTCTCCGGTGCAATTTTTTGCCAGGTCCAACATCAGCCGAAGTGCATATCTTCCTTTTGTCGAAATCTTCATGCATTCGCCTCCGTAATTTATTTCATATAATTCCTATTTGATATTGGGGATTTCCCTTTTTTAAGATACTAGGGTTTTTACGATGTGTCAATCAAAGAATTTAAAGTTTTATTAAAAGAACAAAAACCGAGCGTTCGACTTCGAATTTTGCCAATAAACGCTACCTTTGCATCCGACTCCCTCCAGGCGCCCCTACGTCACATGAAAGCTTTCCCTTAGGGCTGCTATGTTCCCATCCTGACCCGGTTCGAGAATTTCCATTGCGTAAGACCCAGACGTCAACGCCGTTTGCAAAGGGCTGCTTCACCAGCGAAACCCTCTGCCGAACATCACCCCAACTATAGCGGATTGTTGGTACAAGGCACCGCTAACACCCCGGCTGCTCGGAGATTTCAGTATAATCTGTATCACATAAAATGTCAAGAAATCAAGTCTCTTTCGACTGCTTTGCAGCCCGCTTTCGCTCTCTCAAGCCACGAAAATACTCTGAAAGCATTTCGCTGCACTCTTCCCCCAAGATGCCTCTGTCTGTCGGCACCTGATGATTAAAGGCATCCATCTGTAACAGATTGATAACAGAACCCGCACATCCGGCCTTTGGATTCATGGCGCCAATGACCACGCGGCCCATTCGACATTGCACAATTGCACCGGCACACATCTGACAAGGCTCAAGGGTAACATACAGTGTGCAATCCTCCAATCGCCAATCCCCAAACTTTTTGCTGGCCTTCTTTATCGCCATAAGCTCTGCATGCGCCAAAGTATTTTGATCCGTATTCCTACGATTGTAGCCACGTGATAGAATCTTCCCTTCACGCACAATCACACAACCAATGGGAACCTCATCCAGTTTTTCTGCTTTTTTGGCCTGGCGAATCGCCTCTTTCATGAATTTTTCATCTTGATTTAATTTTTTCATAAAGCAACATTTCCATATATAAAATCTGATTTTCAAATGCTATAATATGAATAGTAGCACTTTTATACTAATTATAAAACTACCGGGAGCTATATATGCAATTTGAGTACGAAACCCCACGATTAATATTAAAGGTTTTAAAAGCGGATAACAGCAATGCCTCTGACGTTTTAAATTTTTATTTAAACGACAAGGAATTGTTTGAGAGATATGAACCGGACCGCATCCCGAACTATTATACACAAAATTTCCAGAAAAACGTATTAAAGTTTGAATATAACGCAGCAGTCAAGGGGTCACATATCCGATTTTACGTATTCCTAAAATCAGATCCCAATACCATCATCGGCACCGTATGCTTCCATGAGATTTGCCATGGCTACTATTCCCGATGTGAATTAGGATATAAATTCGCATCCGAGTTTCATCATCACGGATATGCTCGCGAAGCGATAAACTATGCCCTCACAAGTTTATTCGAGGAGGAGCAAATTCACCGCGTTCTCGCCTATGTCGATGTCAGCAACCAACCGTCCTGCAGGCTTTTAGAACGCATCGGCTTTGAATTGGAGGGAATTTGTAAAGACTATATTAAGCTGAAAGGGAAGTGGCATGATCATATACAATATGCAATGATCAATCCATTTCAAATCTGAAAAGTTTATTAATTATCTTAATTCGTCTGACAACTTATCAACACTATCCACATAAAATTGTGCATAACTAGTACACTAGTACCATCAGTTATGCGGAAGGAGAATTTCATGAACGAAAATCTGAATATGTCTGTTTCTTCAATTGTAGAAAAAAATGGGCAAAAACAGGTCTATATCATTTTCGAGGACAATGAACGTTCCGCCGAAGGAAAACTACCTGATGCAAAAATTATATCCAACAATGGATTTACGGATGAAGAAGTTGCGGCTCTCGAACTTTATATATCCGCAAACTCTGAAGATATCTTTGCTATGGCAAAGAAAGTTAATATCATGGATGCCTTCCTGAAATCATAATCATTTTTATGCTTGACAAATCAATGATACTAGGATATATTGATATTAGTAATCATTCCTATTTTCATCAAGAAGGAGGCAAAAATGGTTAAATACAGTCGTCAACGCAGTTGTATCTTAAGCGATTTACAATCCAGATATGACCATCCGACTGCTGATATGGTTTATGACAGCGTTCGTCAGAAACAGCCTAATATCAGTTTAGGAACCGTTTACAGAAATCTTGCCCAGCTTGTGGAAAGCGGACAGATTTTAAAGATTACCACAGGAATCGGTCCGGATCGTTTTGACGGTCAGACGCATGAGCACATTCATTTTGTATGTACTGAATGCGGGGATGTCGTAGATATGGACTATATTCCAAAAGAGAGACTTTCCGAAGAGGCAGCAAAAGGCTTCGACGGTAAAATAGAAGGTTATCATCTTCAGTTTTACGGCCGTTGCAAGAAATGCCAATGCGGATCAAAAAATTTATCTTAATACAAGGAGGATGTAAGTATGGCTAAATGGGTTTGTTCAGTATGTGGATATGTTTATGAAGGTGAAAATCCACCGGAAGAATGTCCGGTATGCCACGTTGGTGCAGATCAGTTTAAGAAAGTTGAAGGCGAGTTAACACTTGCTGCAGAGCATGAGTTTGGTACTTATGCAAAGACAGTTAAGAATAATGATGCAATTTCAGAAGAAGACAAAAAATATATCTTTGATCAGTTAAAGGCAAATTTTGAAGGTGAATGTTCAGAAGTTGGTATGTATCTTTGCATGGCAAGAGTTGCACATCGCGAAGGATATCCTGAAATTGGATTATACTGGGAGAAAGCTGCTTTTGAAGAAGCAGAACATGCTGCAAAATTTGCTGAGCTGTTAGGTTCTGATTTAGAGGGCAATATGACTTCTTCCACCAAGAAGAATCTCGCTTGGCGTGTTGATTGTGAATTCGGCGCAACTGCAGGAAAGGTTGATCTGGCAAAATGTGCTAAGAAGAATAATCTCGATGCAATCCATGATACTGTACATGAGATGGCACGTGACGAAGCAAGACATGGAAAGGCTCTTAAGGGTCTCTTGGAGCGCTACTTCGGATAAATCTCAAATTCAAGTCTCGCTCGCGAGACTTGGCGCGAGATTTGCGTCAGCGTAGCTGACATATTTCATATGCAAATCTCTGCGCATCCTCGCGGAGCGTTTATCTCAGTCGGAGAGTGTAACCCCGACTGAGATAAAATCGTGTATACTTGTTTGATTCAAGTATACACGATTTTTTTATTTCTCAGGAATTTGCTCACCCAAAGCTCCGTATGCCATTTGTATGGTCTCTTCAAATAGTTTCATCACTTCATCGTGATTATCATATACATACTGGAAATTCTGATTCTTGCAAGCATCTTCCAAATCTCTTGCGCGCCCAAACAAATCCATAGCTCCGATGGTCTTTGCATTTGATTTTAATGCATGAATGCGAACGCGGTACCGGGTGATATCATTCTTGTCGATTGCATCATACAATTCGTGCTTTACCATATCCTCGGATTCAATAAATGTCTGAAGCGTTTCCTTATATAGCTCTTCCATTCCGCCACAGTAAAGCATGGCCATATTACGATCAAGACCTGTCGCAGCTTTCTTTGACTCAGTCACTTTGATTGTCGCTTTTGCCAGCGGTCCTCCCGGCTCCGACAGCGAGCGCAATGTTGAAATATTCAAATCAGTGGCTACTATTTCAAACACAGAACTGCTATGGCGTGATTCCGATGTCTCTTCCATTGGATATTCTTCTTCAGACTCAGATGCAAAAAGTTCTGAATCAGGATCCTTCGGCTCAGGTTCCACCACAGCTTCCTCTGTGCTCTTTTCTGCCTCATCTATATCATCAGCCTCACGAATCTCCAATTTTAAGTAGGCTTTCAGGATACTTTCAAGTTCTTCCCAGCGAATCGGCTTGCTTAGATAATTATCAAATCCCTCCGCCAGATAATTTTCCTTTGCTCCTTCGATGGCATTTGCTGTCAGTGCAATCACCGGGGTCTTCTGATTGAGATTCTTTTCCATTTTTCTCGCCTTGTGTAAGGTCTGAATGCCGTCCATATTTGGCATCATATGATCTAGGAAAATCAAATCATACTGATGAAGTGTCACCAAGTCCAGCATTTCGAATCCGCTGGTACAGGTATCGATTTGAATTTGTGATTCCTTCAAAAGACCGCAGAAAACTTTGATATTCATTTTGTTGTCATCCACAACCAAAATGTGTGAATTCGGAGCGAAGACACCATGCTTTTCATGCTCTGCCAAATCGGATTTCGTTTCGCGGATGTACTTCTGATAAGAACCGATTTCGTCACCATTTACGATTTCCTGCGGAATCATCACTGTAAATTCCGAACCGATTCCATACTTACTCTTTACATCAATCTGTCCGTTCATCATTTCAAGGAGACTCTGAGTAATTGCAAGACCTAGACCGGTTCCTTCCACATCTCTGTTTTTGATGTAATCGAGTCGCTCAAAATTATGGAACAGTTTGCCAAGATCCTCCTCTTTAATTCCGATTCCTGTATCCTTTACCGAAATAAACAGCGCAAATCCGTCAGGTCCATCCTTACGCTCGATTTCTTTTCGCTCGATGCTTAGAGTCACACTGCCTTCATTTGTATACTTAATGGCATTGTTTAGGATGTTTAGCATGATTTCGCGCACGCGCTTGTCATCGCCGTAAATCGTGGTTGGAAGCGTACTATCCACTTCCACATAAAACTTCAGATTCTTTTGAGAAGCCTTCACCTTAATCATCGGGATAATGGTATCCAGCAGCGAGCATGTATCATATTCCCGCGGCACAATCTCGATTTTTCCGGATTCGATGCGCGAAAAGTCCAAAATATCATTTACGATTTCTAACAGATGTTCGCTGGCTTCCTTTACATTTCCGGCATATTCCTTCACATTTTCTTCAGCGCTCTCGCGAATAATCAACTCATTCATACCCACAATCGCATTGATTGGCGTACGGATTTCATGCGACATATTTGCAAGGAATTCCGATTTTGCCCGGTTTGCTTCTGTGGCATGTGCTGCCATACGCTGCGCTTTGCCGATCTGGCCAAACGCTTCCACCACGGAAACAACCAATAGAAAATACAAACCGATAATCAACACAGTTCCATCCAATCGATAAGGATCTCCGACCACATTTAAAAGGAACATCTCAATGATGGAACATACGATCAAACCGATAAATCCGGTTGCCTGGCCCATATATTCTTTGTGATTTTTCATAAAGATGTCATACACAATGGTCATCAGCGCAATCATAATGGTGATTGCCAAAACGATACTCATATAGGGCATTGTATCCGAAAAACTTACGATTTTTCCGTAGTTCAAAATGTTTAATATCACAAAATCAGAAATGATTGCTATGTTTAACACGTTATAAATCTTGTGATAGCGGAAGTTCTGCAAATGATCCACATAAACAAAATACGGATACGGAAGCATCATTGTAATCATAAAGCCCATACTTCCATCCACATAATAGTTTCTGAAAATCAGCTGATACAAAAAACTGTCAAAAATAGACCACAGCGCACTCAAAAACACACCAATAGATAGATACGCCAACGGATAATTAAAAGCAGCGCGCTCTTTCATAACAAATGCAAGTATCGTCACAATGGCTGAAATCATTGCCAGAATCAACGCGAGAGTCAACTGAAGCGCGTTATCCTGAAACAGCATTTCAATGATTCCTGCCATGTTTCCAAGATAGATTTCGTGAATGTATCCGTTGTCCTGCTCAGAATCATTTCGCTCAATGGTGATGATTTTCCCTGAATCGCTTTCATCCAATTCCACTACAAACAAAAGTGATTTCACCACATATCCCGGAAAATCACGATTGTCATTATTATATCGATAGCGAAGCTCTCCATCGATATAAATATTAAAATCGCGGCCTGTCATCATGCATAGATAATCATCCTCATTGACATGAGGCAGGACAGCTGACATTGTAATCGATTCATATTTTGGCACCTGAAGCTCCACCGGATATTTCAAGATCTCTGTTTCTCCATCCGGATTTATCCAAGTCCATTCCAAATCCAAAACTCGACAACGTGGCTGAAACAAATTACTGTTTTTCAGCACAAATTGCCCATAAATAAATAATCCCAAAGTCACAGCCGCGATTGCAAGAACAATGATATGAATTGCAAATGCAACGGGCTCTTTTTTCTTTTTTTGTTTGACTTGTGTCTCGTTCATATAATCTTTTACCCTTTTCTAGAGTTTCATCCACTTTTTATCTTATATGATATTGCGACAATTTTCTACTGTTTCCTTTTACTCCTTATTTTGCTTCACAACCGCACCACATCCCTCTTCCCACACAAAATCGGGGCTCGCTGCGCAAAAATTGCCCAAGCAAGTGTTTCGCTTCTAACACCGAATTTTTCTCCGGGACACGAGGGCGCTATTTGTCCGCCTCGCAGACAAAGTCCACATCCAAAATATTTACATCAGCAACAGGTCCTCGAAGTCCATCAATTGTGCAGGCTCCCGCACATTCTAGAAACAGATTTTGTGCAACCACAGCCACATCCCTCTTCCCGCACAAAATCGGGGCTCGCTGCGCA
>SVFB01000114.1 GCA_015057085.1 Lachnospiraceae bacterium
ATTTTGCCTGCAACACAAGTGCCGCAGATATCTCACGGCTACGGATGGTAGCCATAAGTTTCTCAAGATTTGGAATCTGCCCGATGTTCGCTGCCTCATCAATAAGACATCTTACATGCACCGGAAGCCTTCCGCCATAGACATCATCTGCCTTTTCACAGAGCAGATTGAACAGCTGCGTATAAACCATGCTGATCAGAAAATTGAAGGTTGCATCCGTATCCGACATGATAAGAAATAATGCAGTCTTCTTATCGCCCAGGGTATCAAGCTCAAGTTCATCGTATGCCGTAATCTCACGAAGCTCCTTAATATCAAAGGGAGCAAGCCTTGCGCCGCAGCTCACAAGTATGGATTTTGCCGTCTTGCCTGTTGCTAATTGTCAATGGTTTGTTGTACCATTTTGGGCATTTGCCTCATGCAGAATCACTCTTTTCAGCCTGTCCTTCACGGTCTGGCTGCCCTTATCGGCAAAGTGAAGCACCACATCGTACCTCATATTTCCGATGGTCTCATAAAAAGAAGGAGCCGTATCATCAGCTCCCTCCGGTGTTACAATATTCAATTCTTCTGTCATAAAGTCTCCTCTCTCCGGTCTTCCGGTAATGTATATTAAAAAAGCGCCCTTGTCGCTATCTTTCGATAGTTTCATAGACGCTCTTTCGCTGTGTTTATGAATTTTTCTATTGTTTCATGTCGGTTTCAAATTCGGATTCTTTATGTCCAACTGAAACTTTCTTTTCCTGCACCAATCTCGAAGTTGTATTTCACAATGCCTAGGTCTAGCTTCGTGTAAAATCCCATACTTGCTTTGATGCCGACCTTGCTGCCGTTCCGTGAAAGCTTGAATTTCTGCTGATTCATAGCGGTCGGTGCAAGCAGTGCTGCTTTGACGCCGTTTCGGTACCATTCCGGGCTATCAGGAGTGATGTCACTCACAGCGGATTCTTCCTTCATCTTATGTGCTGTGCCCTGCGTTTTTCCATATCCGAGTGCTATTACGATATAGAGTTTCTCCCCGTTGTCGATATCTACAACAACCTTACCCTTCTTGTAGGTCAGCGCAACCCAGCAGGTGTTGAGACCAAGCTGCTGCGCATACAAGGAAAGCCTCTGACCGTAGTAGCCGATCTCCTCATCTTTGCCCTTCTGGCCGACGAGCGCAAAATAGTTGCGGCAGCCGGAGAACTGCCCGTAATGCGGCTCGTTCCCTTTGAAGGCCTCCGGTTCGTCTGTAAAGAGCTGGATATGCAGACCGCTATCTATATTGACAGCATCTATTTCTGCCTTCAGTTTTGTCACTGTCTCCGCCTCGATGGGCTTTTCTTCGAACTGGCGTACCGAATGTCTCTGCTCGATAGCTTCCATCAGTGTCATGTTTTTTTCCTCCTATAATTCATATTTCCCTTGCGGGATCTCGGTTTCATGTGCAACATAAATCCCCACCATATCATTCACCGTTCCTATCTGGAAGAGAATGGATGATTTTATTGGCATGAGTTAATGTCTCAATCAGCTGCTCTATAGCATTATCAGATGCGAAATAATAGTAGTTCATCGTCCCCTCTTTCCTGACCTTGACTATTCCAGCATCCTTAAGAATTTGAAGATGATGCGATACCGCCGGTCTCGATAGGTGCGTCAGATTTGTAATTTCCGGGACACGCATGCCGTTACAGTCCGTTCCATGCTGTATCATCTGAAGGATCAGATGCTGCCGAACTTCATCTCCAAGTGCCGTCAATATCTTCTGACAGGATTCAAATTCAGCGGCAAGCATCTCCACTTCTTTTTTATCCTTCATAGTTTTAATCATTCCTTTCGTTCAGACGCAAACAACTTTCATAAACATCAAGCTTTTTAAACTCCGTCTTTTCCGTTTAAGTATTTGAACCATTATACAACACCTATTTGAAAAAAGTTCATTGGTAAAGAAAATCGAGACGAATACTTTTCCCTCCGAACCCAACTCTGCCACACCTCACGGGCTATACTCCTTCGATGATCGGAAGCCTCCACATGGTCGTTTTGCAATCTTGACATTGTATTTTAGATAAAATCATGCTCTCTTTTGAGCAATATCTGTAGGGATTCTTTTATTATTTTGTGAACAAATCAGATTCAAGTAAAACCTTATAACAATTACGGGCATCTCTTCTGACGGTTTTATCGGGAAGCCCCATGGCTCGTGACTCAGTTATAAATGTCCATACACCATTGCATAGAAGTGCCGCTGTCTGTCGTGAGGAATATTTAGGTTTAAGTTCATTGTGCCGTTCGATGTAATCCTGCACCTTCATGAAAATATGTCTGTAGAATTCAGAGAAAAGATACGGGTTTTCATCAGCAACAGCGTGTGAAAAAAATTCTATATTGTTATAGTAGAGGTTTAATATGCATTCAAGCAGAATTTCATATCTGGAAAACCTGTCAGTCAAATCCACATTTTTAATCAATACATGATAATCATCATCTGCCTCTTTTACGTAGTCCCGAAACATTTCCTCAATAAGGTCATATTTGTCATTATAGTAAGTATAGAATGTTATCCGGCTGATTTGACCATGTTTACAGATATCCGTAACCGTAATCTTATTAAAACCTGTTTTTCCAAGTTCGGCTATCATTGTATGCTTTATATTCCTTTTAGTCTTGATCACACGCTTGTCTTCCATGATTCCACCTTACACTTTTTCTGATTTGTATCAATAACAGACATATTGTTCCTATCCATCATTGAAAGTTAATCATCCGTTGAGTTATTATAACACTTGTAAGACTTTTAGACAATATAAAAGGAGTATTTTCGTATGAATAAAGCATTCAAACTTATTCGCATTTTAACCATTGCCCCGATTTGTGCGATTGGATTGATTATCATTACTTTTTTGCAAAATCCCAGTATGTATTCTTCCCCATTACAGCTTTTGTACAGTCTGGTTTTTCTGGGTGTTTTTCCGGTGCTCGCATATCCCATACAGCATATCATTCCGCGCTACAAAAATGAGGGAAGAAACGGTCAGAGAGAGCTGGCAATGATCTTTGCTTTTGCTGGATACGTCCTTGGAGGGATATACAACTTTGCTTTTTTCTCCTCAAGTGAATTATGGATGATCTATCTCTCGTATATCATTTGCGGAATGCTGATTTTCGTATTCAATAAGGCCTTTAGCTGGAAGGTAAGCGGGCACGCCTGCGGTGTGGCTGCGCCGTGCATTATGCTGATCTGTTTCCGCCTGCCTTACCCTGCTATCTTTTATGCGCTGCTCCTTGTACTGGTATTTATCTCCAGTATCAGGCTGCAGAGACATACTATAATGCAACTTGCAGGCGGCGTTATCATTGCATGCATTGTATGTGTAACGCTGAAATTTATTTTACTTTGAGAGGTATAAAAATGTCAGAATATGTGCTTAGCTGTTGTTCGACAGCCGATTTAACCGAGGAGCATTTTATCGAACGTAATATTTCTTATATATGCTTTCATTTCAATCTTGATGGAATTGAATATAAAGATGACCTGGGCAGATCCGTACCTTTTGATGAATTTTATGCCAAAATGGCTGCGGGAGCAGACACATCCACGTCTCAGGTTAATATTGATGAATATGAAACATATTTCAGAAACTTCCTTGAACAGGGATTCGATATACTCCATGTGTCACTTTCCTCAGGTCTTACGGGAGCTATAAATTCTGCTACCATAGCAGCCCAAAGACTTAAAGAAGAATATCCCGACAGGACAATCCTGATAGCAGACTCGCTTGGAGCCTCCTCAGGTTATGGTCTTTTAATGGATAAGCTTGCCGATCTGCGTGATGAGGGCAAAAGCCTGACTGAATTATACAATTTTGTTACCCAGAACAGGCTTAAGCTGCACCACTGGTTCTTTTCTACGGATCTCTCATTCTATGTCAAGGGAGGACGGATATCCCGGGCGGAAGGTTTGATAGGAACGGTGCTCAGCATATGCCCTCTGCTGAATATGGATAATCTGGGCCGCCTTAAACCACGTTATAAAATACGGACAAAGAAAAAGGTTATTGAACAAATCGTTGAAAAAATGGCAGAGCATGCAGATGACGGTGAGAATTATTCCGGAAAATGCTATGTATGTCACTCCGGCTGTATCGAAGATGCCAAAGCTGTAGCCAGACTCGTTGAAGATCGTTTTGCGAGATTAAATGGCAAAGTCGAAATCTACTATGTAGGTACCACAATTGGAAGCCACACCGGTCCGGGAACGGTAGCGTTATTTTTCTGGGGAGACGAACGTATGGACTAGCATGGAATCGGTATAAAAATTTTCTGAAGTACTTCTCGTTCTCGAAAGCATAGGGCGTATTTTTTTGTTAAATTGATTCCCTGCTTCCGCATGAAAATCATCATTTTTCCGCAAAACTCCACATTTAAGGGAGCCGAGAATCTCAGCTCCCTTAACTTGTTATTATAACATCTGTAACGTTATTACGCTACTTATTTATTTCGGAATAAGCTCGCAAAAACGTCTTTTTACTCCAATGCCTGTTTTCTGGTTCGCTCAATATTTTTCTGATGGCTCTCGTTCTCAAGCATACGCTCCAGATCTCTCCGGTTATGACTCAGCACTTCCATTCTTGCCAGATCAACCACCATAGAGGTGGCTGACTTCTTCGCTGTCTTCTGTGTTTCCGACAATTCAGCAAGCTCCTTTTTCCAAGATACCGGAGTTATCTTCTTATCTGGCTCCTCGATCATATCTTTGAGTGCGCCCCTATGCATCTTGTAAGTATTAAGCTCCGTCTGATGCTGTATCTTATATTCCTGAGCCATACTCTTTTTAGCAAAACCAAGGAAGCCGCCTTTGCCCTTATTGGTCTCTTCAGCTTTCTTAAGCTTCCAATACTCAGCATTGATCTTCTGATACGGCTCATATTTCTCATACATAGCAAGAAGATTTTCAAGATAATCCATTCGGGCTGTCCTGTTCGTAATATCCGTAACGAGACTTGAATGATCCGCTTGCATCATTTTCCTCTCCGCCTGCATTTCCTCAAAAGTAGTCCAGCCTTTTCTCTGGACATAAGCCTCCATCATATCCTTGTCCTGCAATGAGGAACGATCCGAAATGGAACCGATATATTTACCCTTCATGATCGGAAGGGAAAGTCGTCCATGATTGCGCTGTGCCACGGCTCTGATAACATCAATGATCTCATTTCTGATAGCAACTGCCACCTTGACCGGAATAGCCCTGACCGCCTTAAGCTCTTCCTTCGCCTGCTCATAGGCTTCTCTGGCTTTCAAGATAATGGCATTGTTGGCAATGATCTCACGATTGATATTTCCCTTTATGGTACGCACTCCGGCACGCTCCAAAGCGGCGGCTTTCTCTCCAAGATGTACCTGCGGTTCTATATCAAGCCCTTGCTCCTTAAATGACCGATGCTCCCAGAAGTTCTCTGTCTTACCGATGCGCTCATTTACGGCATTGATGGTATCGACAAAATCCTTGCGCCATATCTTCGCATTCTCCCGCCTGCTCCAGTCATTTGTCTGGATGGTCTGGCACTTCCATTGTTTGCGGTTCTGCTTATCAACTTTCTGCTGTCCGGTTTTCTTATCAATGAGTGGGATCCGCTCTCCGTTCTCATCGGTGAGATAGACCTTCTTTTGCTTCGGTAACCATCGTCCGTTTTCATCAATCCCACGCATGGTAAGAAGAATATGCACATGGAGATTTCTCTGCCCTGTGTCCTTGTTCTCGGAATCATGGATGGCATACTGACAGCACATCCCTTTATCGACAAACTCTCTTTGGCAAAATGACTTCACCACATCCTTTGCAAGCTCATAAGTCCACTCGTTCGGAAGCTCAAACCGGACTGTTCTCGCAAGCTGCGCATCGGATGATTTTTCATTCTTCTCGACTGCGTTCCACAAGACGGACGGATCACGATATTCCTCCGGCGAATTCTCCGGCAATAAAACCCCGGTACCGACCAAGTCCTCGGAATACTTCGGGTAATAGGTCTGACCGTCATACTCACAATACATGGTAGTCCTTGAAATATAGGACGATTGCTCGACAGCGGAATGTCCTCCGTGACACTTTGCACCCCTGCCGCATATCTGGACACGGGAGCTGAAGTTTTTAACTGCCATGGGTGCCTCCTTCCATTTGCCAAGGTAATGAAAAATGGTGATGGGTAACCACGGCAGACTTTGTGGATGGTGAAGCTCTGCTCTTTAGAGCTTCATCAGACGCAAAGTACACAAATAGGGTAGGCGGGCGCAGACCGCCGAAGGGGCGCATGGCGTCCGGTGGACGCCAGCTTTGCGCGGACCGGAGCGGAGCGGAGAAAGTGTAGCGTTCCCCTTTTGACTGCGAAGCAGGCAACGCTGTCCGCAGGGTGCATGACGTCCGGGGGACGTCAGCCCTGCACCGACCGGAGCGGAGCGGAGAGCCTCCGGCAGGACGCACAGTACCACCTATGGTGGTATATCTGTGCGCACCGAGAAAATCTCGGTGAGAGAATTTAAGCATCTTCACCCTCATCGTCTGCCTCCTCTTCATCGTCATTTTCGTTCTGATTATCATCGTCCGGATCCGCCTCATTTGCGTTCTTGGTCTTGTCATTCTCCACCGCAGGATTCTTTCTTTCCTTCCTTACACGCTCGATCATGTTTTTAACTCCGTCCAGACTGAAAGCGCAGGCAATGATACGGTTCATTTCCAGCTCTGAAAACTGTACGCACTCCGGAAAGTATTTCCACACAACGCCTCCCATCATGTATTTTCTGGAATCATCGGCTTTTCGCTTTGCCTCCTTTGCATCCTTCTTCGCCGCAGCAAGGCTTGCTTCTAATTGCCTTACCTTCTGCTCTGCCTTGATCTCCTCCTTCGTTTTCTGCTCCTGTGATTCAAATGTTTTCTGTGCCATTTTTGAAAATCCTCCTTTTTCTGCCATATCCGGCGATTTGTTTTTTGGATATAAAAATAGCGGGTAGCTTTTCATTTCTGATTTGCTATCCGCTATCGGTGTACCTATTATCTGCTTAGTGCATGGCTTACATACTACAGAACTTTCCACCAGCCATTTTTATTTGATCCAACTCGCTCTATAAACCCATTATTTCTCAAATATGAAATATTATTCTGAATAGCTGTCCTGCCTACACCTACAAGTTTCTGTAGTTGTTCATGTGTAACATTGGGATTATTACGCATTTCTTCTAAAATTCGGGTTCGTGTAGGATTCAGTTTCTTTTCTTTATC
>SVFB01000079.1 GCA_015057085.1 Lachnospiraceae bacterium
GTTGCAAAACAAAATCTGTCTCTAAAGTCTATGGAGCCTGCACAAATCAAGTACTACAAAGACCTGTTGCTGATCGAAGAACTTCGAAGATGGACTTTTGCCGGCGAGGCGGTTACAAATATCGGTCCGGATACCCCGGATAAGAAAAATTCGGTAATAGAAGAAACGAAACACGTTGGTGCAATTTTCGCAGCGAGACCTTGTGTGGGAAGAGGGATGTGGTGCGGTTGCGCAAAATCCGCGTCAAGAAAGTGCGGAGCGCTTTTTATGATGAATTTCGGAGAAATTTCTTATATCACAAAAATGAGCTGATAGAGATTTCTCTCCATCAGCTCATGCGAATTTAACTCAGTCGGGGTACATTCTCCGACTGAGTTAAACGCTCCGCGAGGATGCGCACGGATTCGGACAGGAATTTGTCTGCTGAAGCAGACCCGAATCCGGCGCGCAAGACTCGCGAGCGAGTCTTGATTATCTATAACATTTCATAATTTGTACAGATTGGATGACCATCCTTATCATCACAGATAATTTGAGCATCTATATCATAGATTTCTTTTAGATTTTCTTTTGTGACCACACGACCGGCTTTTCCCTCGCAGATGATTTTTCCCTGCTTCATCGCAATCATATGGTCTGCAAAACGTGATGCCAGATTCAGTTCATGAATCACGATTAGAATCGTGGTCTGTCTTTTTCGATTCAGTTCCTGCAAAAGCTTTAGAATTTCCAGCTGATGCGCCATATCCAGATAAGTTGTTGGCTCATCAAAGATGAGCGTGTCTGTGCATTGGGCAAGTGCCATGGCAATCCATACCCTCTGTCTTTGACCGCCGGATAATTCCTCTACATCGCTGTCTTTTAGGTTTGTCAGATGAACTTCCTCCATTGCCTGGTCTATGATTTTTTGATCTAAACCTGTAAGTCCACCAAGGCCTTTTCGATACGGAAATCTTCCAAAGGCAATCAATTCTTCTACGGTTATTTTTTGCGGAACCACCGGGTTTTGAGGTAAGTAGGCTAATTTTTGGGCAATTGTCTTCCCTTTGTATCCTTTTATATCTTTGCCCTCCAGCAAAATAGAACCGGCTTTCGGCTTAATGACACCGCCAATGGATTTTAGGAGAGTGGATTTGCCACAACCATTCGAACCAATGACCATGGTGATTTTTCCCTTTGGAATTTTTACACTTAAGTCGGAAATGATGATATTGTCCCCATATCCAACTTTGAGATTTCTACATTCAATGGACATTGTTATCGCTCCTTCACTAAAAAATACACAAAAACAGGCACTCCGATCATAGATACGCAAATTCCAACCGGAATTTCTAACGGAGAAAATACATTTCTTGCCAGCACATCCGCGATGATTAGTATCACCGAGCTGATGATTCCGCCGAGTGGCAAGATTCGCTTATGGCGATCGCCAACTATCATTCTGGCAAATTGAGGACCTATCAGACCTAAAAAGGCAATATTGCCCGCCACTGCAGTTGCAAGCGCAGATAAAAGAATTGCCAGAATGTAAAATTTCGTCATCTCTTTTTGGACGTTAAGACCAAGACCTGTCGCAATCTCATCTCCTAATTTCAACAAATCCAATCTTCTGTATCCACAGATTACGATTGCAATCAGAATCAGAACCGGCGGACCTACTGCCAAAATGTAATCCCAGCTTGTCCCCCAGAGGGAACCGCTCGTCCAGACCAGCACTTCATTGAAATCGCCGCGTCCCATGTTTAACTCAAAGTATGTGATCAGCGCATTCATTCCGGCATTCACTCCCATTCCCACAAGAATGAGACGAATCGGATTGATTTTGCCTTTTTTGAATGCGATGAGATAGATGAGTGTGCTTACCAGACACGATCCTAAAATTGCCACAATCGGCATTAAAAGAATCTTATTTTTTGATAACGTGTCATAATAAGCCCCGGTACTCAAGGTAATATAGCCTACAACTGCAAGTGCTGCACCACTATTGATGCCCATCATTCCCGGCTCGCACAGAGGATTTCTCGATACTGTTTGCAGAACTGTACCTGCAGTCGATAAGGCAAACGCTACTATGATTGCGATTACCATCCTAGGAAGACGGATATTTAAAATTACCAGGTTTTCGGCTCCATTGCCATTCCCAAGAAGTGTATTCACTACCCTTTCTGCACTCATATAATAGCTTCCGCTCATAAGAGCAATCAGTACAGCCGCCACCAGCATAACGATTCCGGTCACAAATGCGATTATGATTTTCTTATTCATTATGCGCGCTCCTTTCTTACCAGATATAAGAAAAACGGCACTCCAAGAATTGCTGTGAATAAGCCCACCGGCGTCTCATATGGGACATTGACCATTTTTGCCAGAATATCTGCCCAAACCAAAAGAGCTCCTCCATAAAGAAATGATAAGGGCATTAATTCCTTATAATCACGTGTCACGGATTTTCTTAATATATGTGGAATCATAAGGCCAACATAAGCAATATTGCCTCCGACACTGACACAGGCTGCGATGATTGGAATCATCAATACAATTGTAAATAAACGTAATCTTTCCGGCTTTACACCAAGACTGCGTGCAACTTCATCTCCAAGGCTGATGACATTAATCTTTCCCGAAAAAAACATGAGACAGAGTCCAACCGTTACACCAGTCAGAAGCAGAATATAAACATCTTTCCAGGTGACATTGCCCAGGCCGCCTGCAACCCAGAACGCAAGCTCCTGTGCACGATTCCCGATTAAAGCAATTGTAGATGCCATTGACAAAGTAAAAGTACTGACGGCAGTTCCCACCAGCAAAAGCCTGGATATATCTCTGCTGCCTCCAAACTTAAGACTGCAAAGTAAAATGAATGCTCCTGCCAAAATTGCACCCAGCATTGCCATTCCCACGCCTTTTAATCCCTGGCTGGTTCCCAAAAATACGGAGGAGATGCTAATTGCAAAAGTGGCGCCTTGAGATATTCCAAGAACTGTCGGCTCTGCGATCGGGTTTCTGGTAATTCCCTGCATGACACATCCGCAAAGTGCCAAAAGCCCTCCGATCAGGAAAGCGCTCAGTGCTCTTGGAATTCGTGCATCGCGAACCAAAATCATATCGATGGAACCATCAAAGTGAAAAATGCTGTTGATTACCGTATTTAGTTCAATATCCTTAGAACCAAGACAAGTGGCAACGGTTAATCCCGCTGCCACTAATAATGTTCCCATAAGTACGACTATTACTTTTTTTACGTTACTCGTTCGTTCCATTCGTAATTCCTAATAAATCCGGTATTTCATTTACCAATAATTTTCTTCCTATACAGCTATAGCCTTCATTAAAATACGGGCTGGCGCTTAGTGTAATCACATTTCCATTCACAACTGCCGGGATTGCGTTCCAGCTTGCATTCTCTTCGAGTGCAGCCAAATCATCCTCTGTACCAATTGCAAAAATGTAATCTGCATCAATTGAAGCTAAACCTTCATAGCTTACGACCGGAAGTGAAATATCTTCCTGCTCCGGCATTCCCTCCGGCTTTTGAAGTCCTAAATCATCGTAAAGGACTGAGCCAAAACCTGCCGCATCAAAAATATACAGATTGCCACCTGAAGCCAGGAAGGAAAGATATGTTGCATCTTCACCGTTTGCTGCTTTAATTGTATTTCCAACTTCTGCGGCTTGTGCATAGTATTCATCCAGGTATTCATTCACCGCATCGCTTTTGCCGAAAATCTCTCCAACTTCCTTTAAGTCGTCTGTCCAATCAATTTGTGCAAGTTCAATCATGACTGTTGGAGCAATCTCTGACAGATCATCATACATCTGCTCCTGAACAGAACTGATTACGATTAAATCCGGATTCAACTCGAGAATTGCCTCGATATCCATTGTGCTTTGCATACTATAACCTAAAATTGTTGCGCCGGCTAAAGTATCCTCCAAATAGCTTGGAAACTTAGTATAGTCATATGCATCGGAATTCGCTGTCCCAACAACACTGTAACCGAGTATTGAAAGCATATCGCTATTGCCGCTTAAATCAACAATTCTCTGTGGATCTGAAGGAATTTCCACTTCCCCTCTTGCATCATTTACAGTCACTGTTTCACTATCTTTTTGATTTGCAACTTCGGTATTATCCTTAGCAGATGAACCACATGCTGCTAAACTAAAAGCCATTGCTACAGCTAAAACTGAACTAAATATTTTTCTCTTTTTCATGATTTGTTAGTCTCCTTTCATTTCAGTTAGAAATCTCTAACCGCGTGATGTATTATATATACTGGTTTTTCATTTCGCAATAGCAACACCCAATTTAATATTTGTCACATCCATTTTTATACTATATAATATGATTTACCATAAATATCATGTCTATATATTTTTAGAGGATTTTAAAATGAAAAAAGTAAATTCGATTCAGGAATTTATAGAATATACTCTGCGCAAAAATGAATTTAAATGTACCAAAGACGAAGGGAATTGCCGCACCTTTATCAACAAAAACGGTGAGGAATTCATAGAGTATTCCCGCTTGAATCAGTATTATCTTGGAATTGCCAATTACAGTGTGGCAAATGACTTTCGCGTTTCCTTCACAAATCCTGCGCAAATTTTTAAATTTGGCATCGTGTTTAAGGGAATCACCTCGTTTAAGATCAATGATGTGGAATCTCATTTTTCTCCTTCTGCATTCTTTACATTGGAAAAAAACATATCAGGAATCCAGACATTTCGCAAAGACAGCCATCACCAGGGCATGGAGATTACTATTTACAAAGAATACTTAGATGAATTATGCAGGACTTTTCATTATCCATGTATTGAGGATTTTAATCTTAAGCTAAATACCACTTATCCTTATCTCCCGGAAGAGATTGTTATTAAACTGCAGCAATTATTATCACTTCACAATAAAGGTATGTTGAGTCCTTTGCGATTAGAAGCCGGGATTCTGGAGTGTATGGATATATTTTTTAAGGAATTTATGAACCAGAAAGGTCAGATGGATACGAGTGCTTTCCATACTACAACCATCATGATTGGTAACAGAAGAATTTCACTTACGAAAGAAGATATTGAGGCGATTGAAAAGGCTTATGAAATTCTGACAACCAAAATGAATGAACCGATAACGATACTTGAATTGAGCGATATGGTTCATTTAAACGAGCAAAAATTAAAGGCCGGATTTAAGGCAATTTACAAACTTACCATTCACCAATATACAACTTCTCTGCGCATGTCTGTGGCGGCTAATCTTTTAACCACCACAGATCTAAGCTTGACAGAAATTGCTAATAAAATCGGTTATTATCATACCAACAACTTTATTGCCGCCTTTAAAAAATTCTACCAAAAGACACCTATGGAATTTAAAACCGGATTTCTTCCAAACTATTCTTAATTCTTTGAAGTGCCTCTTCAAGTAAACTTCTCGGACAGGCAACGTTTATTCTTTGGAAACCGGCGCCTGTCTTTCCAAATATGCTTCCGCTATCAAGCCAAAGCTTTGCTTTGTTAATCATTAAATCGTCTAATCTTGTTGCATCAATTCCTGTACCTTTAAAGTCAAGCCAAACTAAATAGGTTCCCTCTGTTGGAATTACTTTCACACCCGGTACATTCTCCCTGATATAATCATCAACGAAATCGATGTTTGCCTTTATATATTTCTTGACAGCCTCATACCACTCATCACCATATGTATAGGCCGCTTCCGTTGTAGTAATGCCAAAGATATTTGGTTCATCCAGACCTGAAATCTCATATTCAGTTATAAACTTTCTTTTTAATTCCATGTTTGGAATAAAGAGATTTGATTGCTGTGCACCGGCTAAATTAAAAGTTTTACTAGGGGCTGTTGCCGTAATAGTAAATTCTCTATATTCAGGTTTAATCTCCTGAAAAATCTGATGCGTTCCGCTCCAGATAAAATCAAAATGAATCTCATCGCTAAATACGATCACATGATATTTTTGACAGATATCTCCCAGTTTTTCCAATTCCTCTTTTGTCCATACGCGTCCCACAGGGTTATGCGGATTGCATAGAATAAACAGCTTTACCTGATTCTCTTTGATTTTATTTTCAAAATCATCAAAATCAATTGTATAATGACCATTCTCATCATAAACTAAATCATTGCTAACCAGTTTTCTGTTGTTCTGAAGAATAATATTTTTAAATGGATAATAAACCGGCTGCTGAATGATTACAGCATCGCCCTCGTTTGAATAAGCTCGAACTGCATTGGAGATTGCAAAGCAAACTCCTGGTGTATGAACATGCCACTGTTGCTTCACATCCCAGTTATGATGTCTTTTCATCCAGCCTGCAATCGCTTCAAAGAAGCCATCTCCCTTTTTTATATTGGAGTAACCATATATATTTCGTGCAACCACGTCAGAAAGTGCATCTTCCACATAGGATGTTGTCTTAAAATCCATATCTGCCACCCAAAAAGGTAACACATCTTCCGGCATTCCGCTTTCCTTTGCGAAATCATATTTCATGCTCCGGGTGCCTCTTCGTTCAACGATACAATCAAAATCAAGATTTCTCTCTGGCATATCAATTCCTTCCTTTCAATCTTTCTACACTTTAATTTAATTGATTTCACACTAACTTAAAAATGATAAGTTATCTCTAAAATCAGAATATCACATATGTCGCGATAACAATTTCTTATATCTGTTGTTTGTTATAATTCTAATATTCATCCAGAAAATGATGTCGTATTCCATCCTTTTTATATGCAATCACTGTGCTGAGATTCACATTCTCGACACTCTTAAAAATATTGCCCTCTACATATGGATTGGTTTCCTTCAACTTTGCAATCAATTTTTTCGTTTCCAGTCTCTTTGAAGAAGTCGTTCCATCCACATGACAGGTGCTACAGGTCTCTGTAAAATGACATGCACATTGCAGGAAACGCAATTCGTTATAATCTCTCCATTTGCAAATCTGCTCCTCTCTTACCAGATAAAGAGGTCGTATTAATTCCATTCCTTCAAAGTTTGTACTATGAAGTTTTGGCATCATTGTCTGTACCTGCGCTCCGTAGAGCATTCCCATAAGGATTGTCTCGATAACATCATCATAATGATGCCCCAGCGCAATTTTATTGCAACCGAGTTCTTTTGCTTTGCTATATAAATGACCTCGACGCATTCTCGCACACAGGTAACATGGATTCTTTTCCGTTGTGTCTACCACATCGAATATGGTACTGTCAAATATCGTAATCGGGATGCCTAATTTTTTCGCATTGTGCTCGATTAAGGCTCTATTCTCTTTGTTGTAGCCCGGATCCATCACTAGAAAAGTCAGTTCGAAATTGACCTTTCTATGCTTTTGCAACTCCTGAAAGAGTTTTGCCATAAGCATAGAATCTTTTCCACCTGAAATACAGACAGCAATGTGGTCCCCCTCTTGTATCAAATCATAGGTTTTGCACGCCTTTGCAAACGGGGTAAATATCTGTTTATGAAAACGATCCCTGATACTCTTTTCCGCTTTTATCTGAGCCTCTTCATTGCTTTCATTTAGCACCGTATCCATCAAGAAAGCATTGTATCCTCCTGACAGACTATAAGCATCTAAATTTCGCTCCTCTAATTGCTCCGCAATCTCTCTCGATTGTTCTCCACGCTGACAATATAATACGATTTTTCGATTCTTATCCAATTTCTCTATACATTGATCTATTTCACTGTCAAATGACGCTGCCGGAATACAAACCGCATCCGGTATCATCCCATATAGAATGCTTCCCTCATCTCGTATATCGATCAGCTGATAGTCCCCTTTAGGCAACTGCTTTAATTGATGAATCGTGATTTCCTTCATGATGAATCTCTCCATTTCTCTTTTGTTTCTTACTTTCTAAAAAACAAAAAAGCATAGCCCGCTCCGGTAAAATGAACCTACTCGTTTTTGCTACGCTCTTGTTGCTTATGCTAACACTCGCTTACGATAATCGTCAAGCGTTATTTCAAAATGGATTGTTACTAAACATCCTCAGCCCATAAACCCGGTACCCCCCTCACAATTTTGCGAATATTTTAGGTTTTCAATATGCAAAAGGCGAGCATCACACATGTGTCTTTTGATGAATGAACCATTTTGAAAAAAGGTTTATGAAGTGGCGGACACCTAGTTTGTTGATATTATGTACTTCTCAGTCTAAGGGATCCCCGGGTTCAGGCTCCGTTTACTAAGTGAAATAACAAAATGAGTTTTGTGTATATAGGCCCCATGCTTTTATGCAACAGCGTGTTGCAACCGCATTTGCGCCGCCGTCCGTGGCGGCGCATGCCTATAAACATCAAAACTCATTTTTATTTCACTA
>SVFB01000080.1 GCA_015057085.1 Lachnospiraceae bacterium
GCAGGCCATAGTGTAAAGCGGAGCAAATATAGACCGACGGCATTTTCGTCCATGTAGCTGAGCACGGGTGATATGTCATTCGAGGCAGTAAGAAATAGCTCCCTCGTGACCCGGAGAAAAATTCGGTGTTAGAAGCGAAACACTTGCTTAGGCAATTTTTGCGCAGCGAGCCCCGATTTTGTGCGGGAAGAGGGATGTGGCTGTGGTTGCCAAAATCCGTACTAAGTAAGTGGCGGAGCCTGCACAAGCGAAGAAGTTCGAAGACCTGTTGCTGATGAAAGTTTTTGGAAGTGGACTTGTGTCTGAGAGGAGGTGAAGAAATGGCGCGGTGAGGCGGTGGGGAATTATGCTTGCATTGACTAAAGGAATACGTCCATTCCAAGCACAGCTGAAATACAGATGAGAAGGATTGGTGAAAACTTCTTTTTCAATCCATCTCTCACCCCAAAAAATATGAGAGCCAAAGCTGCTGTCAATATGGTTGCACGCACATCCAAAACTTTATTGAGTGCAATAAAGCAATTGCCCCAGATCATATAGATTCCGGTAGCAAGGATAATCCCCATGATGCAAGGTTTTAGTCCTCCAAGCACAGCCTGGACTCCGCGGCTTTGTAATGCCTTATTTAAAACAGCCAAAAGCAATATGATGATTAAAAAAGCTGGAAGCACAACCGCAGTTGTTGCAACAATTGCGCCAAGCACGCCGGCTTTTGTGCTGCCTACGTAAGTTGCCATGTTCACCATGATTGGTCCAGGGGTACTTTCGCTGATTGCCACCATATAGGCAACCATCTCATCATTCATCCATCCATGAGTTAAGACCACATCGCGGATTAAAGGAATTGCGGCGTAAGCACCACCAAAAGAAAACAACCCCACTTTAAAAAATCCAATCAGAAGATCCAGATAAATCAATTCCGCACCTCCTTGTCAATCGCATTTTCATTCATTGCTTTTCCGTTAATTGCATTTTCATTAATTAATTTTTTATCAACTGCACTTTTATTAATATCCATTTTATCAATCACTTTTTTATCAATTAAATTTTCAGTGATGGCTTTTTCCTCAATTAATTTTTCATTAATTAATTTTTCGTCAATTGATTTTTCGTCAACCATATTTTGGTCTATAGAATTTGCGCATTTTTCCGTTTGAAAAGGCATGCTGGCAAGCCCTACCACTGCTGCTGCCAATAGAAGGACCGTAGTCGAAATATTCCAGGAGAATATGTTGATGAGCATCATCATCGCAAATGCAATCATGAGTATTATGATTTCAAAGGCTGTCTTTTTCATCTTCTGGATCATCTTGATTGCCGCATCTAAAATCAAAATACCGACTGCGATTTTAATTCCATGAAACGCATTGGCTACCCACTTAATTTCCAGAAAATGATTCAAAAACATAGAGATTAAAAAGATAATCACAAATGACGGCAGAACCATCCCGATAGTCGATACCACTGCACCTTTCATCTTGTTCGTCTTGTATCCCACATAGGTTGCGCAGTTAATGGCCACCGGACCGGGGGTAGATTCCGCGATTACGATAATGTCCATCATCTCGTCGTGTGTAATCCACTTCTTCTGTTCCACGCAGATATTTTCGATTAAAGAAATCATTGCATAGCCGCCGCCAAAGGTGAAGGCGCCGATTTTTGCAAATGTGAAAAAAAAAAGTTAATAACATTGAATTGTTTCCTCGTTATGTTTTTTCAAAAAAGGGGGCTCAAACTGTGAGCCCCCTGAATAATCAAATCCATTTTACTACCAGATTGGATTTCAGAAAAGTATTTAATAATTTTCTTCATGTACTTCGAAGAAGCTTTGCGGATGATTACAAACAGGACACTTCTCCGGTGCTTCCGTTCCCATCACAATATGACCACAGTTGCGGCATTCCCAAACCGTGATTCCGGCCTTCTTGAATACTTCCATTGCCTCTACGTTCTGAAGTAATTTGCGATAGCGCTCTTCATGATGTTTCTCAATGGCAGCCACGCCTCTAAACTGCTCTGCCAATTCGTGGAAGCCTTCCTCATCAGCGTCTTTTGCCATCTGTTCATACATATCAGTCCACTCGTAGTTCTCGCCTTCAGCTGCATGAAGCAGGTTAGTAGGAGTATCTCCTAACTCGCCAAGTGCCTTAAACCAAAGCTTCGCATGCTCTTTTTCGTTATCAGCGGTCTTTAAGAAGAGTGCCGCAATCTGCTCGTAACCATTTTTCTTTGCAACGGATGCAAAATAAGTATACTTGTTTCTGGCCTGAGATTCGCCGGCAAATGCTGTCCAAAGATTCTTCTCTGTCTTGGTTCCTGCATATGGATTTTTGGGTACTTCTGCTTCCTTTGTAACCTTTTCGAAATCAGAAGCCGGATGCTTGCAGATTGGACAAATGAAATCTTCCGGTAATTCCTCGCCCACATATTCGTATCCGCAGATACGGCAGCGCCATACAGTCTGGCCATCCGCTGTGGTTCCCACTGCTTCCGGCTTTGGCTTGATGTTGTCCTGATAATATGCATAAGTTGCAGATGGAACATCTGATAACACATCCATATCTGTCACATCAGCGATGAATAAAGTGTGGCTTCCCAAATCCACCGCCTGGAATACCTTGGCAGAGATATAGGCATTGGTTCCGGCTGTGACAATCATAGTGTCATTCGCAGCTCTCTTGCAATCTGTGTAATCGGCAAATTTATCCACATCGCGCCCTGACTGGAATCCAAAGTGGCGGAATAAGTCAAAGCTTGCATTCTCTGCGATCACAGAAACAGTAAATACACCTGTATCCTGAATCATATCATGAGTGTAATTTGCCTTGTTGATTGCAACGGAAATTCTGTTTGGATCTGTGGTTACCTGAATTGCGGTATTCGTAATGCAGCCATTGTCTTTTCCATCTCTCTTTGCTGTGATTACAAATAATCCATAGCTTAATTTGTACATAGCCTTTTTGTCCATAAAATCCCTCCATTTTTGTTGTAAAACAGTGTTGTTAGTCTCTGCTGCTAGCACAAAGTCAACGCCTTCCTTCGTAACTCAAATAGTACACGAAAAAAGGCGGATACTCTACCCTTTTTTAACAATTTATATTTATTTTACAAATAAAGACCCGCTCTCCCTTCTTGGAAAAGATTGGTCAGCAACTTTTCTCTTTTTGCCTGTTTCTGCTGACCGCTCTCCTTCCCGGCAAAAGATGAGTCAGCAACTTTTTCTTTTTGTCTTGTTTCTGCTGACCGTTCTCCCTCACCGGCAATGATTGGTCAGCAACTTTTTCTTTTTGTCCTGTTTCTGCTGACCGTTCTCCTTCCCAGCAAAAGATGAGTCAGCAACTATTTCTTTTTGTCCTGTTTCTGCTGACCGTTCTCCCTCACCAGCAAAGATTGGTCAGCAATTTTTCTCTTTTTACCTCTTTCTGCTGACCGCTCTCCCTTCTCGGAAAAGATTAGTCAGCAACTTTTTCTTTTTGTCTTGTTTCTGCTGACCGTTCTCCCTTCTCGGAAAAGATTCGTCAGCAACTTTTCCTTTTTGTCTTGTTTCTGCTGACCGCTCTCCCTCCCCGGAAAAGATTCGTCAGCAGATTTTCCTTTTTCGTTTGTTTCTGCTGACCGCTCTCCCTCCCAGCAAAAGAAAAGTCAGCAATTTTTTCTTTTTCGCCTTCTTCTGCTGACCGCTCTCCTTCACCGGCAAAGATTCGTCAGCAACTTTTTCTTTTTGTCCTGTTTCTGCTGACCGTTCTCCTCACCGGCAAAAGATTGGTCAGCAATTTTTCCCTTTTCGCTTGCTTCTGCTGACCGCTCTCCTTCCCAGCAAAAGATGAGTCAGCAACTATTCTCTTTTTACCTCTCTATAGCAAGTCCAGCAGTCCTTGTATTCCTTCTTCTTCGTAGATTGCTCTATAATAGGTTACTTCATCCATTATGATTTCATCGATCATGCGCATTCCCAGGAGTTCCACTGGTGCTTTATCGTCTGTCATCACGTGTTTTCCGGCTTGATAGGTTTCCAATCCGGAGTCTACGCGCGCCATCATAAGCTGCATGTCGCTGTCTGTTTCCTGTGCTACGCCGCTGGCGAAGTTGCGCGCCAGGTTTTCGTGGTTTGCGGCATACAGGATTCGGTTAGTGGAGCCGCTGACATCGGATACCATTACGTTTGAAAAGACAGCGCTGATGGTGTCTGCCAGATACTCGTTGATATTTCCTTTTGCGTTGCTACGCATGTTCATATTTACCACCATCACGCCGTTTTCTGTTAGGTGGTCTTTGACCAAGGTAAAGAATTCCACGGAGGACATTTGGAATGGAATTGTGATGTCCTGATATGCATCCACCATGATGACATCGTATTTTTCGTCGATGGCATTCAAGTAGGCGCGACCGTCATAGGTGATGACAGGCACATCCGATGGCAATTCAAAATAAGTGTTGGCCAATCCTGTTATCTTTTCATCGATTTCCACGCCGGTGATGTCGATGTCGCCAAAATATCGTTTGCATTGGGTCGCAAAGGTTCCTGTTCCATTCCCAAGCACCAGCACTTTGGTCTTTTGCTCCGATGGAGTCGGATTTGCCATATAGACAGAAGCCATTGCATAATCGTAGTACATTCCTGTTGGGCCTTTTTCCTTTAAATACACCGATTGAACGCCGAACAGAACGTTGGTGGAAAGCACCACCTGATGATCATCTTCCAACACCTGAAGATAGTTATAAATTGACTCACCTTCGTAAGTCAGTCCCGTTTGCCAAAATGCAAAATTGCTTTGATGGCCGAGAATGCAGCAAACGAGAAAGAGAACCAAACTAACAGGTACTTTCCCGGCCTCGCGAAAATTTTTTGCACCGCTTAGAAAATAGATGATTGCCAACAAAAGCAATATTCCGGCGAAAATCAGGAACGTGATAGATGTTCCAACAGCCGGAATGCTGATGAATGTTGGTACGAAAGTTCCGATGATGCTTCCTATGGTATTAAAGGCATTCAGCCTTCCGACCACGCTTCCGCTATCATCCAAACTGTCTACCGAAAACTTAACCAATGATGGGGTAACCGTGCCCAGCAAAAACAGCGGGAACACAAAGATAATCATGCAGGCTACAAATGCAGCGATGATTAAGAAATTATGATTTACCGAAAAAATCAGCAAAGCAGATATTCCAATGATGATATATTTTCCCACCACAGGAATCAATGCTATCCAGATTGCCGCAAAGATAATTCTGCCATAAAGCTTATCCGGATTTGGATTTTTATCTGCGCTTCTTCCTCCATAGAGATTGCCCAGTGCCATTGCAATCATAATGGTTCCAATGATAATGGTCCATACAATTTGCGATGAACTGAAATACGGAGCCAGCAGACGGCTTGCTCCAAGTTCCACTGCCATGACTGACATTCCGGCGAAAAACTCTGTTAAATACAGATAATATTTGTTCTTTAAAATCGGTCGATTCATACTTCCTCCCAAACCATTACTATCCCAAAATCACTACGCTTTTTATTATAACAATCTCCCATCTTTCTTTACAAGTAATACTTCCTTTCGCAACCTGATTATGCTTTAATTATGGTAAGAAGGTTTTCTTTCAAGGAGGCACTATGGTTCAAAAAACATATCATTTTACCAACCTAGATGAACTGGATAAAATTGCCCAAACAGTATATGCGGATCCAAACTATCAGAACGCACTCGGTGTCTTGGTGCAAATCTATAATCCGCGTATGGATATCGATGAAGAACGAATGGTAGAAAAAGTAAATCAATGCTTTCCTTGTGCCTGCGTCAGTGGATTGACGAATGCCAATATCGCCGGCACGGTCTATGACACCAGTAATTTCCCAGTGGATATTTCCTTTACCTATTTTCACGATACCGTGTTGGCACAGTTTGAATTTGATTTAAATGACACCACCTCCTTTGTGGCCGGCCGCATTATGAACGAAGATTTGGAATCGATTTCACAGCTTCGTTGCCTTCAGATTTTATATTGTACAAAATCATCATCCATCAATGCGTTTTTAAATGAGTTTCATCATCATAGCATTCCGATATTTGGTGCAAAAGCGGGCCGCAATATTACCAAGGCCAATACTGCCCATGTGTACGGGCGAAAGGTCTATGAACACGGAATTGTAGTCATCGCCCTTTTGAGCGACTCGCTCTCCATCTATATGGATAGCAATTTAGGTTGGCAACCGATTGGCGTAGATATGACCATCACTCAGGTTCAAGGTGATAATGTCGCCATCCAAATTGATAATGAACCGGCTGTAAATATCTATTCTAAATATTTAAAAGTTGAACCAAACGAATACTTTGTTCAAAATGTTTGTGAGTTCCCATTGATTATTGACCGAAATCATTTAAATGTTGCTCGCGTTCCTTCTGCCTATGACGCTTCCGGAGGATTGCATTTCACTTCTGATGTATATCCGGGTGAACAATTCCGTCTGGCCTATGCGAACTTGGATAATCTTTATACGCTATCGAAGGAATCAGTTAACGATCTTTCGGAATTTGAACCGGAAGCAGTTTATATATTCGAATGCGGAAACCGTATGCGATTTCTCAAGGAATATTTTCAAACAGAAATTGAACTTTATAAAGAATGCTCGAAAGACTTGTCCGTTGCAACCTGCTATGCTGAGCTCTTTATTACTCCAGACGGCAAGGGATGCGATTTAAACAGTACTTTGGTTGCAATCGGATTAAAAGAATCCGTAGACAATCAAAACAAAATTATCCTAAATCGTAAACCATCTTCTACAAATTCAGTTTCCACAGCGCGTGAAGAAATCCCATTTGTAGAACGCATTCTCGCATTTTTGGAAAGTACATCTCAAGAATTAAATGCCAGAAATAAAGAATTAAGAAAGATTGCTTATACAGATCAGTTGACCAAAATCTATAATCGCCGTGAACTGGAACTGGAATTAGAAGGAGCTCTGGTTCAACACCGTGAAGGAATCCCTTTCGGAATTCTCTTCTTCGACATCGACCACTTCAAGCATGTGAATGATACCTATGGACATGATGTGGGAGATATGGTATTGGTAGCTGTCGTCAATCGCATCCGACAACTGGTGGAGCCCGGACATGTTTTTGGGCGCTGGGGCGGAGAAGAATTTATCTATCTCATCCCAAGAGCTGATGAAAAAATGCTCCGTGAATTTGCAGAAAAGGTGCGAAAAAGCATCGATGAAATCTGCTTCTTAATCGTAAAACATATCACCATCAGTGTTGGTGCTACACTTGCACGCACTGATGACACACCGGAATCTTTTGTGAAACGCGCTGATGAAGCAGTTTATGAAGCAAAAGAAACCGGACGTAATAAAGTTGTCCTGTACTAAGGTCAAGACTCGCTCGCGAGTCTTGCGCGCCAGATTCGGGTCTGCTTCAGCAGACAAATTCCTGTCCGAATCCGTGCGCATCCTCGCGGAGCGTTTAACTCAGTCGGAGAAATCATTCAATAGATTCTATATAAGATATACACTCGGAGGATGTCTGATACAAACTTTTTAATGCATCCTCCGAATCTGCGTAAAAGCTGTATGGTTGCAAATCTCCGTATGTATAATATTCATCCCGATTCAACACAATGCCTTTTTCCACTTCCGTTGTGCGCAATGCCATCATACGAAAATCTGGGAAATATTCCTGTTCAACATGAAAATCATCCAAGGCTACATAATACGTATATTCCGGGTACATTATCTGAAATGGTTCTAGATTTCCTTTATAGGGTCCGCTTGGACATGTAATCCAAATAATATCACCTTGACACAAATCTCCTCTGATGCAATCCTGAACAATCATTTTCTGACTAATCACAAAATTATTATGACGCAAATCATCCAACGGTTTGACTTTTACAATTGTGGCACACCGTCTTAATTGCTGCAACATATCGTCTACAAGAGGAACATCCTCATATGATAGAATTCGCTTTGCCGAATATTCCGCGTTGCAAAATGCCTCCACCGTTGTAAGGGATTCTTCATTCGGTTGCGGATTAAACAAGCGATATAAACCACATAAAGATATGCAAACAACAAAAAGGATACAACATTCTATAATTCTTCTTCGCATAGTATCCCTTCTTTCATTGTATAAACCACATCACATAATTGTTCGATATCCTGTTTATAATGGCTGGTTAGAATCACCAATTTCCCATTCTTTTTATATTCCTTGATGATATCATAAAATATCAGGATTCCCTTTTCGTCCAACGCATTTGTCGGTTCATCTAAAATCAGTGCATCCGGCTCATCCATAATCGCCTGCGCTAAGACAACACGCTTTCGCATTCCCATGGAATATTTTTTTAGTTTTCGCTTGTCATCTGCAGAGATAAAAACACGCTTCAATGCATTTTTGACTGCTTCTTCATTAAATTTTCCATTTACTCCCGCAAGAAATTTTAAATTCTCAAAAGCACTTAACTGCAAAAAAAGCGATGCTCCATCTATTACAATTCCAAGCTTCATATCCTCATTTGAAAATGCAACAAATCCTTCCGTCGGAGATTCGAGTCCTACAATCTGCTTAATCAATTCGCTCTTTCCCGAACCATTTAACCCAACAATCCCATACACATATCCGGATTGAAAGCTCACGTTAATATCCTTTAATACAGTTTGATTTTTATATTTCTTCGATAATTGATGAATTACAATTTGATTCATATTTCACTCATCTTTTCTTACGATACTTAACCCCAGTCACTTTTGCTGCAACAAGAAATTCAACTGCCAAACAAACACACACAATTACGATTCTAATTGAGTCAATTTTATCCTCTATCATCGAAAAGGAAAGAATCGGATTGATTACCGAAAATGGCGATGTCAAAATATCATCCGGGATCTGTGCCGTTATATAATTAAAAACTACCAAAAGGGACACAGTACTGATATATGCAATCTTTTCATTCAAAATAATGGCAATGATATTACAAATAAGCACCGCTGAAAAGAACATATAAAACATACATAGCAAACATATGCATATTTTCGTCCCCCAAGATTCTCCCAAAACCAATCCATTGCTACGAGTATAGTAAATACTCATGGCAAGCAAGGTCAAAAGATATCCACTGATAAAGGCAAAAACAGCCAATCCAATGCGCCTCCAAAGTTTCAAAAACCATTTCGGATTTTGATTCGAACGCACGCTCACATAAGCATTTTGCGTTTTCTTCACGCTACATCCAAAAAAAGCGCATACCAAAAATGATATAAATAATAAATTCCATGTACCAAGAAAATAATGCTTTTCCAAATACTGTGTTATATCAAGCATTTGATTGCATAGAACCTCTATTACAGAATGATTGCTTTTTAAAAACAACAATTCCATATTCATAACAATCGCAGCTAAAATACTAATGATAAATCCCGGTAACATCTCTCTGATGCTTTTGATTACGTACATAAAACACTCCCATCAAGGCCAATGCGGACAAAATCAATAATGCTACCAACGCTACAGCCGGTCCAACTGATTGTTCCCATGTTATTGATAAGGTATACATTGCCCAAAATTCATAGTCTCCATAATATTCAGCCACATAAAAAAACAAAATACACACAGACGGAGCAATAAATATTACAAATGCATTTGTGTGAATAAAGAGCGAGATTGCAAAAAACAGCAAGGACAGGCATGCGCAAAAAGCAGCAAACACAACGGATGCCAAGATTTTGTATTGCCACGGATGTTCTAAATAAAAAAACTCACCGATGTGAGCATTTCCTTCTCCAACATTTTTCCAATAGGCCGAACCATATCGAATCCCGTTGATATTTACCCCATTCGTTGCAAACAGGATTCTGCAAAATAACAGATCTGCTAAGCACACCAACAGAACAGATAGAAATGTAATGACAATGTTTAATCCGGCACATAAAAAAGTAAAACGAACTTTTCCAAATTGCTTTGGCAGATATGCATACGTATTTTGCTCGTTCATATCCATCATCAAAAAACAAGTCGGAAAGACCAGTAAAAAAGGGAGAATCCATGATAGAATTCCCCACTTCGAATAATCCGAAGAAAAGACAAACATTTCGTGAGCTGATAATTTAAATTCTCTATTCCAAATAGCTCTCTCAATTGCATCAGCTGCGGTAAGAAGCACCGGGAGAAGCCACAAAAAAACAAGATAAATGCGAAAAGTATCCACCTGCGCAATCAAATCCAATGTGCTATTTGCTTTGTTAAAAACTCTTTTTTTCATATTCCCTTTTTCGCACCTGTTACTAATGCATTCTTTTTATTTTTCTAAATTTAGTTCCTAGAGTTCTTTAATAAAATCCCCGACTTCTGCTAATCCGAATGCCCATAGATGCACTTTATCCCTCTCGCTTATTTCATCAAGCGAACACCAGCATACTTCTTTTATTGCCTGTTCATCCCCCGCCACCTCTGGATCATATCCTAAAATTGGCGATTGATTCGCCGGTATATCTACTTCAAATGAATATTCTATACTCCCATCTTTTTTATACTGGACTGCCAATGGCCTAACTATTTTTCCGTCCAGTCCGCATTCTTCCTTCAGTTCTCGTAAAGCTGTTTTCTCTGGGGTTTCGCCCTCCTCGATTCCCCCACCTGGGATAGTGTAAAAATAACGATTGAAATAAAATACCTTTTCCATAAGTATTTTGTTGTCACGGATTACAATTGCCATACTTCTATTTCGCATCGGTAACATTCCTTTCATTTTCTCACTATCCAACCAAATCTCCCATATTTCCTTGTATGATGTACTCATAACCGAATACACCACTTTTCCTTTTTTATTGATATTGTGGTTCAATACAATTCAGATACTGTGGACTTTTGAATTTTCCCTGTAGCATTGACTATTTGACTGGAGTGTATCGCCGCTACCTTTATCTGAATTGTTTGTAAGCAGGATGTTGCCAGTGGCTACTTCGGTAGCCCAGAGTACTTATTTCTATCAAGTCTACATGGATAACCACAGGCGGATATCACAGTATCAGACTTTAGGAAAGGGAGGTGTTCTCGGAACTTCAGTACTTCTTTAGGTCCGGTTTGCATCAAAAGTCTGTCTATGCGCTTCTTAAAGAAGCACATACACCGATGACATAGACTTTAACCTCGAATAACAAGAGGTTTACCTATATATCGAGATCTAAAAAAATGCAACCTTAGGGAGCTTTATTAAAGTCACCCCTTTTGACCTCAATATCAGTAGGACAATTTTTTGCTAATTTAGGCTTGACTTTTCATAGCTGGTCTCCATATCATATTGAGAACAGCCGGTGAAATTTCACATGCATATTAATAACACTTAGCCGTTTTCTTTACTTTCGCCACTAAATTCCTTCCAACATTATCCGGTGACCTTTATACGCTTTGTCAAATTACAATTATGTATCAAGCTCGTTAATACTGAAACAATGAGAAATCTCCTACATCAGAGATAATTGTATCCAATGCTTCCTCAAGTGAAGTGTCATCAAAAAAAATCTTTTCTTCATTCATATTCAGATAATCTTTATCCAGCCAAAACTCTCTAACTGTCTTTTCATCGAATTCAAATGAATTTTTTCTCAGTTTAATTCTTCTTATTGTCTCGTCAATTGACAGATCATAATAATATGCATAGATATTTTCTTTACCATACAATGACACCGCTTTTTCAAATAGAGAACCATACCACTTAGATGCAAATACTCCCTCAAAAATCGCAATTATATTGTTATTATAAGCGTATTCAAGTAATTTTTCAAAAAGTGAAATAGACTCGTTATTCTCTCCGTCATGTACCCATAACATATCTTGCCTTACAACATCCTGCTGTACTAATAATGTTCCCCTGCCATAATATTTTTGAACTTTTTTTGCTAAAGATGATTTTCCACTTCCTGAATTGCCACGTATTATCACTAGTTTGCTCACTTATCTCACCACCTATTTTATCTTAGAACAAAGTTGAGTTTTTATTATCTCCCAAAAAACACATCATATCTTCCACTTTCTGAGGCAGATTTTCTTTACTAATATTCACATATACAAATGTATTTAAATAATCGTCTAGTAAACCTGTATCAAAACCATTGTGATCAACAAATATTTTATTCGCCCACTTTAAATTCATATTTCCAAAGTTGTTTTTTTGATTCACCGTGGCAAGCCACGCATTCACAGCCCTATAACAACAACTATGGCAAGCTATCCATTCCTTGTTCTTAAACATCTTAACCGCATCATCATATTCAGCATTTAATATAGATTTGAAATACATGTATGCCATTTCATCAATATCTACACTGTTTAACAAAACAAGTAACTCATCCATTTTATCGTCTCCATGATATATTGAAATAGCCGTTGTCATTTTTTTGAGGGCTTTTATCCTAACAAAGTCCATACAATGAATCTCATCAACTAGCTTTTTGATGTCATCATATGACCAATACTCAATATCACACTTAATATTTTCAAGTTTAACCATCTCGACTAAATTATCATATTTTTTCTGAGATAGAACGTAAACATCAAAATCAGAATCTTTATTTCCTAATCCTTCAAAATGCGAAATATATACTAATATTTCACATTCTCCCTTAATCTTTTTCTTTACAAATTCCACAATCGATTCTGTGTTAGCATTACATTCATCTAATCTTTTTTTTAAAACTTCCTCTTTATTCACTCTCTAATATCTCCTTCACCGTATTTATTGTTTTTATTAATACTGGCAATTTGCTAAATGAAAGTATTATATATGCAGCCCCCATTTTTTTGGCTTGCACTATATCTATGATATCTGCTCTCGATGGAAACGCTCTATTTACTAAACTCTTCATAACATCTGTTGCAACATAAATGTCTTTATTATTAGTAGTGCATTCATCACAGATTAAGTCATAATACTCAATTGCATTTCTAAATGAGTTCAATAAAAATAAATCTCCTCGAGCTATCATAACCCCATTTGCCGAATCTATCACTTCACTTAAGTTGATTTTATTTTTTACATACTCGATTTTTGGAATAAATGTATATGTTGAGTCATATTTAGCTCTCAAAATTTCCAATTCTTGTTTATTTTCTAAAAAGGACAAAAAAAACGTTACACTTACTTTAAATTTCCCTAAAATATATTCAATCATCTGATCCGGTAAAGTCATTTCTTTTAGTCCTATTGTTATCGCTTTATTATAATAAATTTTAAAATCTGTAATTGCCCTAACCACGATCAACTGATTTGCGATTTCTTCTACAAAAAATGATCCTTGTCCATCGCCAAAGTATATCACTTTTCCGACCGTCAAATTTTTCTTTTCAAAGCTTTCAATATCCATTACAATATATTCATTATCATTTAATCTCTCTGACTTTGAATTCTTTGCATAAATATTGTAAAACTGATTTTTATTAATTTGACCATCTGGAATTGAATATTCAATAATTCTAGTTTTATTTCTTGGATAAGGCAAATCAAAATATAGATTTACATCCCCAGTAAATACATTATTTATTGCATAAAAAATGTTATCAATTACTGTAAACACATCTTCGCTATATTTGCACAAATTGAATCTCAAATGACGGATTTTTAGTTCTTGTAAAATTTTAAAATACTTTTCAAGTTGTGACTTATCAGTTCCACAATTAATAGTTTGAATTATATTCATTTCTTTTTCGTAAGCGCTTCATAGCGCGTACCCTTTCCTGATATAGCCGCACCGAAGTGCGGCGTACTAATTACTTCTTTGTTTGTTTCTTACATTCCTCAGGAATCTTTTCGGACCAGGGAAGTAAGTCATTAATAAAACTATAATCTGTATCTTCCATATGTTCCGGAAGAACAGAAAGGACGTGATTTATGTATTCATATACTTTAAGATTATTCGCTTTTGCTTTTTCAACAATTGAATAAATAATGGCACTGGATTTTGCGCCGGATAACGTATCGCAAAAGAGCCAGTTCTTCTTTCCTACACAGAAGTTTTTAATGGTTTGCTCTGCAGCATTGTTATCCATTGGAACATCCGGATA
>SVFB01000081.1 GCA_015057085.1 Lachnospiraceae bacterium
AAATATTTTGGATGTGGACTTTATCTGCGAGGCGGACAAATAGCGTCCTCGTGTCCCGGAGAAAAAATTCGGTGTTAGAAGCGAAACACTTGCTTGGGCAATTTTTGCGCAGCGAGCCCCGATTTTGTGTGGGAAGAGGGATGTGGTGCGGTTGCGCAAAATCCGCATCAAAAAAAGCTTTAGGCATCTGCCTAAAGCTTTTTTTATGATTGATTCATAAATTCAATCTCATTATTCACTTGTAGAATTATTGTTTTTTGTGTTTTGCTGCTTTGCGACGCGAATCCGCCCCACAATCACCCACACCAGCGCCACCACAAACAAAACGGCACCGAGGGCTGAAGAAACACGGATAGAGGTATTCGGAATCATCAGCGAATCTGTTCTTAATTGTTCGATCCAGAATCGACCGAATCCATATCCACCCAAATACCAGAGGAAGACCTCTCCCTCAAATTTTCTCTTTTTAAAGAAAATCAGCATACATGCTAAAACTAAAATATTCCATGCTGATTCATATAGGAAAGTTGGATGCACCTGAATATAGGTAATGCCATCTACAACCACCGTGTGCTCAAGTTGCTCTAAAGTCATATCCCCGGTTCGAACAGCCGATACCGGCAACTGCATTGCAAATAAGCTATCCGTATATCCACCGAAGGCTTCTCTGTTAAAGAAGTTTCCCCATCGGCCGATAATCTGTCCCAAAACCAATCCCAGACCTGCTGTGTCACATAATCTTCCATATGGAATCTTCTTAATCTTTGAGAATACAAAGACTGTGATGATTGCAGCAATCACGCCGCCATAAATGGCCAAACCGCCTTCTCTGATATTGATGATGGAGGAAGGATTATTTTTATAATAATCCCATTGGAAGATTACATAATAAATTCGTGCTCCAATCAGAGAGCAGATAATTGCAATAATTGCCAAATCCACATAGGTCTCAGGATTCTGCCCGGTCTGTTTCGCTTTCCAGCATGCAATTCCAAGTCCTGCCAACATTCCGATTGCAATAATAATTCCGTAGTAAGCGATTGTAAAATCTCCGATTGAAATAGATTTTCCAACCTTATCTAAGAATATGTGCAAATGTGGGAAATTAATATTTGTATCCATTTCTATTGTCCTTTACTACTTACCACAGCAAAATTTATATTTCTTGCCGCTTCCGCATGGACATGGATCATTTCGTCCCACTTTCTTTCCTACTATCACGGTTCCTGACTTCTTTTGTTCCAGATAAAGTGCCTTCTTCTTTTCTGCATCAAAGATTTCATCCCACATAGGAAGATTATAAAGCCAATCTGCTTTTGCATCCACCATGTTCTTATATAATTTTTCTTTATCGAAGGCAAGAGAAACCTTTGTATCCTCTTCCATCTCTTCGATTGGATTTGGATTTACAAGAGAATCATTGATTCCGTCTAAGAATCCTGCCATCTGAAGTGTGGTCAACTCATACTTGTCTGCCAACTCCTTTACAGTTCCTTCTACTACTTCATCCGGGTTTGTAAGAAGCTTCTCGTATACTCCCTTCTCAAGCAAGAAGTAATTCTGCCAAAAACGCTGTAATTCTCCCTTGTTAGTTTTCTCATTGTAGGCAATTTTTTGCCATTCCTGTAATAAAGCCATATTTTATATCTGCCTTTCTTTATTTTTACAAAAAATATGTACCTTTTCATTTTATTGCATTTTATTGATTTAGCAATAGTCAAAATAGTCAAATTTTCCTTCTTATTTTTATAGATTCCTTTTTCACGGCATGATATGATAGTGATACTACGACATTTTTAGGTCAAATTATATCATGAAAAGGATTTATAAATTATGAAAAAAGTAAGACAAATACTCGCTATCATCGGCATTGTTCTCTTAGCTGTAATGTATCTTTCAACCATCTTTTTTGCCATATTTGACAAAAGTCAAACCATGGGCATGTTTAAGGCCTCTGTTGGTTTGACAATTGTAATTCCGATTTTAATTTGGCTTTATACATTCCTGTATAAATTGATTTCAGGTCATAAGGATGAGAACCAAAAGGCCTCATCCGGTGACGAATAACTATTGAATTCCGAGATAAGAATAGCCCATTAGACTTTCATCCACTTCGTGAGCGCATTCACGTCCTTCCCGGATTGCCCAAACGACAAGGGATTGGCCTCTATGCATATCTCCCGCTGTATAGACATTCTTTACAGAAGTTGCATAGCTGCCTTCCTTTGTCTCCACATTTGTTCGTTCTGTCATCTGAATTCCAAATGCTTTTGAAATATAGCTTTCTGTTCCGAGGAAGCCGGCTGCAATTAATACAAGATCCGCAGGAATCTTCTTTTGTGTGCCTGCCACTTCTGTCATCTGCATGCGTCCGGTCTTCTCATCTTTCCGCTGCTCTAATTTGACGATTGTAATTCCATTTAATTTTCCGTTTTTATCCTTATGAAATTCCTTCACCGTGGTTTGATAAACACGAGGATCCTTACCATATACGGCAATTGCCTCCTCCTGCCCGTAATCCGTTTTGAGCACTTTCGGCCACTGTGGCCAAGGATTGTTTGGCAGGCGTTTCTCCGGTGGCGCAGGCATCATCTCAAGCTGTGTCACGCTTTTTGCACCCTGTCTGATGGCTGTTCCCGCACAGTCATTTCCCGTATCGCCGCCTCCGATGATGACCACATGTTTTCCTTTTGCAGAAATTGCCTTGCGATCTTTGAAATTAGAGTCCAAAAGACTCTTCGTATTTTTTGCCAGATAGTCCACCGCGAAATAGATTCCTTCCGCCTCTCTACCGTGAGCCTTAATATCACGTGGATTCTTTGCTCCACAGCATAGGACGACACGATCGTATTGCTTTAAGAGTTCTGCCGGCTTGATATCCACACCCACATTGCAAGAGGTTACGAATGAAACCCCTTCCTCTTTCATAATATCAACTTTTCGGTCGATGATTTGTTTTTCCAATTTCATATTCGGAATTCCATACATCAACAAACCGCCGATTCTGTCATCTCTTTCGTATACAGTTACCGAATGGCCTCTCTGATTTAACTGATCAGCCACGGCAAGTCCTGAAGGTCCGGATCCGATTACTGCAACCGTCTTTCCGGTTCTCGTCTTCGGCGGATGAGCCTTTGCATATCCTTTTTCATAAGCAGTTTCAATGATTCCATGCTCATTATCACGAACGGATACTGCATCCCCCCAATGACCGCAGGTGCATGCCTTCTCACATAATGCCGGACATACTCTGGATGTAAATTCCGGAAAGTTATTGGTCTTGTGAAGACGGTTATATGCCTGCTCCCAATTTCCGGTATAAAGTAAATCATTCCATTCCGGCACCAGATTGTGAAGTGGACAACCACTTGTCATCCCTGCAATATTCTGTCCATATTGACAAAACGGAACTCCACAATCCATGCAGCGGGCAGCCTGACATCGCTGTTCCTCCGGCGAGAGGAAAATGTGAAATTCATTAAAATGTTCGATTCTTTTGCGCGGCTCCTCTGAATTTGCGTCCACACGCTCGTAATCCATAAATCCTGTTGGTTTACCCATTGTTTCTTCCTCCTAGTTTGCCTTTGTACTTGCATAGAACGCTTCAATTTGAGCCTGTTCCGCATTTAATCCCTTTTCTTCCATCTGTACAATCGCCATTTGCATACGATTGTAATCATATGGAATTACTTTTTTAAATTTCGGCAGATATTCACTAAAGTGATCTAAGATTTCTTTGCCCTTTTTGGAATTGGTCAGATAAACATGTTCCTTAATCATTTCCTTTAATTCCAAAACATCGTATTTGTTTGAAACTTCTTCCGTAAATACCATTGATTTGTTGGTACGCATATATAAATCATTCTCTTCATCCAGCACATAAGCGATACCACCGCTCATACCTGCAGCAAAATTCTTTCCGGTTCGTCCCAGAATGACCACGCGTCCGCCTGTCATATACTCGCATCCGTGGTCTCCAACTCCTTCAACAACTGCAGTCGCTCCCGAATTTCTTACACAGAAACGCTCTCCTGCAACACCACTGATAAATGCTTTACCGCTGGTTGCTCCATAAAGAGCCACATTACCGATGATGATATTTTCGGACTGATCATAGCGAATTCCACATGGCGGATATACCACTAATTTTCCTCCTGAAAGACCTTTTCCGAAATAGTCATTGGAATCACCTTCCAGTTCTAAGGTCAGTCCCTTCGGGATAAATGCGCCAAAGGATTGGCCTCCTGCACCATTACATTTGATGATATAAGAATCATCTTCTAACGTATCATCATAACGCTTTGTGATTTCCGATCCTAAAATCGTACCCAAGGAACGATTGGTATTGGTTACCGAGATTTCCATGGTCTTCTTTTGCTTCTTATCTAAAGCAGGCTGAATGATTTCTAAGAGTTCTCCTAAATCCTTAGTTTTCTCCAGCTCGAAATCATAAACCTGATCTTTCTGGAAGATGACACTTTGCTTTGAATCAGCAAATGGATTATTCAAAATATTAGACAAATCAAGGCGACTTTCCCGCTCGCTCAAATCATCACGCACCTTCAACAAATCAGAACGTCCCACCAATTCGTCGATGGTCTTGCAGCCCAGCTTTGCCATATATTCACGCAATTCCTGTGCAATAAAGCGCATGAAGTTTTCTACATATTCAGGCTTTCCTGCAAAACGCTTGCGAAGTGCCGGATTCTGTGTCGCAATTCCTGCCGGACAGGTATCCAGATTGCACACACGCATCATGACACATCCCATGGTTACAAGCGGTGCTGTCGCAAATCCGAATTCTTCCGCACCAAGGCAAGCTGCAATCGCAACATCCTTTCCGCTCATCAGCTTTCCATCGGTTTCAATTCGCACCTTATTTCTCAATCCGTTCATGATTAAGGTCTGATGGGTTTCTGCCAATCCCAATTCCCATGGCAGACCTGCATTGTGGATGGAACTGCTTGGTGCAGCACCGGTTCCGCCATCATATCCGGAAATCAATACAACCTGGGCACCAGCCTTAGCTACGCCGGCAGCAACAGTACCCACGCCTGCTTCCGAAACCAGTTTTACAGAAATACGAGCCTGTCTGTTTGCATTCTTTAAGTCAAAAATCAGCTGTTCCAAATCTTCAATGGAATAGATATCATGATGAGGTGGAGGCGAAATCAATGAAACACCCGGTGTAGACAATCTGGTCTTTGCAATCCAAGGATATACCTTCTTACCCGGTAAATGTCCATCCTCGCCCGGTTTTGCGCCCTGAGCCATCTTAATCTGAATTTCCTGCGCACTGGTTAAATAGCGGCTTGTTACGCCGAATCGACCTGAGGCAACCTGCTTGATGGCTGAGCATCTGTTTAATCCATCCGGTCCGATGGTCAGACGGCTTCTGTCCTCTCCACCTTCTCCTGTGTTGGATTTGCCATGAAGATGATTCATTGCAATTGCCAATGTTTCATGGGCTTCCTGAGAAATCGAACCATAGCTCATTGCGCCGGTCTTAAAGCGTGTCACAATTGAATCCACACTTTCGACTTCTTCAATTTTTACGCCCTTCTTAGGATAAACAAAATCCATCAATCCGCGGATATTGGTATGCTTTTGTTCTTCATCCACAAGCGCGGTATATTGCTTAAATAAATCATAATCTCCCTGCTGTGTGGATTGCTGGAGCAAATGAATGGTTCCCGGATTATAAAGATGACTATCTGCGTTGCTGCGCATCTTATGTCTTCCCTTTGAATCCATGGTGACATCCGTTGTCAATCCAAGTGGATCATAGGCTGCGGAATGTAAGGTGTTCACATCCTTTTCAATATCAGAAATTGTGATTCCACCAATTCTGCTAACCGTATTCGCAAAATAACGATCGATAACAGAACCATCGATTCCGATTGCCTCAAAAATCTTTGAACCCATGTAGGACTGAATGGTAGAGATTCCCATCTTTGCCGCAATTTTTACAATACCGCCAATGATTGCGCGGTTATAATCATCGATTGCCGCATAATAATCCTTATCCAACATATGCTCATCTACCAACTGCTTTACTGTATCCTGCGCAAGATACGGATTGATTGCAGATGCACCAAATCCAAGCAAAGTTGCAAAATGATGAACTTCACGTGGTTCTCCTGATTCCAAAATCAGTGACAGAGAAGTTCTCTTTTTGGTTTTAACCAAATACTGCTGTAAAGCTGATACCGCAAGCAAAGAAGGAATTGCAACATGGTTTTCATCCACGCCTCTGTCCGAAAGGATCAGGATTGTCGCGCCATCTCTATATGCGCGGTCTGCTTCAATATATAATCGGTCAATTGCCTTTTCTAAGCTTGTATTCTTATAATAAATAATCGGTAAAGTTACTACCTTAAAGCCGTCCTGCTTTAAGCTTTTAATCTTCATCAAATCCGTATTGGTTAAAATCGGATTGTTGATGCGAAGCACCTTACAGTTTTCAGGCTTTTGCTCAAGCACATTTCCTGCCGCACCAATATATACGGTGGTGGAAGTCACAATCTCTTCACGAATCGAATCGATTGGCGGATTGGTAACCTGCGCAAACAGCTGTTTAAAATAGTTAAAAAGCGGCTCCTTGTTGCCGGATAATGCGGCAAGCGGCGTATCGGTTCCCATTGCTGCAGTTCCTTCCACACCATTTTTTGCCATTGGAAGGATTTGATCCTTCAATGACTCGTAGGTGTAACCAAAGGCTTTTTGCATTCTCTGGCGCTCTTCTTTTTCATATTCCTGCACACGCTCATTTGGAATTTTTAAGTCCTTTAATTGCAAAATATTGCAATCCAGCCATTCTCCGTATGGTTGCTGTTTTGCATAATAATCTTTCAATTCATCATCGCCGATGACCTGCTGTTTTACAGTATCCACCAAAAGCATTTTTCCCGGTCTCAGGCGATCCTTCTTTACAATCTTTGCAGGATCAATATCCAAAACTCCGACTTCAGAAGAAAGAATCAGATAATCATCATCCGTAATATAATATCTGGATGGGCGAAGTCCGTTTCGATCCAACACTGCACCCATCAAATCTCCGTCAGAAAACAGAATGGAGGCCGGTCCGTCCCACGGCTCCATCATCGTTGCGTAATACTGATAGAAATCCTTTCGTTTCTGGTCCATCACATGATTGTTTGCCCATGGTTCAGGAATCAGAATCATCACTGCAAGAGGCAATTCCATTCCACTCATCACCAAAAACTCCAAGGTGTTATCCAGCATTGAAGAATCCGAACCTTCCGTATTTACAACAGGAAGCACCTTTTGAAATTCCCCTGCCAGCTTAGAGGAGGACATGGTCTCTTCTCGTGCCAGCATCTTATCTGCATTTCCGCGGATGGTATTGATTTCACCATTATGGACAATAAAGCGGTTTGGATGCGCTCTCTCCCAACTAGGATTCGTATTAGTAGAGAATCTTGAATGCACGGTTGCAATTGCAGATTCATAATCCGGATCTTGTAAATCAGAGAAAAACAAACGCAACTGCTCTACTAAGAACATTCCTTTATATACAATTGTTCTGCTTGAGAGCGATACCACATAGCTGTTATCATTAGATTGCTCAAATACTCTTCTTGCCACATAAAGCTTTCTGTCGAAATCCAGTCCCTGTTCAACATTCATAGGGCGTTTCACGAAAGCTTGCATAATATTCGGCATGCAACCTCTTGCCTTTTCGCTCAGCATTTCCGGTGCTGTCGGAACCTTACGCCAGCCAAGGAATTCCATTCCTTCCTTTTCGATGATAACCTCAAACATCTTCTTTGCCTGATTGGTCTGCAATTCATCCTGTGGGAAAAAGAACATTCCCACACCGTAATCACGTGCCTCACCAATTGCGATATTTAATTCCTTTGCCACCTTCTGAAAGAATTTGTGAGAAATCTGGAGCAAAATTCCAACACCATCTCCGGTCTTTCCATCCGCATCTTTTCCGGCTCTGTGCTTTAAATTTTCTACAATATGAAGTGCGTTTTCCACTGTCTCGTGGGTTTTGATTCCCTTAATATTTACAACTGCTCCGATTCCACAGTTATCATGTTCAAATCGAGGATCATACAATCCCATTTTGTCTCTCATAATCGTTCCTTTCTGCGCCTTTAAAGGGCCGTTTCTTTTTTTGCTAGTATGAATTTTACAATACTTTCCGCTTTCGAAAATGAAGCCTTTGTTCTCTTTTGTCAGATTATTTTTCAGACATAATTTTTGAAAGTTATTTTCTGACGATATATATAATTTTTTGCATCAAAAAAAGAGATTAGAATGCAATTGCATCCTAATCCCTCCGCTGAAAACCTAATTAAATTAAGTATAATTTATTCTGATTTTGAAATTGTGTCTGAATTGTCGCCAACATGCCTTTCTTTCATAAAGTATATTAACACACCTATACCAATCAAAAGTGTGCCAATAGAAATCAACCATGAAGATACACTATTATCTGCCAGATTATCCCACCATCCAAAGGAAACACGTAACACAGTAAAGATATTCACTGCCATATGGGCCACAATGGATGCATACACATGTTGAACGCGAATTGCAATCAATCCAAGTCCCACACCAAGAATCAGTGCATACGGCATCTGCACAATATTCATATGCATCAGCGCAAATAAAATCGTTGAAATACCAAGCGCCCACCACTTGTTCAATCTCACTTCCATACGAAACAGAATCACACCACGGAATGTCAGTTCCTCCAAAATCGGGACAAATAATCCGCTTCGAAGTAAAATCACTGCCAAAGATCCGCCATATAGATTCTCTGAAGCCGTGGCATATCCTTTGGACATTTGAATCAGTGGTGTCATGGAAATGATATTATTAAAAGAAAACCCGATTAATATAATTGCCACTGATGCCAATATACAATTGATGATTTTCTCTTTGCTCACAGAAGGCTTATGTTCATGAAAATAAACCATCATTCCCTGCCCGCCGTTTCGGTCAGATGCATAAAGCTGAAAAATAAAAGGAATGGTGACAATGCTTGATATCAAAAGCACAACCGCCTGAATTGACAATGTCATCTCCGCTTTCAAACCATATACTACGATATACAAACACAGCGTTGAAGCAATATAGAGAATTGCATAATAAAGCAGCGCAGGATAGATTGCCAACCATAGCAGAATCAATGGATGATTGTTTAATCTCTTCTCGTTCATATTCACCTCTTAAAATATTCCAATAACATGTTCATCGAATCCAGCACATCTAATGCACCGGCTTCCTTCATCTCTGCCACATCTCCAAACCCGAAACTGACTGCTACTGAATCCATCCCAAGCAAATTTGCACCTTGCATATCAAAGGCCGTATCTCCAACCAGAATCATATCTGAAATTGCATAATCCGGTTCTCTTTTCAATAATTCCCGAATCACATCCGCTTTCTTCTCAATTCTGCCATCCATAGTCGCACCGCAAATCGCATCAAAATAACAATCGACGCCCTTATCTTTTAAGATTATACGAGCCGTTACTTCCGGTTTCGATGTTGCAACACCCAGGAAATATCCCATTTGCTTTAAACTTTCCAAAACCTTCCCGGTATCCGGATATAATTCGCATTCCAAATATCCTATCGATTGATATCTCTCCCGAAACACATCCACCGCTTCCACTGCCTGTGCTCTCGAAAATCCATACCATTTTTCGAAGCTGTCTGCCAGAGGCGGTCCTATGAAGCGATATAGCTTTTTTAAATCTGATTCTTCGATTCCATAATGGCGCAATGCATATTGAGCTGATTTTGTGATTCCCTCAGAAGAGTCAATCAGCGTGCCATCCAAATCAAACAGTATTGCTTTTTTCTTAATTTTCTTCATGGATCTTTTTATTTTCCTCATTCCTTGCTGCAAGTTCCTGTAGCATCCTCTGCATAGTCTTTCGATATAAAGGATGTACAAAACCCGGAGCCAACTCATTCATCGGCTTTAGGACGAAATCCCGATTTTCAATATCCACATGAGGAATGATCAAAGTCTCGCTGTCATAGATCATGTCATCATAAAACAAAATATCCACATCCAGAGTACGCGGGCCCCAATGAATGGTACGCACCCGCTGTGCTTCCTCCTCAATACGATGACAAAGATCAAGTAGCTGCCTCGGACTGTAAATGGTCCATAATTCAATTGCTCCGTTTAAAAAAGCATCCTGCTTAGTCATTCCATATGGTTCCGTCTCGATATATTCGGAGATGCGCATATCTCGTACTTTCTCATCCGCCAGGAATTTTCCTGCCGCCTCATTTAGATACATTTTCCTATCGCCCATATTCGAACCGATTGATAGAAAGACTCTATGCCAGGCTCTGCTCACATTGACAGAAACCTGTTCAAAAGGCAATCCAATCGGGGCATTGGGCTTACACAATTCCAGGTCAAGCCCTGTCGTCTTATCGAAATGTATTAAAATCCGTTCAGCTAAATTTTCTGCGGCTGCTTCAATCAAATCAAAGCTTCTTTCTTTCATCACATCTTTGATAAAATGACAAAGATCCGCATAATTTAAAGCCTCCTTTAGATGATCGCTTCCTGCCGGAAGACTCATATCATAATAGACTTTTGCATTGATTACAAATGTCTGTCCTTTTTCTTTTTCTTCTTGATAGACACCATGTCTTGCATAAACTTCAAGACCGGTGATTTTGATATAATCATTTTTCATGACAATCAACGACCTTTCATTATTGCCATCGCCATTTTCATTGCACGATAGTTTTCTTTTATATCATGAACTCGGAAAAATGAAACACCACGTTCCACGCCCATTACAGTCGTTGCGAGAGTCCCCTCAACGCGCTCTTCTTTCGGCAAATCCAAAGTCAATCCAATCACTGACTTGCGAGATGTGCCCAGCAGCACCGGATAACCGAAATCCAATAGTCTTCCGGTCTCGCGGATTGCAATCAAATTCTCTTCGCGGCTTTTGGCGAATCCAACGCCCGGATCCAATATGATCTTATCATCCGAAATTCCGGCATTTTTTGCAATTTTTATCGAATCTTTCATATCCGAAATCCAGTCTTCCACAAAATTTTGATAAGGCATGTTCTCTCGATTATGCATCAGACAACATGCCACACCTGATTTTGCCACGACCTCTGCCATCTTCGGTTCAGCCTTCAGCCCCCAAATGTCATTCACCAAATCAGCGCCGGCTTCAATTGCTGCTTTTGCAACAGCGCTCTTATAGGTATCAATTGAAATCGGGATTTCAAAACGTTCTCGGATTGCTTCGATGATTGGTGTCACACGTGCGATTTCCTCTTCATCCGAAATTCTTGTATATCCGGGTCTTGTGGATTCTCCACCCACATCAATGATTGCAGCGCCTTCCGATATCATTTCCTCTACGTGGGTAAGTGCCGCATCTTTAGTGTTCCACTTCCCTCCATCAGAAAAAGAATCCGGAGTGACATTTAAAATTCCCATGATATAACATTCATTTTCTATATCAAATATCTGTTTCCCTATTACCATTTTGTACTCCCTAATACTTTATTTTTCTTGAGCTTTCTTTAAAAACTTTTCTGTATCAATAATGAATCGCTCATGCTCTCCTTCTCCGATTTTACCGGCTTCATCATAAGCTACCACATCAAATACCAGACGTCTGCGATCAATTTCTTTTAAAACAGATTCCACGCGAACCTTGCGTTCCATGGGTGTTGCAGAAAGATGCTTGATATTGATACCGGTACCAACTGTGGCATATCCTTCTTCCAAATACGGAATTACGCTGTCACAGCAGCATTTCTCCATCAAAGCCACCATGGAAGGCGTTGCATATACCGGTTGTAACCCGCTTCCCATTGCCTTTGCAGTCTTCTCATAAACGACCATCTCGCTCACTTCGTTTTTTAATCCTACTTTTAATTCCATAATGCTTCTACTTCCTTTCTGAATCCTCCCAAATAAGAAAGGGATCCACATGCCAAAATCGGCTGTTGATTCTGTATTGCCAACTGCAAAGCCTCTTTGTAAGACTTCGTATATGCTACATCGATATCAGTATATAGTTGCATTGCCTCCGAAGCAAGCGCTAATCCGGACATTGCCCTTGGATTATCCTTTGGCGTAATTGTGATCACATGACTTGCATAAGGAAGCAAAAGAGAAAGCATTCTTTTATGATCTTTATCTGCCAATACACCAAGCACAAGTGTCAGCTTTTGATTTCCAAAGCAACCTTCGATTGTCTTCGCCAATTCCTCCATTGCACCTTCGTTATGTGCGCCATCTAAAATAATCAAAGGATTCCGGTGCACCACCTCAAATCTGCCCGGCCATACTGCATCTGCGATTGCTTCCATAACCAAATGCAAATCTAAAGTTTCATTCCGGCTTCCAATTCTGATGCCAAAATAGACTTCCAATGCCAATGCTGCATTCTCCATCTGATAATGTCCCGCCATTTTTGTCTCAAGTCCCAATTGAAGATTCGACCTATGATAGGTAAAGACCATTCTTCCCGGCGCTTCTTCCTGCAAGCTCAAATGATCTTTTTTTACAAAAGTCACATTCGCATGATAAAGATTTGCGGCTTCTTGAATGACTGCTTCCACAGAAGTTTGTTGCGGCGCAGAAAATACCGGGCACTCCGGCTTAATAATTCCGGCTTTCACCCCTGCAATCTCCTCAACAGTATCTCCAAGTATACGCACATGATCACGGCTGATGCTTGTGATCACTGAAGCCAACGGCTTTTCAATCACATTGGTAGCATCCGTTTCTCCACCCATTCCGCATTCCAATAAAACAACATCCGGACGAATCCTTTCAAACCACAAAAAAGCGATGGCAGTTTCTGCTTCAAAGATAGTAGGATACTCATCCTCCTCAAAATTCTCGCATACCACTCTGATTTGCTCCATCAATTCCAGATAGATTGATTCTTCCATTGGAATTCCATTGATGGTATATATTTCCATAGGCGAAAAAACAGCCGGAGAGGTATAGCGTCCCACCAAAAGGCCTTCTTTTTGATACAAATAGGACAGATAGGTTCCCACAGATCCCTTCCCATTCGTACCCGCAATATGGATAATGGGCAACGCATTTTGCACGTTGCCCAGGGCTTCCATCAAATGTTTCATATTCGAAAGGCCAAGTACTGAGCCTTTCTCCTTAATTTTTTCGATAAAATGCGATAGTTCTTCCGTCAATTATCTCTTAACACCTTTCGTATCACGATTTCCGATATGTAAACGATTCAAAGATACTTCTTTGCCCTTTACTTCCACAATCTGATTATCGCCTTCTGCCAGGAAATAAACTGCTTGCAGCTCATCCCCCTTATCCAGCTTCATTCCGCGCACACCAATGGCTATCTTCTTCTTCTCCGGAATTCCTTCGCATTCGATTCTCAAAAAGGCTTCTTTTTGAGAACGCATTACCATAGTCTCCTGTGGCATAAGCATATTTACACCCAATACCACATCCTCATCAGCCAGCTTTGTCGCTGCAATTGTACGCTTGGATGCCACGAATTCAGAACCATCCACCAGTTTGATCATACCGGTCTTTGTGGCAAATACCAGCTTGTGAGAAGAAACGGCATCCAAATCAGCCACGAAAATGAATCGCTCATTCTTGCTGTCATAATTGGATAAATTATCAATCGGTACGCCTTTATCTCTGAATTTACCAAACGGCAAATCTAAAGTTTTGATGCTATGCATATTTCCTTGATCTGTGAAAATACAAATCTTGCCCACATTCTTGCAGGTGAAGACATATTTATTTTCAGAATCTGCAGCTTCTTTATTTCGCTCATAAGTTGCCACATCCACGGTTTTTACATAGCCGAAGCGATCCATCAGGAAGACAACATCCTTCACTTCAATCGGTTTCTCTTCTACCACCGCTTCTGCAAGATTATCGATTACTGTTCGACGCTCTCTCGCATAAGACTTTTTGTATTCCTTTAATTCTTTCATGATATGCTTGGCCATAGAAGCACGATTTGAAAGATAATCCTGATACTCTGCGATTTTCGCCATTGTATCATCATGTTCTTTCATTAAGGCTTCTATTTCTAAGCCTACCAAACGATGCAAGCGCATATCCAAAATCGCCTGCGCCTGATTTTCCGTGAAAGAAAGCTGCTTTGCCTTTTTCTCTGATTCTTTTGACTTAAATGTAATTCCGGCTGTCACACCTGAAGTCAGGCAAGCTTTCGCCTGCTTCACTTCTTTTGAACCACGCAAAATCTCAATGATTAAGTCGATGACATTGCAAGCTTCGATTAAACCTTCCTGAATTTCCTTTTTGTCCATCTCCTTACTCAGGAGTGTCTTATATTTTCTGGTATTTACCTCAAACTGGAAATTCACATGATGGCGAATAATCTGCACAAGCGAAAGGGTTTCAGGCTTACCATCCGCAACCGCAAGCATATTTACGCCAAAGGTATCCTCGAGCTTTGTTTTCTTATAAAGCAAATTCTTTAATGCTTCCACATCCGCACCGCGTTTTAATTCCAGCACGATACGAATTCCCTCTTTCGAAGACTGATTGGTAATATCAACAATATCAGAAGTTTTGCGGGTTTCTACCAAAGAAGCCACATCATTTAAAAACTTACCGATATTTGCACCAATCATAGTATAAGGAATCTCTGTAATCACAAGACGTTCCTTGCCGCCTTTGACTTTCTCGAGTTCTACTTTACCGCGGATTTTGATTTTGCCCTGTCCGGTTTCATAAATATTTAACAGCTCATCCTTGTTTGCCACAATGCCTCCGGTGGGGAAATCCGGTCCCGGAATGTATTCCATCATTTCAGCATTTGTGATATCAGGATTCTTCATATATGCGATAACGCCATCAATACATTCGCCCAAATTATGAGGCGGGATGCTTGTAACCATTCCGACACCGATACCTTCAGAACCGTTAATTAAAAGGTTCGGCACACGAACAGGAAGAACCACCGGCTCTTTTTCTGTTTCATCATAGTTTGGAATAAAATCCACAACATCTTTATCCAAATCACCCAGATAAGCTTCCTGGGTAATTTTTTGCAGACGCGCCTCTGTATATCGCATTGCAGCTGCTCCATCTCCTTCGATGGAACCAAAGTTACCATGGCCATCCACAAGGGCCTGCCCCTCTTTAAAATCCTGCGCCAATACTACCAATGCGCCGTAGATAGAAGAATCTCCGTGAGGATGATATTTACCCATGGTATCGCCGACAATACGCGCACTCTTTTTATAAGGTTTATCATAGCGCACGCCCAGTTCGTACATATCATAAAGGGTACGACGCTGTACCGGTTTTAATCCATCCCGGACATCAGGGAATGCACGGGCCACAATGACACTCATCGCATAATCCAAAAATGATTTTTTCAGATGTTCGGAATATTCAGTTTGAATAATATTCTGTTCAGACATTTAAATAAATCTTCTTTCTCAAAATTTATGCGTTATAATCAAGCTCTGCATCATATGCATGCTCATAGATAAATTCTCGACGTTGTACAACATCATTTCCCATCAAAAGAGAAGTCATGTCGCTTGCCATCATTGCATCTTCGATTTCAATGCGCTTCATCATTCTGGTCTCAGGATTTAAAGTGGTCTCCCACAACTGCTCTGCATCCATTTCTCCAAGACCTTTATAACGCTGTAATGTAAATTTCTCACCTTCGTGCTTTCTGCGGTATTTCTCCAATGCCAAATCATCATATAAATAAACTTCCTCGCCCTTGCTAGGCTGAACCTTATATAAAGGTGGCATTGCCACATAAACATGTCCTTCATTAATCAAATCCGGCATAAATCGATAGAATAAAGTCAAAAGCAATGTGGAAATATGAGCACCATCCACATCGGCATCGGCCATGATGACGATTTTGTCATAGCGAAGTTTCGAAATATCAAAGTCATTGCCGTATCCTTCCGAGAATCCGCAGCCAAAGGCATTGATCATCGTCTTGATTTCAGCATTTGCAAGCACTTTATCGATGCTGGCTTTTTCCACATTCAAAATCTTACCGCGAATCGGCAGGATTGCCTGATACATACGATTGCGGGCTGTTTTTGCAGAACCGCCTGCGGAATCTCCCTCTACGATAAAGATTTCGCATTTTGAAGCATCTCTGCTCTCACAATTCGCCAGCTTTCCATTTGAATCAAAGGAATACTTTTGTTTTGTCAAAAGATTGGTTCTAGCTCTCTCTTCCGCCTTGCGAATCTTTGATGCTTTTTCCGCATTTCCAATGACAGTTTTTAACACTTCCAGATTTCGGTCGAAATAAAGCGGAATCTTATCATTGGTAACCTTCGCTACAGCCTTTGCCGCATCCTGGTTATCCAATTTCGTTTTTGTCTGTCCTTCAAAACGAGGGTCCGGATGCTTAATGGAAACAACAGCAGTCATTCCGCTTCGCACTTCCGCACCATTGAAGTTTGCATCCTTTTCCTTTAGGATTCCCAGTTCTCTTGCATAAGAGTTAATCACAGCCGTAAATGCTGTCTTAAAACCGGTCAGATGCGCACCACCCTCAGAGTTAAAAATATTATTACAGAATCCAAGAATATTCTCATGAAATTCATCCGTATACTGGAATGCAACATCAACTTCAATTCCATCCGCAGCGCCATGGAATGAGATTACTTCATGAAGTCCTGCAAGATTCTGCTTCTTATTAATGGCCTTTACAAAGCCCACAATTCCTTCCGGCTCATGAAATTCTATATGCTCCGGCTGTCCATCCGGTCGCTTTTCCTTATCCGGTCTCTTATCTTCATAGATAATGGTCAGATTCGGATTCAAATAGGCGGTCTCATGCATACGGCTCTTGACATCATCTTCGCGGAAACGGGTCTTCTCAAAAATCTCCGGATCCGGAAGAAAATTAATCTTGGTGCCGTGCTTCTTTGTCTTTCCAAGTGTCGGAAGTAATCCCTTTTCGAGTTTTACAATCGGAACACCTCTCTCATATCCATCATGATGAATATAACCATCTCTTGAAATCTCAATATCCATTCGGGTGGATAATGCATTTACAACTGATGAACCAACACCATGAAGACCACCACTTGTCTTATAGACTGTATTGTCGAACTTACCACCGGCATGAAGCGTAGAAAAAACGATTCTTGCCGCTGAAACACCTTTTGCATGCATTCCAACAGGAATTCCTCGCCCATTATCCTCTACGGTACAAGAACCATCCTCTTCAAGTGTCACCCAAATCGTATCACACTCTCCTGCCAAATGCTCATCCACCGCATTATCCACGATTTCATAAATCAAATGGTTCAGACCTTTTGTGGTAACACTTCCGATATACATTCCGGGACGTTTTCGAACGGCCTCAAGGCCTTCTAAAATCGATATGCTACTCTCATCATACTTCGTTGCCATAAACTACATATTCTCCTTCATATGCGCCAATACCATTACCGCAATACGGAATGTCATCGCGTCTTCAAAATTGCGGATATCCAGGCCAACCGCCTTCTCAATCCGCTCGAGTCTGTAAACCAATGTATTTCTGTGAAGATATAACTGGCGTGCAGTCTCAGATATATTCAATGAATTCTCAAAGAATTTATTAATCGTATTCATTGCCTCTTCATCATCTAAAATCTCCGGAACCTTTTCTCCGAAAACCTCATGAATAAACATTTCACAGAGGCTAAGTGGAAGCTGATAAATCAAACGGCCGATTCCAAGGCGACCATAGGAAATGGTATCTCTCTCTGCATAAAACACGCGACCCACTTCTAAAGCCATCTTTGCTTCCTGATAAGATTTTGCCACATCCATCAAGCTGTTTACCGGATTTCCGTAACCCACTCTCGCCTTTACCATGACTTCCATATGGATATTATCAACCAGCTGCGCCGCAATTTCCGAAAGCAGCTCATCCTCTTCTATATCCGTTAGATTATCAGTGAGTTCTTTGACTAGAAGCACACTGTTTTCATCTAATTGAAAGACAAAATCTTTCTTCTTGATATTGGATAAATTGCGCACAGTAACAAGTACCATATCGCTGTTCTTTTTTGCAGTATCGATAACAAATACCACGCGTCGCGCATCTTCTACATGAAGCTTCTTTCCTTTTGTAATCACTTCGATTGGAAGCATATTTGCCAAAAGGACATTTTGCATAAATGTGGTTCTATCATATTGTTGTGCAAAAGAAACGGCAACAACCTTTATTTGAGCAGCTGCCATGCGACCGATTACATCACTGTAACCGTCACCAAAGAGTGCTAAAATATAATCCGATTCCTCCTCAATCTCAATACGAAACAGATGGAACTTCTCATAGTCCGCGCTTGATTCCTCAGAGGCAATAAACTTGGCTCTTAAATGACTCAATTCAGCAGATTCATTCTCTGTAGAAGCAATCGCGATTCCTTCCGCATTATACAAATACCCTTCGAGTCCTGTAATCTCTTTTATCTCTGCCAATGCAATTTCAAATTTTTGATTTGAGATCAAAGCATGTCCTCCCTGTAAATACCTTAAAAAACCGGGTGTAAATAATCACACCCGGTTTTATATTTACCACTGTTTAATTTTAGCGAAATGGCTTTTAAAAGTCAAATCCTAGTTGGTGATTGTCTGCTCTGTTTCCTTGTCAAATACATGAATCTTAGAAACATCAAGAGCAAGCTTAACAGTATCGCCATAACGAGCAGGTGTATCAGAGTTTACACGAGCAGTCATATTAGCGCCTGCAATTGTGTAATATAATAATACTTCTGCACCAAGTAATTCGTATCCTGTAACTTCGCTTGATACAACGCTCTCAGAGAACTTGTCAAGGCTGTCTGCATCATCATAAATATCTTCCGGACGAATACCCATAACAACAGTCTTTCCAACATATCCGCCATCAACCAACTTCTTAGCCTTCTCAGAAGGAAGAGAAATCTTGAATTCAGCAAATTTAAGAGCAGCTCCATCGCCTTCAGCTACAACTTCAGCATCTACGAAGTTCATCTGAGGAGATCCGATGAATCCAGCTACGAATAAGTTATTTGGCTCGTTGTAAAGCTTCTGTGGAGAATCAACCTGCATGATAACACCATCTTTTAATACAACGATTCTGGTACCAAGTGTCATAGCCTCGGTCTGATCATGTGTTACATAAATGATGGTTGCGCCAAGTCTGTTATGTAATGAAGAAATCTCAGATCTCATCTGTACACGAAGCTTAGCATCAAGGTTTGATAAAGGCTCATCCATAAGGAATACCTTAGGATTACGAACGATAGCACGACCCATAGCAACACGCTGTCTCTGTCCACCGGAAAGAGCCTTTGGCTTACGGTCTAATAATTTCTCAAGATCAAGGATTCTAGCTGCTTCCTCTACCTTTGCCTTGATTTCATCCTTCGGAACCTTACGTAACTTTAATCCGAATGCCATGTTATCAAATACTGTCATATGTGGATAAAGAGCATAGTTCTGGAATACCATTGCGATATCACGATCCTTAGGCTCTACATCATTCATTAATTTTCCGTCGATGATTAATTCACCGGAAGAGATTTCTTCCAAACCAGCGATCATACGAAGAGTGGTAGACTTACCACATCCTGAAGGTCCTACGAAGATGATGAATTCCTTATCTTCTACTTCGAGATTGAAATCCTTAACTGCTTCAAATCCGTTTGGATATACTTTGCAAATGTTCTTTAATGATAAACTTGCCATTTTAAAAATACCTCCTAAAGTATTATCTTTCTCACTGCCCCTTCGGGGTGTTCCTGAGATTATAATACCTTACGAGGCATTTCGTTAAAAGTGTCAAATTAGATAATAATTATATGCTCTTCTTGTCATTTTGACGAAGAGCAGGACCGGAGTACTATTTCTTTTACAGTTTTGAGTATCCGTAGCCATTTACCATGGCCTCAATGCGATGTCCTTTCTTACAGAATGGACAATCATGTACAGGGAAAGCTTCATATCCCGGAATATCATCCTGATTAAATAAATAATCGATCTGATAACCATCCACATCATTGACTGTGGAGAATACTGAACAAACAGCTTCTACAATTCCACCATAATACTGAATGCATTCTAAGCATCTGCGAATGGTATCTCCTGTAGAAGTGGTAGAAAGCATCAAAATAATATGTTTTCCGGTAATTGCCTTCTTGTTGTTATCGCGGAACAGCATTTGGTTATTTGCATTAATCTCAGGTGAAACCACATAGGTGGTATCATGCTGGTTGTAATTGCGATAACCGTTCTTTTCTAATTCATCTGCCAAAAATGCACCGATGACTTCTGTCTTGTCCATACATACGATGGTATCAACAGCTTTTGTAATCGGAATCTTAGACTGAAATACTTTTGCAGCTTCCTTCGCCTCTTTAATACGAGTTCCGATACTTGTCACATCAATATAATAATTGATATGAGAATGGCTTGTAGCAAAATGTCCCGGAATTGCATGCATTGCAAGATTATTGCTATGCTTAGAATAAAACTTAATCATTCTTTCTTCCATAATATAAATCCTCCCCATCAAGAAAAAATTTTATTGTTTTCCCGTGCTTCCGAATCCGCCGCGATCCTCATGGTCTAAATGCGCCACTTCATCAAATTGAATCTTTGGCTGATTTTCCATGATTCTAAATTGCGCAATGCGGTCATTGATATGAATTTCGGTATCACGAGTCGCATACATTGGAACAAACCACTGATCATTATCTCCGCAATAAGAGCAATCAATGATTCCCATGCTATTTACCTGAAGAAGCCCCCAGGTCTTAAATGTAGAACTTCTTGGCACAACATGCGCCTCATAGCCCTTCGGAAGCTCCATTGCGATTCCGAGGGGAATCAGTTTGAATTCACCCGCCTTCATGGTAACTTCCTCGGAAGCACGAAGATCTATCCAGTCGCTCTTTCCATCGATATAATCTAATTTTGTGATTTGATCCGAAAAATATTTAATGCGAATTGTTTCCATCTCTATTGTACCACTCCTGTCTTTACCACTCCAGTCCACTGTGCTCAGATTTTTTATCTCGAAGCATTAATTCTTCTACAGCATCCGAAGCTTTCTGTCCGTCAAACAATACATGATTGACAGCTTCAATAATCGGCATTGAAACCTCATATTTTTTTGCCAATGCAAGGGCTGCTTTTGCAGAATAAATTCCTTCTACAACCATCTTTACTTCTGCAGTAGCTTCTTCCATCGTCTTTCCCTGTCCCATCAGCATACCGGCTTTTCTGTTTCGGCTGTGACGACTTTGACAGGTTACAATCAAATCTCCGATTCCGGTCAATCCGGAAAGTGTTTCTTCTCTTGCGCCCATCTTTGTTGCCAATCTGGTTAATTCGGCAATTCCACGGGTAATCAAAGCAGCCTTTGTATTATCTCCATATCCGAGACCGTCTGCCATTCCGGCTGCCAAAGCAATGACATTCTTTAAAGAACCTCCCAATTCCATGCCAAGCACATCCGGGCTTGTATAAACACGGAATACACGATTCATAAAGATATCCTGAATCTGTTCTGCGGTTGCCTTATCTTTTGCGCCTGCAACGACTGTAGTCGGCAGCCCGATTCCAACCTCCTCCGCATGAGAAGGTCCGCACATAACTGCAACTGTTGCAACAGGAATCTCCTGTTCTACAATATCTGTCAAAGGCATTAAAGTATCCTCTTCAATTCCCTTTGCCACACAGACAATCACCTGTCCTTCTTTTACAAAAGGCGCCATCATCTTTGCGGTGCTTCTTGTAAATACGGACGGAACTGCCAATACTATCATCTCCATTCCCGAGATTGCTTTCTCAATATCGGTTGTAAATGTAATGGAATCCGGCAATTGAACTCCCGGAAGTTTATCCACATGTTCATGCTTTTCGCAAAGCATGCGAATTTCATCTTCCACAATTGACCATACAACCACACTATGGCCGTTGTTTGCAAGTACTTTTGATAGTGCAATTCCCCAACTTCCTGCACCAATCACACCAATCTTATGCATATCATCGCCTCCTAATTATAATGATATCAATTCCAAGATTTTATTCTTTTTTAGAAAAATGTATTTTGTTCTCTGTTCCCTTTACCAGGCGCACAATATTTGCGCGATGGCGAATCAAAGCCATGGCTGTAAAGCAGATAGCAAGGATTACGAACTCATCCGCATAGTTACCTTCTACACCCAAAAGTCCGTTCCGGTAAAAGATAAATATCTGTACCAAAAATAATAACACACCGATTATTGATCCCAACGAAACATATCTGGTGATTAAAACAATTATAACAAATGCAGCAAAGCAAACCGGTACGGCAAACGGGCAAATTCCGATTACCACACCTGCCGTACAAGCGATTCCTTTTCCGCCTTTGAATTTCAGATAAAACGGGAAATTATGTCCCAAAACAGCACCAAATCCGGCATACAGACATAATACTTTGTCCCATTCTCCACAGCTGTGATGAAAGATCAGCCAAACCACACCCATAGCAGCAATTGCTTTTAAACAATCACCCAAGAACGTGATGCCTCCGGCCTTTGGTCCCAATGTTCTAAGGGTGTTTGTGGTTCCGGAGTTTCCACTTCCGTGCTCACGAATATCAATTCCCTTATGTTTCCCGTAAATATATCCGGTTTGGAACAATCCAAACACATATCCAATCAAAACTGCAATGACGCGATATAAAACTACCATTATCCTTCGTCTTTCCTCTCTCTCACAATAAATTTCAACGAAGTACCTGCAAAACCAAAGGTATCGCGGATACGATTTTCGAGATATCTGGTGTACGAAAAATGCATCAGATTCTTGTCATTCACAAATATCACAAATGTTGGCGGTTTCACAGAAACCTGGGTGATATAGTAAATCTTTAAGCGCTTTCCTTTATCTGTCGGCGGTTGCTGCATTGCGACAGCCTCTGCAACGATTTCGTTTAACACACCTGTTCCTACACGCATACTGTTATTTTCAATAACAGCATCCATTGTCTCAAAAATTTTTGGAAGACGCTGGCCTGTCAAAGCAGAAATAAACAAAATCTCCGCATAAGGCATAAAGCTTAAAATCTGACGAATCTTTTGTGTATATTCTTTTACAGAATCATTATTCTTTTCTACCGCATCCCATTTGTTGACGCAGATGATGATTCCCTTTCCGCGCTCATGTGCAATTCCGGCAATCTTTGCATCCTGTTCGGACACACCTTCCGTAGCATCAATGACAATTAAAACCACATCGGCGCGCTCCACTGCCGTGACAGCACGAATAATACTAAAGCGCTCGATTTCTTCTTTGATTTTGCTCTTTCTTCGGATTCCTGCAGTATCAATCAATACATATTCTTTTCCGTTATAGCGAATTTCTGTATCAATGGCATCGCGAGTCGTACCGGCAATATTTGATACAATTACACGATCCTTCTGGGCAAGCTTATTGACCAATGAGCTTTTTCCCACATTTGGTTTACCGACGATTGCCACACGCGGTCTGTCATCCTCTTCCTCTTCTTTATCATTCTGAGGGAAATATTTCACTACTTCATCAAGCATATCGCCAAGGCCTAATTTGGATGAAGCTGAAATCGGGAATGGTTCGCCGATTCCGAGATTGTAAAATTCATACACATCCGGCATGAATTTATCAAAATCATCCACTTTATTTACAACCAAAACAACCGGCTTGTTGGAACGGCGCAACATATCTGCCACTTTTCCATCCGCATCCTGCAATCCCTGGCGCACATCCACCAGAAACATGATGACATCTGCCGTATCAATTGCAATCTGGGCCTGCTCGCGCATCTGCGAAATAATAATATCCTTAGAATCCGGCTCAATACCTCCGGTATCAATCAATGTGAAATTATAATTCAGCCATGAGACATCTGCATAAATACGATCTCGGGTAACACCCGGAGTATCCTGCACAATCGAAATGCGCTCACCGGCTAATGTATTAAACAGTGTGGATTTTCCTACATTCGGTCGTCCTACAACTGCTACTATTGGTTTACTCATGTTCTACCTCTCTCTATTCATTTACGCCTAAAAGTGCCTGCAGCAAATCCAGACCGCTTGATTTTACAATAGTAGTTTCTACTTGTAAAGCGTTTTTCACGTCGGTCAGAGTCCAGTCATCCAAGAATACTTCCTCATCGATTCTTAGCATATTACATGGTAAGAGCAAACGCTCGCCCACACCATGCTCTTTTAATTGCGCCACCAAATCCTGCGCTGTAATCAATCCAGACACCGTAATCCTCTCTCCGAAAAAATCATTCCGTATCGGAACCACATCAACATGATAATTAGGATGCTTTTCCATAAAACAAGCGGACAATTTTTCCAACAGAGGAGCGGCCAGACGTCCCGTTGCAATGGTTATATGATGTTCTATTTGATGATGTTCTATTTGACTTTCGAAAGAATCATTTGCCAATGCTTCATTAAATTCTTCCTCCAGTAATCGCATCATTCCAACGCCATTTTCTAACTGAATATAGCCATCATATCGTTCTGCCTCCGGCATCGGCAAACCTGCGGTCAAATACCATTCATCCGAAGCCTGCACAAAGTGCATACCGAATTTTTCCATGCAATACCGCTGCCATTTCTCGATGATTCCAATGACTTCTATCGCATCTTCCTTTTCAAACGGCTCTAATTTTGCAAGTCCTTCACGATATTTGGTCAAGCCTACCGGCACAATCGAAAGGCTTCGCATATATGGCATATATTTGGTCAAATCTCCAATGGTTCGATCCAGTTCTGCTCCATCATTAATTCCCTTACATAAAACAACCTGACCGTTCATTTCGATCTCATGCTCATAAAAAACATCGATTTTCTTTAATGCCTCGCCTGCAAATCGATTATGTAACATTTCACAACGCAGTTGTGGATTCGTAGTATGCACAGAAATGTTGATTGGTGCAAGATGATAACGGATAATGCGCTCCATATCCTTATCTTTCATATTCGTCAGCGTAATATAATTACCCTGCAGAAAAGAAAGCCGCGAATCATCATCCTTAAAGTACAATGTTTCTCGCATTCCCGGTGGCATCTGATCGATAAAGCAAAAGACGCATTTGTTAGAACAGGATTTGTAATCGTCCATTAATCCGTTTTCGAAAATGATACCAAGATCTTCATCGAAATCCTTTTCGATTTCAAGTTCCCATTCTTCACCATTTGCCTTTTCGACTAAGACAATCAGATAATCATCATTTGCAAAATAATGATAATCAAAAATATCTTCTAACTCATGCCCATTAATCGAGATCAATTTATCGCCGGCTTCCAACTCCATTTCTTCTGCGATACTGCCCGGCTTTACTTCTTTAATTATATGACTTCTATCTTTTTCCATAAATTTTATTATAAACGAAAAAAGACTCCAGTAAAAGAGTCCTTTTTCTAATCAACTATTGTATTTCTCCGGAATAGTCATACTCATAGCTATCAATCAAATCATCCACCGAATCGATATAGCCATAATCAATCAAACATTGAATGATATGCTTACTGTCTTTTCCGAAGGAGATTCGATTTTCAATATATAGTTTTGTATGTTCTGCGATGCCATCCTTTGACTCTTCCGTCCAGTAATCGAAGCGATCGATTCCGGACCATCCGACATGATTCTCACTATATTTCTCATAACGTTTCTGCGTCGAAACATAATTTAGAATCACCGTTTGATAATACGAAACATCATTCGAATTTTCATCAAAGTAATAATTATATTTCAATAAATTTCCTTCTTTGAGATCTTGAACCACTGCTTCATACATCGCCTTGTTAAAATCGTCTCCGGTGGAATCATATATCTGTTCTTCGCCCTGTGGGAGCACATAATCAGAAAACTGAACCTTAACCAAATCATCTTCGGACAAAATTGCGGAGCCGAGCAAATAATTCATGGCATTTTCTTCTTTTTGCTCCTGCTCTCTTAATAAACCGACAACATAATCCTTATCATCACCGTCCTTGAGATAATAGGTTCGCCGTAAATATTTCTGATCCTTCAGCTGGTAAGTAATACTAATGCAATTGCCGTACTCCCCAATATCATTTTGACCGTAATCATATAATTCGTCTTTATGTGTGATCAGATATTCCTGAAGTTCCTGTACGAAATCAAACTGGTTGTTTTCGTAAACAACTGTATAATCATAATCTACTGTTACACAAACCACATCCGAAGGATCCGGAATATACTTTTCTTCCACATCCGCATATACCTTTACGCCGCCAAATACGATAATTAATCCGCAGCAAAAAGCCATCGTCTCCAGCCAAAATCGCTTTTTGAATATGCGAAAAGTCTTCTGAATTAACATCTGCGCAACCATAAATGATACAATTCCGGCAAAAATATAAACGACAATGACGCCAAAAAGTCCGATGCTGATTCCTCCCGATGCCAAAAAGACATATCCGACAATCGCGATTGCTGCGCCGGCTCCGATTCCCAACAGCCATCTCATCACCGGGCGCACAAATGGAATCGATACCATATCTCCTGCCAACTCCAGTTTGCGCTTTTGATACATCACGCCGCCTAAGATAAAGAGGACCACAGCCACAACCAGGTAACGCAAAACATAGACACCTCCGGTCATAGACACACCGGAAGTGATAATATCGATTCCGGTTGGGTCATTTGGCGTTTCAGAATATATTTGCCATGCAAACAAATGGTTCTCCAAATAAAACAGCGGCGATAACACCTCGAAAACATCTCTTGAGCCATATGCAAAGTCTGTCATTCCGATTCCGTAAGCAAAAAAGCCGACAAACATTCCAAATACATAGCGAAAACCTTCATAAATGAAATTGATTAAAACATAATAAAATACCGTTGCGAATGTATTACCTGACAAAAATGTACTAAATACAGCAATTGAAAGGAATAATATAACGATTCCAGCCATATAAAACAGCCATTCCAGCAATGCAGTCATTGCCGTAACTTCAAATGCAATACAAACAAACACCTCCAAAACAAAGGCTATGATTTGTGCACCGATTAACATCACCATGCAGGAAATAATATTTGTCACATACAATTCCATACGTGTAACCGGCAAAGAATGAATCATATTGGCCATTTTGGATGAATATAAATATTTAAAAACAACAATCACCGCGAACAGTGACCATAGCGCATTCAGTACAATTACAAGTTCCGGACTCAATAATGATTGCAACAGTTCCAGTCGATTACTTGCAAGCTGTGCGTCCTTCATATATTGGCTCATACTTGCAAACTGTAAACCACTCATAAGTGGTAAATAGACAATCAAAATTGCAAGATAACTTGCCCAAACCGGCCATGAAGAAGCAATATTTTTCTTAAATACAGTGAGGTTAAAATAGGATTTCTTTGACTTCATAATCCACACCTCCCATTTCATATATAAAGATTTCTTCCAAGGTAAGCGGCAATACATCTACAATTGTTTTATCGCCTTTTTCCTCCAAAATCGCATGAACTGCAGCATCTTTGTCTCCACGGACAATCAGTGTATGTACGCGTCCTGTATTTGACATATGAAGGATTTTAAAGTTATCCGGCAAATGCGGAATTCCTCCAAAACATGCCACCTGAATTTTGAAAATATTATCCTGCAAATCACTTAAAGAACGCTCAATGATCACTTTTCCCTTATTCATAATTCCCACATGATCGCAAACATCTTCCAATTCACGAAGGTTATGGGATGAAACCACAACCGTCATCCCATTTTCTTCCACTTCCGCAAGCAGAATATTCCAAATCTGTCTGCGCATAACAGGATCAAGTCCATCCACCGGTTCATCTAAAATCATAATTTCCGGCTTCATACAAATTGCCAGCCAGAAAGCGACCTGCTTTTGCATTCCTTTCGAAAGATTTCGGATATTGCGCTTTACATTAATGCTCGGGAAAAATTCCTGCATCCGATAAAACATTTTTTCATCAAACTTCGAATAAATGCCTCTGTAATAGCGCATCATTTCCATCGTATCCGCTTGAAGAAAATAAAACATTTCATCCGGAATATAGGCGATTTTTTCTTTCACAGCTGCATTTTCAAATACCGGTTCTTTATTGATAAAAATCTCTCCGGCATCCTGCTTATATACACCTGTCAAATGGCGAATAATCGTACTTTTTCCGGCACCATTCGGTCCTACGAGTCCATATACATTTCCTTTTCCCACATGTAAATCTACTTCGTTTAATGCACGAAAGCCATCAAATTCTTTCACAACATGATTTACTTCAATCATTTGAATCTCCCTTTTTGTTTAACAGTTCAAGGCGTTCTTTTAATGTTTCCGGTTCAACTGATAAATATACCAATTTACGAGCAATCTCGTCAAATTCAGTCAATAATTCATCCGTGCATTGATTCAACACCTTCGAGCTATCCGCAACAATGAATGAACCATCTTTTTCTTCAACCAGATCCGCTCTTACAAGTTCTCGATAACTCATTTCTATTGTATTTGGATTGATTGTCATCTTCGCTGCCATCTCTCGAATGCTCGGAAGCGATTCTCCCGCAACAAGCGCACCACTCAAAATCAATTGAGAAAACCCTTCTGTCAGCTGTAAATAGATTGGTTTAGAATCTCTATAATTTAGCTGCACCATGATTCAGGCTCCTTTCAAATTACTATACCTGTATGCACGCAGAGCAAAAAACAGGTGTATGTTTTTATCATACACCTAGTTTAACAAATATCCTACGTTCGTCCATTAAGAACCACAAAATATATTCTTATGATTTTCTTAATATTTATGTAGTAATTGCTTCAAATGCATTTTGAAACAATACAATTTCGTCTGATTCAATCGAAACAACATCAAAACGAATATCTCTGTCCGGTGTGATTTGCTCCTTCATCAGATAAAATTGCGCAACTTTTGTAATCTTTCTCTGCTTCCTGCGATCCACAGCCTCCTCCGGTCGTCCGTTCTGACGGCTTGTGCGATATTTCACTTCCACAAAGCATAGATACTGATGATCATAAGCTATAATATCCACTTCACCAAGTCTGCATCGATAATTGCGCGTGATAATTTGATAGCCCTGACCTTTTAAGAATTCTACAGCCAAGTCTTCCTTGTCTGCTCCTACTTTTCTAAGATTCTCCATCGTCCTCCAATTCTGCAGAGGCTACATCTTGATTTTACTCTTCAATTTATCCATATCATCAACAAAGACTAAAATTTCTGCCACAACCTCATAGAGTTCCGGTGGAATCATATCGCCGATTTTCAATCGTGAAAGGGTGTCCGCCAGTTTATTATCCTTATATAGCGGGACATCTGCTTCTTTTGCCTTCTCTATGATTTTATCCGCCACTGCACCTTTTCCCGTTGCAAGGATTTTCGGTGCTGCTTCCCCCGGTTCATAAGCAATTGCCACGGCAGTTTTGTCTAAACCACTTCGTTTTTCTTCTGCCATTTTTAAGCCCTCATATCAAACGAATATCTGTGAACCAAACCGATTGGTTTCGCATCCTGTTTCATAAAATCTTCTACAAAATCCAGATGTTTTGCCTCATTGACAACCGCAATTTTGCAATTGTAGCCCTTTCGTCTGAGGCGCTCTGCCAACTCTTCCGAATGCTCCATTACCAGCTGATAAGAAGCATCATTATCAAAATAAAACTTTGTATCTACATTTCGATCCTTCATTTTTACGGATACGTCCGTAGATCCGAGATTTTCCATGTCGAGGTGCAAAAATGCTGACAATTCTCCATCCTCATCCATGTTCTTTTTGTTTGTATATACGTACAGCTCTCCTGCCACATTTTGTCCATTCATCTGGAGCGGAATCTGCACATATTGATAGGTCTGATTAACCTGATTCATAAAATCTACATTATTGCGAATATCAGTGGCAGTCTGAATCAAAGAGTTTGATTCCTGACCAGTCGCCCGAACTGCCGACTCAATGCGATTTAATTGATTTTTTAAATGTTCATAAAGTTTCGAAACTTTGTCACTCTCTGAACCGGCTAAATCTTGCGGTTTCAAGGTCCATTGCTGTTTCATTGCTTCTTTACTTAAATCCTGAAATTCTCCGGACAAAAACAGCTTCACCAAAGAAGCTTTATCAGCATCTGAAAGATTCGATAGTCCCATTGCGATCTGATTGAGCAATTCCATCGCATTTTGTTCCGGCACAAGGGTTTGATTATTCGGAAGCAAATTCGCTTCAAACAAATTATTGGTCAAGTTCGATAACTGATTGGTATTAAACAAAGAGCCCAGCGAGCCCGGGGATGCATTTACTAAAACTTCTTTCTCCAAAGAAGCACTCATCGCTTGTTCTGTAGCGCCCGGCTCTGCTTCTGCCTCTGCCTGTTGCAAAACATCATGATTTGCCCCCTGTATGTCAACAGACGGTTGCTGCGACACGGTCTGCTGCGACACGGTCTGCTGTGTCACATCCTGCTGTGTCACATCCTGTTGTATCACGCCCTGTTGCGCGACATCCGTTTCGGCATTCTGCTCTAAAGCAACATTTGGCAACGGCTCACCATTTTCGAAACTTAGATTTTCTGTCAATATCTGCAATACATCTGATGCAGTCTTTGCCATCTCTCCTACAGATAAATTCTGATTTGCCAAGCTATTTGGCAATTCTTCCATGAACTGATTCAATTCATTTGTGATTGCCTGGCGATCATTTGCATAATTTTCAAATTGGGATATCATTTCCGGTGTCGTCGGCAGTTTTAGATTTGTCATTTCCACCAGGGTTTCCACATTTGCAGTTGGATTATTGGAAACCAAACGCGCCATTTGTGCCAACGAATCCCGGTCCACCGGCATCGCTTTCTCCATCATGGAATTGACCATGGTTAGATTTGATTCGTTAATTGACAAATTTGCTTGAGAAAGCGCATTCATCATTGTAAGATTCACCTGATTGCCGTTTAATGTAAACGGACGAATTGCGATGGTGTTGCCATCATTTGATTTCACCTGAAAGAAAAGAGACTGCCCCTGTGTAAGAGAAATAGATGCATCAAGACGTGCGGACAGAGTTTGGCCGTTTGAAAGGCCCAGTAGAACCCTTCCGCCTTTAATGGAATTAACGGTACCCTCAAAAATGTTGCCTTGCGTTAATTCCGAGAGACTTGATACCAGCTTTTGCGTTCCCATCTGTGCGGAAGCTTTAACCGGTTGCGATGTGGAGTTATTGTACATTCCTACCAGGTTGGAAAGTTGCATCACATATCCTCCAGTATCTTTTTGATAAAACTTCTTCTGTGAATTGGACAAGGTCCATACTTTTTCAGTGCTGCAATATGCTCGACTGAGCCATAGCCCTTATTGGAAGAAAATCCATATTCCGGGAACATTTTGTCATATTCCTGCATCAATCGATCCCTTGTCACTTTTGCGATAATGCTAGCAGCACCGATTGAAATGCTTTTTGCATCTCCTTTGATAATCGGGATTTGTCTAATGTCCACCTCGGGAATGGTAACAGCATCATTGAGTAGCAAATCCGGCTTCTTGGAAAGATTTCCAATGGCCTCTCGCATTGCTTCATAGGTTGCCTGTAAAATGTTAATTTCATCAATGCGCTCCGGTGTGTTCACTCCGATTGCACAAGCAACCGCTTTCTCCATAATTTCATCATAGAGTTCTTCTCTCTTGGCTTCGCTTAATTTTTTCGAATCATTGATATATAAAATATCGCAATCCTTCGGCAAAATCACAGCCCCTGCCATAACCGGTCCTGCCAGTGGTCCACGGCCCACTTCATCAATTCCGCAAATAAATTCATACTCAGAATATTTATTTTCGTAAAATTTCAACTTCTCGATTCGATCTAATTCCGCATGATATTTATCCAATCGTTTGCGCGCAGACTCGACAATTTTTACAACCCCGGCACGCTCATCCGTATCATATTTTGCGATAAATGAATCTAATTCCCGATCCTTTGTATTTTTTAAATGTTCCTTAATTACACCTATTTTTTCTTCCATCTTATTTACGCCTGTTCCAAAGAAATCTTACCCAAAGTGCCGGCGCGGAATTCGTCCAAAAGAAGCGCTGCAGCTTTTGCATAATCCAATTCGCCCCCATTTTTAAGGCACTTTCTGTTTTCCGCAATTTTAAGTAAAATATCAGAATTCGACTCTGCTTCATCCACTTCATAACGTTCCTTTAATACTCCCGGATAAGCGGTCTTTAAATATTGAATCAATTCAATGGAAAGCTCATCAATATTTAATATCTGATCATTAATAGAGCCCACCAATGCCAAACGCAAGCCAACTGTTTGATCCTCAAATTTCGGCCATAAAATTCCAGGGGTATCAAGCAATTCCACATTCTTGTTCAAACGAATCCACTGCTTTCCCTTTGTGACACCCGGCTTATTCCCGGTTTTTGCCACTGCCTTTCCTGCAAAAGAATTAATAAACGTGCTCTTTCCCACATTCGGGATTCCCACTACCATCGCGCGAATCGGACGGTTTTTAATTCCACGCTTTCTGTCTCGCTCGATTTTTTCTTTACAAGCCTCCATAATCACGCGGTTGATATTACTCATAGAGCTTTTATTTCTTGCATCCAGACATACTACTGCATAGCCTTTATTCTCAAAAAACTTTGTCCAGGCTTCTGTCATTTTCGGATCTGCCAGATCGGATTTATTCATCAAAATCAAACGGAATTTATTTTTTCCAAGTTCGTCAATATCCGGATTCCGACTCGACTGCGGCAAACGCGCATCCACAAGTTCAATCACCAAATCAATCAGTTTGATGTCCTCTTGCATCTGCCTCTTTGCTTTTGTCATATGTCCCGGGTACCATTGAAAATTCATAATTACCTCACTTTAATTATCGGACAATACCCATATCTCCTAAAGAGGAGAATCGATACCAGGCCTTGCCTTCAATATATTCTTTCTTGATGACGCCAATATTTGCATATCGACTGTCTTCACTGTTGTTTCGATTGTCACCCAATACAAAATATTCATCTGAGCCAAGCTCGATTGCTTCTTCTGCAATTCCGGCATTCTCAATGGATGCCACATCTGTGGATTCTTCGTAAAATTCACCGTTTACATATACAGCCCCATCTATAATCTGCACGGTATCTCCAGGTGTTCCGATGACACGTCTCACATAATAGTGGGATTTTTCGTTACCATTCGGCAAAAATACGATGACATCGCCGGCCTTTGGCTTCGTAAAGTTGTATACCAGACGATTCACAAAGACCTCTTCCCCATTCTTCAGGGTTGGCTCCATTGCACTACCCACAACCCCGGTTCGGTAACCAAACAAATAGACCAGCATAATCGCAACCAGTACAACAGCAATTAATTCGATCATCCATGCCAGAATATCTTTAAACAAATTGATATTAAACTTTTTTCTTTGCTTGCTGAAATTTAGACCGCTTTTCCTTCTTCTACCCATAATGCTTTATTTCAAATCCTTTAATTTTATCTTTTCTATTATATTCTATCACGGACTGTTTTTTCAACCTTCTCTATGATCGTTAAATTAAGAAAGCATGTTGCTTGCAACATATTCCCATCGCGCGAGTGCGCATCCATAGATGACGGATTTTGCTTCACAACCGCACCACATCCCTCTTCCCACACAAAATCGGGGCTCGCTGCGCAAAAATTGCCCAAGCAAGTGTTTCGCTTCTAAACCGAATTTTTCTCCGGGTCACGAGGGCGCTATTTCTTACCCTCCCAGATGGCATATCACC
>SVFB01000082.1 GCA_015057085.1 Lachnospiraceae bacterium
GCAGTGAGCCCCGATTTTGTGCGGGAAGAGGGATGTGGCTGCGGTTGCCAAAATCCGTACTGAGTAAGTGGCGGAGCCTGCACAAGCGAAGAAGTTCGAAGACCTGTTGCTAATGAAAGTGTTTGGGTGTGGACTTATGTCTGCGAGGCGGAGAAATAGCGCCCTCGTGACTCGGAGAAAAATTCGGTGTTAGAAGCGAAACACTTGCTTGGGCAATTTTTGCGCAGTGAGCCCCGATTTTGTGCGGGAAGAGTGGATGTTGGCGTGGTTACACAAAATCCGTCAATAAAGTGCATGGAGCCTGCAACTGGAAGGCACTGAAGTAGGCGTGGACATAATCATGAATTTAAACGGTTGTATTGAATAGTACTTTCTTGCTATAATATAAAAAATGGAATTCAAAAATGATGACAATGAGGAGGAACACAAGATGGCAGATTTACACACTTTTCAACCATTTTCTCTGGACGAAGTAGAAATCAATCCTTTCACAAAAATCGGAAAAGATTGGGGTTTAATCAGTGCCGGAAATAAAAATACCTACAATACTATGACAGTCTCCTGGGGCGGAATGGGAATCCTCTGGGGCAAGAAAGTTGTTTTCATCTTCATTCGTGATTCCAGATATACCAAAGAATTAATTGATCAGGGCGAAATGTTTTCCGTTTCTTTCCTGGGCGAATCCTATCGTGACGCCTTGAATTATTGCGGATCTCATTCCGGAAAAGACGAAAACAAATTTGAAGGCGCAGGCCTGACACCGGCCTTTAAAATGTCCACCCCTTATGTTGACGAAGCAAATTTCGTCTTAATTTGCCACAAACTTGCTAAGGTTCCGATCACAAAAGATACATTTACCGAAATGGGACTTGATGCAAGATGGTACGGTGACAAAGCCCCTGATCATCTTGGAAATTACCACACAATGTACATTGGTGAAATTATGGAATCCATGGCGCGTTAATTGCGCTTTCCTCAAAGCGTATGCTTATGACAAAGAGCGCCTGCACATCTTTTTGTGCAGGCGCCCTTTTTATATATATTCCATATACAAATTCAAATGTTCAAGTCTCGCTCGCGAGACTTGGCGCGAGATTTGCGTCAGCGTAGCTGACATATTCCATATACAAAATCAATTAGATTGCAGGGAACTGTAACTCTTTATACTTCTTATATTTCTCCTGCACAATCTGCTGATTCTCAAAGAACTGGATTCTAGTCTTTACAATCTCGTTCAAATGTTCTGCTCGAGCTGAATTCTTGTTTCTGTCGCGAATTAATCCGTTTTCAGCAAGCACAAACTTCACCTTTCCATTTTCGTCTCTTACCAGATCTCCGCCTGCTCCACAAACTGCGCATTCGAAAGGCCACTGAATGCCATCCCAATGTGGTTCTCCGCGGAAGATTAAACCGCTGTGGCAGTTCGGGCAAAGTCCCTGATCCGGATCTCCGAGCCAACCTCTTTCTTCAACCGGTGTGTTGATTGCCTGAATCACGTGCTCTCCGACCTGATGTGCACGCTCAATCTGCTCATCTCTCAATAATACATTTCCAGGGCGTCCGTTTCTTGTAGAAAGGAATGCATCTACAACCTGTACAGACTGTGTGAACATGGTTGCACCAATTCCCTCAAGTGCAAGTGTCTGCCAATCATGGCAAGAACCACCCACAGAGATCACGCCTGCAACTGTATGCGGATCCTCTTTCACATCTCCGATTTCAAGACGGAAAGATAATTCATATGCCAAAAATCTCTGAGCAAATTTCAAATATAATGAACTTGGAGTCAAATCGTATGTCGGAACACCCACGATGATACCGTTACAGGTTTGCATCTCATTTACGATTTTATCCATATCGTCCTTATCTTTCAGCACACATCCATTATACTTGTCCTGCTTTCCCATCTGAACGTTTCCCATCTGCATGGTACAACCTTCACATCCGGTACAATGCTCGATATGATAATCAAACAAGTTGATCATCTTTACCTCAGCACCTGCTTCCTGACATGCAAGAAGTGCTTCCTTAACCAGAATTTCGCTGTTACCGTTTTTTCTACCGGCACAAATACCTAATACCTTCATTCTTTTCCCTCCTATTAGTCGTCTCTCTAAACATGCACCAATCCAGTCAGTTTGCATTGGTTACGCACTATGTTCAAGTCTCGCTCGCGAGACTTGGCGCGAGATTTGCGTCAGCGCTCGCGGAGCGTTTATCTCAGTCGGAGATTGTAACCCCGACTGAGATGAAATAATTTTAACATTTGGCTTGTAAAATGAATAGATTTGTACGTATTCCGATACATTCTATTATTGCATGCATCTATTACTTTTGGTAATATTAGTTTGCCGCTTTTTACATAAACGTATCTAAATTCGGAGGCAATTATGACATTAAATCAAATCAGATACTTTTTGACATTGTCAGAATCTTTAAGTTATACAGAGGCAGCCAAATGTCTTTTCATTACGCAGCCAAATTTAAGCCGACAAATACAATCTATGGAGGATGAGCTGGGATTTCAACTGTTTGTACGAAAAAGCCGCAGTGTCAAGCTCACCCCCGGCGGAGCGATGCTTTTCCAAAAATTTCGTAAACTGATGGAGCAATATAATCAGGCTGTCACTGAGGCCTACAATGCCAGCAAAGGCTATCGCGGAAGTTTGAATGTGGAAATTCTCGATGTCTATGACATCTCCAAACACTTCCCTGAATTGTTGCGCAATGTACAAACCTCCGATTCCACACTGAATCTAAATCTCAGAAGAAGATCCTTAGGTGAACTCATTACAGATTTATATGACGGTTCTGCAGATTTAATCCTCACCTATGGATTCTCCCTCTTTGATCAACCGAATTTAATTACCACAGACGTGGGAACCTTCGACTCCTGCATTATGCTAAATAAGCAACATCCCTTGGCTACAAAACCCGATTTATGCCTGGCGGATTTAAAAGATGAACTATTTATTCAATTGAATCAAAGCATTTGTCCCGAAGGAGCACGATATTTGAATGCGTTGCTGGATCATGCCGGCATCCATCCACCAATTAAGTTTGTGGATTCTATGAGCGATATCATGCTCTGGGTCGAAACCGGAGATGCGGTATGCATCACCTCCAATGTCACAAATGAGTGGGTAAATCCAAACGTGAAAATCATACCTATCGACTCAGATGAAGCCAAAAATCATACGCTTACCTTCGCATGGTGCCGAAATAATTACAATCCGGCCATTGCAACCTTTATGGAGCAGGTTGAGCAGATTCTAACTGCTCAATCCAAATGAAATACCATATCCAAATCGATACAAACGGGACTATGATCCGGATTTGTTTCCATCAAATCTGCCATATAGTCCCACCACTTTCGATTGATTGGTAAATCAGCTGTTTGCGCCCAACGTTTTGGATCTTCTATTTCAATATATGCAAATAATGTCATGGTCTCCCGATCCAAAAATATAGAATATGCCTTTCCTCCGTATTCGTGAATCATCTCTTTCATCTCCGGCCATAACTGCTGATGCCTTTGCTCATATTCTTTCTCGCAACCGGGATACAATTTCATCTTGAATGCCTTTATCATCGCGCTCCTCCTCATCAAAAAACTGCATATGGGATATCCAATAGTTTTGCCACCTTTATAAACAAAGAAGCATTGTGCCCCACCGACAGAGCCAGGTGATGTGTCGGCGCTTCCTCAAACCACTTATCCATATATTCTGCCGGAGCATCTTTAAAACGAATGTGGGTTGAAGTATTGCCATTTAACAAAATCGGAGCATCAATGGCTTCCCCTTCGCTGATATTCATTTTCAGTCGACCATCACCGGTTTGTGTGATTCCGATTGTGGTCACCGGTCCGGGTTGCACTTTTGCTTCTACCGACACGCCATTTCCGCGCTTTCCATGATAGACACCCATTCCGCGCAAAATCGGTTTTCCTTTTGAAATTGCAATATGAAACGGACCATCATGTCCCAAAATCATGGTATCTCTGTTAAAATCTGCCGCTACAATTTCGCAAAAGCTTCCGCCGGTTTGGCACAAATCAGCAATTTTCATTGCAAGTGCTGTCTTAATATCCCCTTCTCCTGCACATGCAACTCCCTGCGCATTCAAAAGCGAAAATCCTACTATAAAGCCGCTTTGCACATCTTCTAAATGATCCTCTCTGCCATGATAATAATAAGATATGCTATCCAAATTTTTATCATTGACCAGTTTTTCCTGCGCAACAGCCACCGTAGCTGACCACTCTAACTGTTCTTCCGTCGGTTGCTTTGCGATTGGATCCGAAGGAGAATCTCCTGATATCTCAAAGAATTCTTTTATTAAATTCAGCTTTTGTTCGATTTCCTTTGGACTGATTTCTCTGACAAACGCATCCAAATCGCTCATTTCTAAAACTTCAACATGAATTCCGGTCTGTGCCTGCAGCATTGTTAAATCACTATACATATCAAGCATTCCGCTGTAATATCCTCCAAGGAAACCAAAACGGGCATTTTGCAAATTGCGCTTTACCATTGCTGCCATGCACCACTCTTCGATTTCTTTCCATGCCTTTATCGCTTCCGGACGCTCTGATGTACACTCATCCGCTTTTGCGAAAGCCGGAGTAAAGTTCAGCCCCAGCAAACCGTTCACGACACGAAATGGAATCTTGGCCCGATTAAATGCATTGGATATTTCAGGAATCGGACAGCCAACACATTGCGCAAGCCAACGGTCGGTTCCCGTATGGTTATAATTCATCTCCGCCGTAGGCTGAAGATTTAGTATCACACATGGTGCTTTGCAAATCTGATGCACCGGAAGCACACAGGAACTGGTATAGTAAGTCGCCGCATGCGAAAATACGATATCCACATTCAGCGCGTTCAAAAATTCTCCGGCCTCTCTTGCGCCTTCTTCTGTATCCACCAAACCAAAATTTACCACCTCTCCAAATTCCGAAAGTCTCTTTTCCAGAAAGCGATTGTATTCCAAAAGACATTCTCTCAAACCTGCAAATTGCTCCCAATAGGTATGAAGTCCTGCGCTATACAATCCAATTCTTGCCTTTTTAGGATTTGTAATCCGAATTAATTTCTCCATATTGCCTTCTCCTTTGCCTTAATCAAGACTTGTGTTATGCCTTAATTATATTGACAAAGTGCATATCATGATTTCATAATATTGTTAAAAAATATCACTATGTTGCTCAATTATGGAGAATATAAAAAATGGCTCAAGCATCCAAATCTTTTATTGAACAAGCCAATTGCAATTGGACACCGGACTCTATACGACTAATCAACACACCGGCCCTGAACATCCGACAATCCTTTCTTTATGTACAGGAGGCTGGATATTTTAAGACGAATGCGCCTTACTTTACCCATCGCGCTAATTTGAACAGTTTCTTGCTCTTTTATACCATTTCAGGACATGGACTGCTAAAATATCACGAAAATGATTATCAATTGATTCCGCAATCCGCGACCTTAATCAATTGTGCAGATTCCCATTATTATGAATGTCTTTCCGGTCAGCAATGGGAATTCTACTGGATTCACTTCTATGGTACAAATGCGCATGGCTATTATAATGAATTTGAGAAAAATCATTTTCGTGTTTTGACCAATCTAGATTTTTCAAGATTTGAATCCAACATTCGCAGGATTATAGAGTTGACGCAGCAAAAAGACTCAAACTCTGAAATTATGGTTTCAAGTCTTCTCACTGCATTGATTACAGATTTGCTAATTGCAAATAATGATGAGCATAATTCACTTGCAAATATGCCTGATTATTTAAAAGTGGTTCTCAAAGAAATTGAAAATCGATTTGCCGAATCCCTCAGCTTGGATTATCTTTCATCCATTTCGAATATCAGCAAATATCATCTGGAAAGAGAATTCAAGCGCTATATCGGCGCCACGGTGACTGAATATATCATCCAAACCAGATTAAATCACGCAAAAGAGCTGCTAAAATACAGCAATGCATCTGTGGAAGAAATCAGTTTGCATTGCGGTTTTCGATATGTAAGTCACTTCATACAGATTTTTCGAAAGCATGAGAAAAAAACGCCCCTGCAGTACCGCAAAGAGTGGAACTTATAAAAAGGTCGTGCAAGCACGACCTCTTTATCTCAGTCAGGGTTACAATCTCCGACTGAGATAAACGCTCCGCGAGGATGCGCAGAGATTTGCATATGAAATATGTCAGCTACGCTGACGCAAATCTCGCGCCAAGTCTCGCGAGCGAGACTTAAATTTTAGGAAGACGAGGGGACGAGGAA
>SVFB01000009.1 GCA_015057085.1 Lachnospiraceae bacterium
GAAGTAATAACCTTCTATAACCGTGATGAAGCAATGAAATGGCTGGTTAGTGAATATAACAAGCGCTAAAGGTTGCACTTTGGTTCCAAGTGGTTTGCAAGTGCATAGAAAACCAGTAATATCAAGTGCTGAGAGCATTTTGATGATATGCTCCCAGCTCTTTTTTGTAATTCTTAAACCACACATTGCGTGCATGGAGCGGATGTGATATAATCAAGAAAACGCAATGCGAGGAGGATGAAATGGATAGTGCAAAGGTGATTAAAGAATTACGTGAGGGTGTGAAAATGAATCGAAAAGAATTCTCAGAGCACACTGGGATTCCGGTTAGAACTTTGGAGGATTGGGAAGCGGGACGACGCACCCCTCCGGAGTACATACCTAGACTTATAGAATATCAACTTAAATATGAGGAATTGGTGGGGAATAAAGATGTTACGACTTGAAAAAGTAAATGGAGCAAACGTTTGGGATATTTTGAAATTGTCCGTGAATGATGAACAAAAAGATTTTGTGGCAAGTAATGAAGTAAGCATTGTAGAGGCATATACTGCAATTACTGCAAATGGATTTGCATTCCCATTTGGCATTTATGATGATGATATATTGGTAGGATTCGTAATGGTGGGATTTGACACTGATGATTATTGGGATGATGCACCTGCCATTGCGAAAGGGAACTATAACTTTTGGAGATTGATGATTGATAAGAAGTATCAACATAAGGGTTATGGAAAGAAGACTGTGGAATTAGCACTCGATTTTATCCGAACGTTTCCCTGCGGAAAGGCAGAGTATTGTTGGCTGTCATATGAACCGGAGAATACTGTTGCAAAAGAATTATATTTATCTTTTGGGTTTAAAGAAACCGGTGATATGGATGGGGAAGAGGCTATTGCAATATTGAAACTCTAAAAATTTATTCAAGATTTGGAGATGTTATGATGGAACTGAAAGCAAGTGAGTATAAGAGATTTGAGGACATCAAGCATGTAAGAGATGATGGGACCGAGTATTGGAGTGCCAGAGAACTTGCGCCGGCATTGGAGTATACTAAATGGGAGAATTTTCATAAAGTAATAAAAAGAGCAATGATTTCTTGTGAAAACTCAGGACGCAGTATTCTTGACCATTTTCCTGAGGTCAGGAATTTGTTTGAAGTGCTTGATCGAATGCAAAGATTTGAATCATTGCAAGAATGAAATATAGAAAAGCAAGGATGCTTGATGAAACTGCGTGAGCAGGAGGTATACACTTAAAGAATCATATCTCGGTTGGGATTTGTTCAGACCGAACGTTTGAGGAGTGTATACCATGGGACATAAAAAGAAAAAAACAAAGAGAGTAAGAACTCAAAAAATCGCTTATAGACTGGCAGTTGCGTTTATGATTCCGGTTCTTTTGATGATTGTATTGGGAATTGTTTCGTATGAGGTTTCTGCAAAATTTATCGTGCGACAGTACGAAAATCTTTTGAGTGAGGAACTTCATGCGGTCAATTCCTATATGGGTTTGCTTTGCAATAATGTTGAAGATAAAGCAACAGAAATAATCGGAAATGAGGATGTCGGAGCCTACTATTCAAAGTATGCAGGCGAAAAGACAACTAAGGCACGTGATTGTGCGACAGCTGTCAGTACATTTCTAAATAAAATTCGATCCACCTGTGATTATGTGGAAGGATATCATATCTTATCAGAAAACGGCGGAAGTATCAACTCCGCATCTTCAAAAATAGATAACAGTGTCTATCTGGATTTCTCAAAATCAGAAGAAGGAAGTACAATTACAAAAGGAAAAGGGATTTGGGTAGGAAGACATTCCATATTAGATGATGTAGCCGGAATTTCAACTGATGACTATGCACTTTCATATATCAGAAAGTTGGATAAAGGAAATGGTTATTTGTTCATTGATGTTGATATGGAAATGGTGCTTGAACAAATCCAAAATACGAAGGATCAGGGCTGTGCATCTATGCTGATTACCCGGGATGGACGCGTTTTGACAGACAGTAAGGATTTGACAGATGATGCGGAAGCTCTTTCATATCTGGAGGAGAATACAAATGAAACCTCCGGTAAAAGCACCATTCGCTACAAAGGAAAAGAATCCCTGCTGTTTTATTCTGAGATTGGAGATACAGGGCTGATTCTATGTACAATCGTTTCGAAGGATCTTGTTTTGGCAAGCGCGAATTCAATCAAAATTTTGACGCTGGTTATGGTCATTCTTGCAGGCGGACTGGCAACTGCAATCGGATGGTTGCTATCGAAGGGAATTGGACATGAGATGAATTCCTTCTCTAAATCAATGGAACGTGTAGCTGGGGGCGATTTCACAACAGAAATCCGTTCAAAACATAAAGATGAATTTATGTTGCTTGCCAATAGTATTCGGCAGATGATTGATGGCATCAGCGAAATTTTAAAGAAAATATATGGATTTTCTAATCGTGTCAACGAGTCGAGCCGATATGTTGCAGAAACAATCGATGATATGGCAGGCTCGATGGAAGGAATTAACACAGCGGTGGAGGATATTGCAAAAGGGGCTGCGAATCAGGTCGGAAATGCAGAAGACTGTTTGCAGGAGATGTCTCATTTTTCGAAGCAGCTGAATCATACTTATGAATCCGCAATCTCAATCGATGATGATTCAAAGCACATGATAGAAGCTGTTCATTATGGCAGAGCAGAAATCAAATCCTTAAACGAGAAAGCTGATCGTGCAACAGAGAAGACCAAACAATTGGTACAGGACATAACAGCTGTGGCAGATGCGACAAAGGATATCGGCGGCATCATCGAAACAATACAGGCCATTGCAGCCCAGACGAATTTGCTTTCTCTTAACGCATCCATTGAGGCGGCCAGGGCTGGTACTGCAGGTCGAGGCTTCTCAGTTGTCGCAGATGAAATACGAAAGCTGGCGGAAGAATCAACCTCAGCAGTTGAGCAAATCAAACTTATCATTCATAAGATTCAGATGACAACTGAGCAAACCGTGGAAGGGGTACATGATACTGAACAGCATCTGGTAGAACAATCAGCTGCAATGAATGAGACGGTATCTGCCTTTGCAAATATATCGTCTTATATGGAAAAAATGACGGTTAGCCTAAACGGTATGACGTCAAATGTTGCAGGAATGATTGAAAGCAAAGAGCTGGTTTTGGAATCAATCAAAAAGATCGTGAATCTTTCAGAGTCTGCAGCTGCAGCCACCGAGGAGGTGACTGCAACGATTAATTGTCAGCTTAGCAATGTAAGAGGACTGTTAGACGATGCAAATCATCTTTCCGGAGAGGCACGGGGCCTAGACCGGTCGCTGCAAAAATACACGTTTTTAGAATAAGGTTTTTAGAATGAAAGGAATAGATTAATTTAAGTTAAATTTAGTTAATTATTGAAATTAATTTGTGTTTACGGTATTTTATAAATAGAAAAAAACAAGAATGATGGTGATAATCGATGGCTAAAAACGTAAAACTTGCAGATATTGCAAATCAGGTAGGTGTGAGTGTCGTAACGGTTTCAAAGGCTTTGTCCGGACAAAAAGGTGTAAGCGACAAATTGCGCGAAAAAATCATAGCTCTGGCTGATGATTTGGGATATCAACATCCATCAAAGGGAAAAAATGAGAGCGGGTCAAGGAAGCAGAATGTTGGCATCCTGATTCATGAGAAACATTTCAGCAAATACAATTCTTTTTATTTGCAAATGTATCAGATGCTTGTGACACAATTGGTCGGACAGGGCGATTATGGGATCTTGGAAGTGATTTCCCGGGAAATGGAGCAGGATTGCATCCTGCCAAACATTTTGAAAGAAGGGAATCTTGATGCAATTGTACTGTTGGGCGAGTTTAGTAAACCCTATTGTGAGTTCCTAAAATCCGAAAATAAAATTGCAGTATACTATTTGGATTTTTCAGATGAAAAGAAGGAAGTGAATTCTGTAATCTCGGATAGCTTCTATGGAGCATACTATCTTACAAACTATCTCTTTGAGCAGGGCCACAAAGATATCGCATTCGTGGGTTCTATTTTTGCAACCTCATCTATTATGGATCGCTATTTGGGATACACGAAATCAATCATGGAGCATGGACAAAATATCCGACCGGATTGGAGAATCGAGGATCGTGATTTTGAAACCGGCTATATTTTGGAACCGGAGAAATTAATGCTGCCGCTGGAACGGCCGACAGCCTTTGTGTGCAATTGCGATTTGACAGCAGGCGTTTTAATTAAACATCTGGAGCAGGAAGGATATTCAGTTCCGGAAGACTATTCTGTAGTGGGATATGATAATTTTATTTTCCCGGGAACTTGTGATGTAGAAATTACCACGTATGAAGTTGATATGCTTCAGATGGTAAAGACCCTCGTAGAAATTATGAACCGGCAGTCTAAGGAGAACGACTCCGAAGGAAAGACTCATATTGTGACAGGACATCTTGTGGTCAAGAACAGTGTTAAAAAACTCTTAGTGTAGGCTAAGAGTTTTTTGCTTTTCTATATTCAGCAGGGGTCAGATGCGTTTCTCTTTTAAATAATTTGATGAAGTGGCTGGTGTTTGGAATCCCGACACCGCAGGCGATGGCATGAACAGATATCTCTGTTTCAGTCAGCAATATTTTTGATTCGCGTATGCGAAGCTGATTTAAATATTGCAGAGGAGACAAGCCAAAATGGGAGCTGAACTCACGACAAAGACGATATTTGCTGATAAGCAGGCGGCGTTCAAACTGGTCCAGGGTCAAAGGCTTTTGGTATTCATGCTCCATAATGTGTTTCATTTCTATAATATGCGCCGGGATTCTTTCATCATCATTGTTTTTGCCGGATCCGCATTGTTTTATGATTGCCTCAGTTAAAATATCGGTCAATGTGCGTGAAATCAGGAAAGGGACATCATTTCCCTGTTGAGATAATAGGCGGTGCAGATAAACAAGCTGACTGATGATATGTGCATTGTTTAATGAAACTTGTCGCATACTATTTGCAAATGGCACAATCCCTGCTCCGGATATCAAAAACATATGAAACAGGCATGGCGTCGATTTTGTATCGAATCGAAAGTTTGTGTGGGGTGGCAAAAGAATAAAATCGTTTGCTACAAGTTGTAGTCCATTATTGCTGTTTAGTAAGACATCTCCTTTTTCTACATACAAAATCAAATAGTATGGATTATCAATGCATTCAAAGGTGGTAGGAATAGAATAGGTGATTGCACCACCAAAATGCAGATGCATCAAAAGCGGCGAGATTGGATCCCGTGGGTTGCTTAGAAAACGCTTGAGGTCGATACTGTCGGAAAAGGATTCGTTTTGACGGAACAAACGATGCAAGCGAAATATTTGATTTAAGGATTCTAGTTGATTCATATCGCATTACCTCATTTTTAAGTTTAAGTACAATCTTGTTTTGTTTGTATTTTAATTTGAATTTAGTTAAAAATCAAGTATAATAAATTAAAAGAAAGACTAAATACGAATTAAATTAAGTTAAATATGCACAAAAACAGGGTCAAAGAATTGTATAAAACGGCAAAAATGGCAATTTTGCAAGAAAGTGTTATGATTTGCAAGAATGGATAATGATTAAAAGTTGACTAAAAAGTATGATGTGTTTAGTTTCAAAAACACAAAAGGAGGAAAACATATGAAACTGAAGAAATTAAGTTCAATGGTATTGGTTGCTGCAATCGCACTGACTGGTGTTGCTTGTGGCAAATCAGGGGACGAAACACAGGCACCGGCTGCAAAGAGCTCAAGTTTTAAGCAGTATGCCGACATTGTATTGGGAGAAGATTTTACAGATTTGGAGGCTGAAATTTCTTTCTTCAACAACCGAACAGATTTGGATTCTGAAGATTATGGCGGAACCACATGGAAAGAGTACATAGAAGAGTTCAATAAGATGTATCCGAACATTAAGGTAAATGTAATTACAGATACCAATTATGCAGAGGATGCAAAGACGCATCTTCAGTCCGGAGATTATGAGACTGTTATGTTAATCCCTGCAATTGACAAGGCTGATTTATCATCATACTTTGAGTCTTACGGAACTTTAGACGTGATGAACCAGCAAATCAATTATGCAGATCACTGGGAGTACAAAGGAGAAGTGTATGGGGTACCTAGTACTGCAACCTGCCAGGGAATTGTGTACAACAAGCGTGTATTTGAAGAGGCCGGAGTCACAGAGATTCCAACAACTCCGGATGCGTTTATCGAAGCACTTCAAAAGATTAAAGACCACGACAGCTCCATCATTCCGCTTTACACAAATTATGCAGCAGGATGGACCATGGGATGCTGGGATGATTATACAGGTATTTCTGCTACCGGTGATGAGGCATTTACAAACAATACCTTATTACACAGCACTGATCCGTTTAAGGATTACGGCGATGGCACACATCCATATGCTGTTTACAAAATTCTTTATGATGCAGTCGCAAAAGGGTTAACCGAAGAAGATTATTCAACCACTGACTGGGAAGGCTGCAAGGGAATGATCAACCGCGGAGAAATCGGATGTATGGTTCTTGGATCCTGGGCTTATCCTCAGATGGAGGCAGCAGGAGAGAATGCAGCAGATATCGGATATATGCCTTTCCCGATTACCGTGGATGGAAAGCAGTATGCATTGGCAGGACCTGACTATTGCTATGGTGTCAATAAAAATGCTCCGGAAGATGAGAAGCAGGCCGGAATGGTATTTGTAAAATGGATGACCGAGAAATCAGGATTTGCATACAACGAGGACGGACTTCCAATTGTAGCCGGAAGCACAGAAACAAAGCTTCAGTTTGATTCAGTTACATTGCTTCAGGAAACTCCGGCAGTCGAAGGAGAGGAAGATCTTTTAAATCAGTTGAATGCCGAGTCTGAATTGAATTACAGAGCCGGCGGAGATAGAAGAATTCAGTTGATTATTGAGCATGCCGCAATGGGAGATATGACATTGGATGAAATTGTAGCAGAGTGGAATGCAGCTTGGACAGCTGCGCAGGATGCTTGCGGAGTAGAACGTAATTAATGAATGGGTTGGGCGGTGATTCACCGCCCAACATTAGTACAAGGAGGTTAAACAGTATGAAATGGCATAAAACCAGAAAGGGACAGCAAGCGATTGTTATAGTATGCTTCGTCACAGTTCCGTTGTTATTATTAATGCTGTTTACATATATCCCGTTTGGGCAGATGGTACAGTACAGTTTTTTTAAGATGAACTATTTAACCCCGCCCGATAAAAGAGAATTTGTAGGATTTAAAAATTATATTGACGTTTTTACCAGAGATGATTGTTTTAAGGCTTTAGAGTTAAGTGCTTACTACTGTGTGGGTGCATTGTTCCAGCTGGCGCTTGCACTGTTTCTTGCAACGATTTTGAGTTTCAAAGTAAAAGGGGGAAACGTATTTAAAGGAATGATGTTTTTCCCGTACTTGATTAGTGGTATTGCAATTGGATTTATCTTCAAATTCTTCTATACAAGAGGATTTGTTTTTGATTCGATTTTGCAGATGATTGGATTTGACTTAGAAAATCTTCCGTACTGGCTTAAGGATCAGCGGGTAAACAACTGGTCTTTGGTTGCGACTTCGGTTTGGCGTTATTTCGGCCAAAACATGGTTCTGTTCATCGGTGCAATTATGTCGGTGGATGCAGAACTCTACGAAGCTGCATCGCTGGACGGTGCAAATAAATTGCAGCAGTTTCGACATATCATTTTACCGAGCATCAAGACGATCGTGACGCTGAATGTGATCTTGTCGATTACCGGTTCATTAAGTGCATTTGAGCCGCCATATGTAATCACAGGCGGTGGAAATGGAACAGGTACCTATTTCGTCATCATGAATGAAATCGCCCATGTCACACAAAAGGTTGGCTTGGCAAGCGCAATGGCTGTGGTATTACTGATCATCATTTTTGCATGCACAATTTTGCAGAAAGCATTTTTTAAATATGTATTTAGAGAAGCAGACAGTACAGACGAATCCTATAGTGCAAAGAAAGCGCGTAAAAGAAGGATGAGACTGGGCAGAAAGGAGTCTGGAAGATGAAGATTATAAACGCAGTTAAAAAACAAATCTTCAATATCTTAAAGTATTTCTTTTTGATATTTTTTGCTTTGGTAGCGGTTGTTCCGGTGGTGTCATGTGTGTTTACCGCATTTAAAACCGCGGATGAATATCAGACCACGAGTGTGATCACACCTCCGCGCAATTGGCTAAATTTCGATAATTTTGTGAAGGCATTTCAGACCGCAAACATGGGAAGAGCCTTTTTGAATTCGCTGATTGTAATGGTATTCGTTTTGGCTGTTTCGGTGATTGTGGGAACACAGCTGGCATATGTGTTAAACCGTTTTGAATTTTTGGGCAACAAGCTGATTCGCAATTTGTTCTTGTTTGCTTCGCTGCTTCCATCCATTGCGATGCAGGTATCGGTTTATAAGATCATGTCCAGCTTAGAACTGGTGAACCATTTGTATGGATACATCATTATGATGTGTGGAACAGATGTCATATCGATTTATATTTTTATCCAGTTTATGGAGAATATTTCACCGTCGCTGGATGAGTCGGCAATCATTGACGGAGCGTCTTATTTTCAGATTTACTGGAAGATTATCCTCCCGCTGCTTCGCCCGGCGGTTGTCACTTCCTGCATCTTAAAAGGAGTGGCTGTTTACAATGAATATTATTGTGCCAATTTATATTTGATGGACAAGAGAATCAGAACAATTTCTACATCCTTATATACCTTTGTGGGTCCGATGGGAAGTCAGTACAACTTGATTTGTGCCGGTGTATTAATATCGCTTTTCCCGGCACTGGTTGTATTTATTCTCTGCCAAAAACAAATATATAGCGGAATTACAGCAGGTGCGGTAAAGGGATAGTTAAATGTTAGAAGAAATTTTAAAAGAATTAAAGGAGAGGATTATACCATTTTGGGTGGGACTGAAGGATTGTGAATTCGGCGGATACTACGGTTGGATGGACTATGATTTAACCCTGGATCCGAAGGCCCCAAAAGGATGCATCTTAAATAGTCGAATTTTATGGTTTTTCTCTCGTGCATATTTAGAGTTGGGAGATCCAAAATTATTAGAGTCTGCAAAACATGCATATTTATTTTTGAAAGATCATTGTGTGGACAAAGTATATGAAGGCGTTTTTTGGTCATTATCATATGACGGAAAGCCGTTAGATACCACAAAGCATACTTACAATCAGGCATTTGCCATCTATGCTTTGGCTGCCTATTATCAGGCAAGCAATGATGCATCGGCACTGGAACTTGCAAAGGATTTGTTTTGGGTTATCGAGAAAAACTGTCGCGACAAGAATGGATATCTGGAAGCATTTCAACAGGATTTTAAACCGGAATCAAATGAGAAATTATCGGAAAACGGAGTGATTGCAGACCGCACTATGAATACGGCGCTTCATGTACTCGAAGCCTACACACTTTTGTATCAGGTAACAAACGATGAGTTGGTAGAACAGAAGTTAATAGAATTACTATTGGTATTTAAAGATAAGATCTATGATGCGGATAAAAAACGGCTGGAGGTTTTCTTTGATCAAAATTATTGTTCACTGCTGGATTTGCATAGCTATGGCCATGACATTGAAGCATCCTGGTTGTTGGATTTAGCAATCGAAACAATCGGTGAAAATGTTTTTGCAAAGGGCATTCGGGACGAATTAAAGGCAATGACGCTCACCCTTGCAAACAGAACCTATGAGCTGGCATTTGATGGAGATTCATTTGCAAATGAATGCGAGAATGGTGTGGTAAAGGAAAACCGTATCTGGTGGGTCCAGGCCGAGGCGATGGTAGGCTTTGTAAATGCTTATCAAAAGACGTTAGACAAAAAATTTATTCAGGCGACTGAGCATTTATGGAACTATATCAAAGAATATATCATCGACCACAGAAAGGGTTCAGAATGGTATTGGGAGGTGTATCCTGACGGAACTCCAATCCGGCGAGCAATCGTGGAGCCATGGAAGTGTCCGTATCACAATGGAAGAATGTGTCTTGAGCTGATGCGAAGAATGGAACAACTTGAAAGAGGTAAGTAATATGATTCACGAAAAGTATTATGAGGAGTTGGAAAAACAGAAACTTCTCCTTGAGCGAAAGAATCAAAAGACAGATTTTTATAATGGAATATATGAAAGATATCAATACCCGGTTTTGACACGTGAGCATACTCCGCTGACCTGGAGATATGACCTGGATAAAGAAACAAATCCATTCTTTTTGGAACGTTTGGGAATTAATGCGGTTATGAATGCCGGAGCCATTCTCTTGAACGGAAAGTATTATCTGGTGGCCCGCGTGGAGGGAAATGACAGAAAGTCCTTTTTCGCAGTTGCGGAAAGCGAGAATGGAATAGATGGTTTTCGCTTTTGGGATTATCCGATTTTGCTTGAGGATATTTGTAAAGAAGAGACCAATGTCTATGATATGCGTCTGACTCAGCATGAGGACGGATACATTTATGGAGTGTTTTGCTCAGAAAGCAAGGATACCACGGTCAATGATTTATCAGCGGCTGTGGCGGCTGCGGGAATCGTGCGAACCAAGGATTTAAAGACCTGGGAAAGATTGCCGAATTTAGTAACCTTACATTCTCCACAGCAGAGAAATGTGGTTTTGCATCCTGAATTTGTAAATGGAAAATATGCTTTTTACACAAGGCCAATGGATGATTTTATTGAAACCGGAAGCGGCGGTGGAATCGGATTTGGTTTGTGTGACGATATTTGCCATGCAGTGATTGACGAAGAGAAAATGACAAGCTTACGAAAATATCACACCATTACGGAAGCAAAAAACGGAGCAGGCGCCACACCGATTAAAACTGACAAAGGCTGGATTCATATTGCACATGGTGTGCGAAATACAGCAGCAGGACTGCGCTATGTGATTTATGCATTCGCAACAGATCTTAAGGATCCTTCAAAGGTGATTGCTGAGCCATCAGGACTTTTGATTGGACCTCGCGGTGAGGAACGGATAGGAGATGTTTCGAATGTGGTATTTACCAATGGTGCAATTGTAAATGAGAATAACGAAGTGTTCCTTTACTATGCTTCCTCGGATACCAGAGTACATGTGGCTACCATGTCGCTTGAGCGCTTGATGGATTACGTGTTCCAAACTCCGGAGGATCCGGGAAGAAGCACCTTATGCGTTGAACAACGGATTGAATTGATAAAGAAGAATTTGGAATTGCTTGATGAAGAAGCATAGGAGATGTGGATTATGAAATACAAATTATACGGACCAACAACAAATAAAGTGCCTTGGCAGGAAGGGCCTGATGCGTTTGAAGGTGCACCTGTCTGGAGATATCAGGAGAATCCAATCATTGGAAGAAATCCGATAAAGAATGTTGCGAGAATCTTTAATAGTGCAGTTTTGCCATATCAGGATGGCTTTATCGGTGTATTTCGTGGAGAGCAGACAAATGGGATTCCAACCATTTATTTAGGTAGAAGTGAGGATGGAATTCATTGGGATATCGATGAGGACATGATCAAATTCGTAGATGAAAACGGTGAAATATTCATGCCGCAGTATGCTTATGATCCAAGACTGGTTCAGGTGGAAGATGATTATTATATTATTTGGTGCCAGGACTTTTATGGGGCATCAATCGGTATTGCAAAGACCAGAGATTTTAAAACTTTTGTGAGAATCGAAAATCCTTTTGTACCGTTTAATCGAAATGCAGTACTGTTTCCACGAAAAATTCAGGATAAATTCATGTTGTTATCCCGTCCTTCCGACAGCGGACATACCCCATTTGGAGATATTTTTGTAAGTGAAAGTGCTGATATGGTCTATTGGGGAAAACATCGTCATGTAATGGGACCGAATGATAAGTGGTGGCAGTCGTTAAAGATTGGCGGCGGAGCAACCCCAATCGAAACCTCGGAGGGATGGTTGCTGTTATATCATGGTGTGGCAGGAACCTGCAACGGATTTGTGTATTCCATTGGCGGCGCAATTTTGGATTTGGAGAATCCTTCGATTGTAAAATATCGCTGCGAGAATTTTTTGATGACTCCGGAAGAGTGGTATGAGGAGCGTGGATTTGTTCCAAATGTTTGTTTCCCATGTGCAACTGTACAAAATACTCAAACCGGTCAGATGGCGATTTATTACGGAGCTGCAGACAGTTATGTAGGACTGGCTTTTGCAAACACGGATGCGCTGATTGATTATATCAAAGAGCATAGCGTTGTAAATGAAAGCGATACAGAAATAGGAAGAAGATAATTTGATGAATACAAATAAACAATTAGAAATAAAATATTCTCCAAAGCCCGTCTTAGAGCCGAAACCTGGATGCGATTGGGCGGATACGATGGTTCTTAATCCTGCGCTGGCATTAGATGAAGATGGAAAAACCATCCATATGCTATTTCGTGCAACAGGGCCATGGCCTTCTAAGAATTTAAAAGGAAAATCCGATCCGTATCCAATCTTTTTGGGCTACGCAAAAAGCACAGATGGAGGAGAGACCTTTGAGGCGGATTTTTCAAAACCTGCCCTTGCACCGGCCCTCGCTTATGAGGAAGACCGGATGTTTGTGACGAATGTTTATGGTCAAAAGGTTTTAAATTATGCAAACGGATGCATTGAAGATCCTAGATTATTTAAGGTTGAAGGGCAGCTGTATATGACAGTTGCCTGCCGATTGTTCCCGCCCGGAGCTTATTGGGAGGGGGATAAACGCAAGGATAATCTACCTGACTGGGCAGAAGATGAGAATAATCCAATCGGAGTTCTGGCAAACAGGAATGATACGGTCACTGTTTTATATCAGGTTGATTTGGACGCGCTGGCCGCACAAAGATACGAGGATGCCTTTGGTTATGTGGGCCCGTTAACAGATGGAAATATGAGCGACAACCGGGATGTTTTTTTCTTTGAAAAGAAGATGAAAATCCATGGAAAAAATCAGCTTGTTATGTTACATCGCCCGGAAAAATCCTATGCTTTTCCAACCGGAGAAGGTGTGCAAACACCGGCTATTTTTTATGCGGCAGCAGAATCGTTTTCTGATTTCGTAGGAGAAAAAGCAGAGCATCAATTGATGGCAAAGAGTACCTTTGATTGGGAAGAAGAACGTATCGGCGCCAGCTTTCCACCGATTTCGCTGGGGGAAGGAAAGTGGCTGGTGTCCTATCACGGGAAACAGCTTCCGGATTACGGATATACACAATCCTTTATGATTGTGGAGGAACAGGAAGACGATTTCCCAATCATCACACATCGCATGTCTGAAAGGTTGATTTATGCGAAGCAGGATTGGGAACTTCCGGATAAGTTTTTATGCCCATGCATTTTCACGACCGGTGCCGTAATGATTGGAGAAGAATTGATTATGGGATATGGAGCGGCTGACCAAAAGATTGGAATTGCGAAAGTGAAGCTGAAGGAACTTGTGGAGTATGTTACACAATTTGATGCCGAAGGAAAGTTGGTGAAATAAGATGGAAAGAGATCGCAACCAATTGCTCTTCCTGCATCCTGTTTGTACGCACAATATCTGGGGAGGCTCCAAGTTGCGCGAGGAATTTGGCTACGAGGAAGCGGGAGATGATATCGGAGAGTGCTGGGGGATTTCTGCGTATCCGGAAAGAGATGGAATCATCGAAAATGGAAAATATAAAGGATTTCACCTCTCGGAATTGTGGAATCAGCACCCGGAGCTGTTTGGAAATATCAAAAAGGATGAGGGCGAAAACGAAAAATTCCCTCTTTTGGTAAAAATTATAGATGCAAAAGAAGACTTGAGTATTCAGGTTCATCCCAATGATTGCTATGCAATGGAGAAGGAGAATCACTCTCTGGGAAAAACAGAGTGCTGGTATATATTGGGCTGTCCGGAAAATGCGAAGCTGGTAATCGGTCACAACGCCAATTCGACAGATGAGCTTACGCGCCTGATCGAGGAGGAAAAATGGTCGCAGTTGATTTGTGAGGTTCCGGTGAAAAAGGGAGATTTTATTCAGATCAATCCCGGAACCGTGCATGCAATTAAAGGCGGCTTTGTGATTCTAGAAACCCAGCAAAGCAGCAATGTGACATATCGCGTTTACGATTATGACAGAATGTCGGACGGGAAAAAGCGTGAATTGCATATCGAAAAGTGTAAAGAAGTCATTACAACACCGGCGCCATCTGCATCTGAGTGTATCTTAGAATCGGAGAAAATCCGGGGACGGGACAATCAGCTGGAGGTAATCTATGCCGGCATGTATTATGAAGTGTTTAAGATGCGTGTAAAAGGGACTGCTTTTTTGGACCAGAAATATCACTTTTTAAACATTACAATCACGGACGGAATCGGAAAGATTGATGGGACTCTGGTTCGCAAGGGGACACATTTAATCGTGCCATACGATTACGGAGTGGTATTGTTTGAGGGGGATATGGAAATCATTGCATCTACAGTTAGATAGGAGAAATAGGAAATGAGTTTGACAGAATATAATCGTTGGATGCAAAAGAATCTAGAGGATCCGGATCTGGTAGAAGAACTGGAAAAAATGGCAGGAAATGCTGAAGTAATCGAAGATGCCTTTTATCGCAATCTTGCTTTTGGAACAGGTGGATTGCGCGGCGTGATCGGAGCAGGCAGCAACCGCATGAACATTTATACGGTGGCAAAAGCCAGTCAGGGAATCGCGAATGATATCCTAAAAACCTGTGGAGAGAAAGCGCGCAAAGTAGCAGTCAGTTATGATTCGAGAAATAAATCAAAAGAGTTTGCACAGATTGCATCAGAGGTATTTGCTGCAAATGGAATCACGGTATATCTTTACCCGCAGTTGATGCCGACTCCATGTTTGTCTTATGCAGTCAGAAAATTGGATTGTGCTGCGGGAGTCATGATTACTGCGTCCCATAATCCTGCAAAATATAACGGGTATAAAGTGTATGGAAGCGACGGCTGTCAGATTACGACAGAAGCTGCGGAACGGATTTTGGCAGAAATAGAAAAGGTGGATATTTTTGGTGATGTGAAACGCATTCCTTTTGATACCGGTATGGAAAATGGCGCCATTGCATCAATTCCGGATTCTGTTTATACAGGCTTTGTGGAAGAGGTTAAAAAATTATCTCTGGCGAAAGAGGAGGAGCTGGATAAACATGTAAAAATCGTTTATTCTCCGCTCAACGGAACAGGATTGAAACCTGTTATAAGAACCTTATCAGAGCTTGGATATACAGATGTCACAGTAGTCAAGGAACAGGAGCAGCCTGATGGGGATTTTCCGACTTGTCCATATCCAAATCCGGAAATTCGTGAAGCAATGCAACTTTCTATTGAATATGCAAAGCGTGAGAATGCAGAACTGGTATTTGCGACGGATCCTGATTGTGATCGTGTTGGAATTGCAGTGCGAAAAGGAGATGACTTTGTTTTATTATCAGGAAATGAAACAGGTTGTCTTCTGTTAGATTATATTTGTAAAATGCGCATTGCAAACAATACAATGCCAAAACATCCGGTCATGGTGAAAACGATTGTTACGACAGATATGGGCGAAAAAATTGCATCCCATTATGGAGTGGAAACAATTAATGTGTTAACCGGTTTCAAATTTATCGGAGAACAAATCGCGCTACTGGAAGAAAAAGGCAGGAAAGACGATTATATTTTTGGGTTTGAAGAAAGTTATGGATATCTTTCCGGAACGCATGTGCGGGATAAAGATGCTGTTAATGGTGCAACGCTTATCTGCGAGATGTTTGCTTATTATAAAGCAAAGGGAATTGGACTTCTGGAACAGTTGCAAAATTTGTATAAGCAGTTTGGATATGAAAAAAACAGTTTGTATTCTTTCGAATTTGAAGGTGCTAAAGGTGCAGAAAAGATGAAACATGTGATGCAGCAGTTTCGCGGATGCAGTGAGAAGATTTGCGGCTATTCCATTCAACACCTGTATGACTATTCAGATGGAATTGGAGACTTGCCGAAGTCTGATGTGTTAAAGTACGTATTGGAAAATGACTGTTCAATTGTAGTGAGACCATCCGGCACAGAACCGAAGTTGAAGTTATATCTTTCGATAGGTGCATCTGATATGGAAGCGGCAGAAAATAAAGAAAAAGAACTGATGAAGGAATTATCAAAACGTTGCCGAACATATTGATTTTTTCAAAAATAAAAAATACAATAAGATTATTCAAAAATACAACAAAGCAAAATGTGAGTTTACATGCAAATAATTGTTTTAAAGAAGGGGAAGAAAAAATGGGTTTGTTCGGATCAATGATTAACAAAGCAAAGGAACAGTATCAGGCGCAGGTTGCGCAGATGGAGGCGAATGCAGAAAGAGAGCGGATGGACGATGAGAAGAACATGTCGCGTCCGAGTATCCGCGATTTGGCATTTGACACTTTAGGTCCGGCAGTGGCGGAGCAGCTTGAAAATGCCAAGGTTGGATTGTTGGATAAAGGATTACAGAGCAAATTTGTCGAGCAGATTAAGGCCGCAAATGTCGGATATAAAGAGGTGTTGGTGCTTGATTATACGATAGCCTTAGGCGGCGACGGTGTCGATGGGGAGTTTGTACAAGACAAAGCATATATCAAGCCGGCGCTTCTCGATGGAACTGTATTGAAAGAAGATGTATTTGTCCTTCGTCGTGATTATAAATTTGATGACTATGACGAGGATGTAGTGGGAGACACCGGAAATGCGGATGTGGTATCCTCGAATTTGTATCATCACATGTACATTCTTCATTATTTCCTGGGCAAGAAAGAATACTATGCAGCAGTGCATCCTGACGAATTCAAAGATTTAACTCCGCTAATCGGGGAATTAAATTTTGTCGAGGATGATTTGGGTGCGGGAACCGGATATCAGTGGTAATCGGCAGTAATACTTGCAGAGGGAATAGATTCTGTGTTATTCTTCATATAGTATGACGTGTGTAGCAATGGCGTAAATCCAACGTATTTATGTTGGTTTTGCGCCCTTTTTTATTACATTTAAATATATCAAAGAAGGTGGTACAATGACAGATTTTAGAAAAAAGCGATGGATTAGTGGGGCATTTATTATAGCAATTATGATTCTATTTTCGGTTTATAAGGGAATGTCCGGAGATGATACATATGTATCGATTGGTGTTGACGATGAGAAAATAGGGGCTGTGTCTGATGATGAAACCACTTTTATTTGGCTGAAGGATATTACAGATATAGATTATACCGAACAACTGGATTCTGTTTCAGAGAAATATACATTTATCGGAAATGAATCGCTGGCTTCCTATATTGTGATAAACACTCAAAATGAGATTTATGTAATAAATGGTTCATCAAAAAAACAAACGAAAAACACATATGATTCAATATTAGAGCACATGGACAATTTATAATTTCAAGGCAATTGGAAAATTTAATGACTTTTTTATTTGCATAGGTTTCTGCTATAGTATTGTATGCAAACTATTATTTATTTAGGAGAAAGAAATGTCATACTTAATCAAAGATACCACAAAAGAAGAACGAGAGCAGATTGTAAAAGAATCTTTGGGAAATATCGAAGCAAGCTGTGACGGCTGTATGTCCGGACTTGCTGAGATGTATCAGGATTATATTGATGGAAAAAAGGAACTTCGAGAAATCAATATGGAGTTCAATGCGCGCTATGTCAAAGATGGTGATTTAGAGATGCGGGGCCCAAGCTGTGTGATGTAAAAAGAAAAAATGCTGACCAATCTTTGCTAGAGCCGGGGAACGGTCAGCAGAAACAAGATAAAAAAGAAAAGTTGCTGACCAATCTTTGCTAGAGCAGGGAAGCGGTCAGCAGAAAGAAGATAAAAAGAAAAAGTTGCTGACCAATCTTTGCTAGAGCAGGGAAGCGGTCAGCAGAAAGAAGATAAAAAGAAAAAGTTGCTGACCAATCTTTGCTAGAGCAGGAGAGCGGTCAGCAGAAACAAGATAAAAAGAAAAAGTTGCTGACCAATCTTTGCTA
>SVFB01000083.1 GCA_015057085.1 Lachnospiraceae bacterium
TCAACAAAACAGAATACCCTGAATAGTAGGCGGCCCCTGATGACCGTCTGTTTGCCTTTTTCAAAAATAGAATTTTTGACCGTAAACCCGAGAACTGGATATATTTTGTTTGGATTTATCATGGTTATAATAATATACCGTTATCAAGATTTATGCTATCTAAATGACATTGCCCCCGTCCCTAATGGTGTGCTCGCTTTACTGTTACCTTAATCTTTTTGGTTGTAGCCTTATATGCACCATTTGCAGCAACTTTAATGGTAATGGTCGCAGTTCCTACAAAGTTCTTTGCAATGGTAATCTTACCATTCTTATCAACTTTGACTTTCTTGTTGCTGCTTGAATATGTGATTTTGCCTTTTCCTTTTTGTTTTACACTAATCTTTACAGTCTGTTTCTTCTTTGAAGACTTTACCTTGATATTTTTAGCGGTAACTTTATTGGTAAGTCCTTTTACTGTAATGGTTACGGTCTTTGATGCAGCTTTATAATTGGTTGTTGCAGCTGCAGTTATGGTAACTTTAGCGGTTCCGGCAAAATTCTTTGGAATGGTTACTTTTCCATTCTTGTCCACCTTTACCTTACTGTTTGAGCTCTTATAGGTTAATTTGCCTTTTGAAGTCGCACTCGCAGTAATCTGCACGGTTTTGCTCTTGGATGTGGAAGCACTTACGGAGAATGACGTCTTGTTGACCTTAACAGCATTGGACGCTTTGCCAATGGTGAAGTGAACTGTCTTGCTTCCTTCATAATCGCCTTTTCCTGTGATTACAACCGTTGCGGTTCCCGCATTAATATTATTTGAATAAGACAATGTATAATCTGTATTTGCCACAAGTGTTTTACCGTCATATTTTACGGTTACTGCCGGCTTAATTGCGCTTCCGGTGTAAGTCTTTGAAGATATTGCGCTTACTGTGGCATCTGACAGATTGCCTCCGATTCCGGCAAGTCTGAGCACTTCCTTTTTGGACGCATAAGTATTCAGGTTCATTGCGCTTGTGTAAACCTTTGATGCATCTGTAATTGGAATGGTGTCTGTCTGCGGTGTTCCATTGTCACTGAATATTACATTGAATCCAGCCTCTGCCGGCTTTGGTACATCATAATACCACCAGTCGCTATCGCCTTCTCTCGTAGCGGCTCTTCCAGGCCATGATCCACCGGAGAAGTTCTCGGTGTCATCCCATGCCCATACATATGGTTCTGCCCAGCCTTCGCTGTTGTAGAAATAGACTCTTGTGGAGATGCCTAATGCCTCATATACCCCTGTCTGAGATGCATATCCACCCTGCACGGATGCCCCAAAGAATACATTGGTCGCATTTACTACTGTCTGTACCACTTTGTTGGTTGTGTTTTCACTGCTGCCATCATGGAATGTCAGTGCAAATGTGCCTTCTGCATCTGTGATCAGTTCCTTTGGCACTTCCACTGAAAACCATCCATTGCTGCCTTCTGTCATCTGTACACCGGGCCAGGTGCCGAAGTTTTCGTCGCTGCTTCCCTCTGCATAAGCATAGACCTGATTCCAGTCGTTTTCGTTGTAGAACTGAACATTTGCAGGTGCTAAAAGCACATCACTTGCTGCCTGCTTTGAAGTAAATACTTCCCCTGATGCACCTACAAAGAAGCGACTCTGGATATCGCTGACCGCCAGGTTTGGTGTCTGTTTTCCATTATTTCCATTGTTGAAGATTATATTCACATTGCTTCCCGGTGCTGCATTCAATCGAATCTTGTACCATCCGTCGTCTTCCTGTGTTGCAGTTGCTCCAGGCCATCCGCCAAGGTTGACATCACCCCAGGTGTAAACGCTGACCTGGCCCCAATCATTTGCATCATAGAAATATACATCAGTGAAATTTCTTCTGCCGGAGACACCCCAAACATCTTCCGGTTCATCCATAGAATCATAAACCGTTGCAGACAGCTGCTCGCCGGTTTGCTCGATATCAAGCGATACATACGCCTTTAATACCCCATCATCGCCTTCTACCAAATCAGATGCTGTAATTGCAATATTGCCTGTCTGCACACCATCATGATTAAAAATGATTGAAAAGTCTTCTACTTCCAAAAACTTTACATCAGCGCGATACCAAAATGCGCCGTCATAGCTGATTGCGGTGCCCGGCCATCCGCCAAACAATTGTGTTCCATCCGACAGATATGCATATGCATTCACGCTATCCCAATTCTCGGTATTGAAGAAATATACCGATACGAGCTGTACGCCAAGTGCTTCCTCTGCTTCTGCTTTCGATGCATATACACTACTTCCGGCTGCATAGCGGTTACCGTTTGATGTGATGGAATATGCATCGCTTGTCTGATCGTTTCCGTTTGTAAATGTAACTTCAAATTCAGTCTCCGGAACTATAGCACTCCACCATCCGTCACCGTTGTTGGTAGCAGAATAAGTATTCTCTCCTACGACAGCTTCGACATTGTTCCAATTATCTGCATTGTAATAGAATACAGAAGTTTTTTCCTCTTCGCTTAACTCAGAAAGAACAACAACAGATCTTGCCGGTAAATCTCCGTTTAAAACACCATTGGATACGGTATAAATTTCATTCTGACCTGATACCATATTGACATAGGTGCCATCTGCAAGCTTTGTCTCGCAATCGAGTACCACGGTTGAGGTAGAGCCATTTACAATTACTGCGCCTTCTGCCGCATTCTCGATATCGCTGCCACGCTCAATCATGATGGTCTGCACATTTCCGTTCGGATTGCTCAGCGCCTCGTCCTTTCCTGCCATTGCAGTGCGGAAGTGATTGACTGCCACAACCTCAGGGGATTTGTACTCATCGTTTCCGGCTGCGCCAAGTACATTGTCGCCCCATGGATTTTCTGCTGAGCTGTTCGCTGGTCTGCTGAAAAAGAGTGGTGTGCCGTCTTTTCTGGCACCGATGATAGCCCATCCGAGACGAACGTCTTCATCGTTGATTAATTTCCAGCTGTCTTCTCCGTCATTGCAATAGTTATCATGTGACTCTACCCAGGTAACCAGTTTATTCGGATCTGCTTCATATTCGCCTTCATCCTCGATTCTGTAGTCTGCAATCTTGTCTACTGAAAAGTCCTTGCTGGACAATGCGGTTCTGATGGCTGCCCCATAATTGCTGGCAGTGGTTCCTCCAAGCATATCCTGATATGCTGCGGTACGCTCATTACCTTGCAATGTCTCGCCATAAACGAACAGATCTGCATAATCCACATCCTCGCCGGCAGCGTTCTTCCCCTTCTCATCAATTGCTGCCTTCATGTTCGGATAAAATGTGTTTCTGTCCTGATCCTCGTACTCTTCAGGGACCGGATCGTCCGGCAATGCAATATGCTTTGCAGTATCAATTCTAAATCCGTCTGCTCCGCAAGCAAGACAGTCCATAAGGAATTCATAAAAATACTGCTGGAAGCCTTCATTTTCCGTATCCACATCCAGTAATCCATCATAGGTATATGTGGTGCTTACTCGTCCGGTGGCATTTGAGATTGACTTGTGTAGTAAGTCGTCGAAGGTGCCTCCGGCCGCATCCAACAGATCCTGTGATACTTGATCTTTGGACGGTGTCGTGTGGTTCGGAAGGATATCTACAATAATGCTTACCCCATAGTTGTGCGCTTCTTCGCACATTTCAATAAATTGATCTCTGGTACCCAATTGATAGTTACCAATTTTCCAATCGGTTGGCTGATAGTGGTAATACCACATGCCCGATCCGTGAATCTGCAACTCCGGATGCGTGCTGAGACACTCATTGATTGGTGATGTCTGTACGGCAGTATATCCTGCTGCCGCAATGTCTGCCATATTGGCTTTGATGGTTTCAAAGTTCCAGCAAAACGCATGCAGGATTGCTCCGTCATGCACTGTTTCTCGCGATGAAACCTGTTCTTGTGATTCTGCAGTAGTCTGTGTCTGACCGGCCATGCTCGGAATCGGAGTACCTACCAAAACCGACAAACTAAGTCCGACAGCCAGAAGTTTTTTGAACCAATTTCTCCTAAATGTCATATTTACCTCCCATACTTTTTTCGTTCTCTAGAATAGCATCGCGTATTTGTTTCTGCTTATCATATACTGCCAATTTATTGCACTATTTTATCTTTCCTTAGTCTGTCCGGTTAATATAGTGTTATCTCAGTCGGAGTTACAATCTCCGACTGAGATAAAAGCTGCCGCAAATCTGCGACAGCTTTTGTTGTATATCTTACTACCCACGTTTGGAGACTCGGCGATACTCCTGCGGGGTAATCCCTTTTAAGTTTTTAAAGCGCTTGATGAAATAGCTAATGTTATCATATCCGCATTGAATTGCGATATCTATCACTTTCTCATTGGTATTGCTGAGCATCTCCGATGCTTTTTCAATCCGAATCTCATTCATATATTCAGTCAGTGTCTTTCCGGTCATCCTCTTGAAATATCTGCACAGATATTGCTCGCTCATGCCCATATAATCCGCCACATCGGAAATCTTCATTTTCGAGGTGTAATGCGCTCTAATATAGGACACTGCTTTTTCGATATTTTCAATCTGATATCCTTTTGCTTCCACCACTGTTTCTGTCGCGGTCAGCAACTGATGCTCATACAAAAGAGACAATATCTCCGTCAGATATAGCTTGACCTTCAGATTTGAGGAGGCCTTTTTCTTGCGCGCTTCCGTTATTGCTTTCTTGTACAGCGTTAATATTTCCTGCCAGATTTCGTCCTCCGGATACAAAAATGGCGGCAGCTTGACCTTTCCATTGATGAGCGGCTCGAGGATGACTCGCTGCGACTCATCATACCACTCAAAACTCAGCATCCTGCAATCAAACACCAATGCGCTCTCGCGCTGTCCCTTCCTCAGGCTCAGACCGTGAAGCACACCTGAATCTACAAATGCCAACGCCGGTCCCTCTACGACATATTCCACCGAATTGCAGTTAAATGAAAATGTTCCTTTCTCAAAATAAATAATCTCGATTTCTTTGTGCCAATGCTGGTTGACTGTATAATCAAACTCTCCCATCCAAACATAGTCTGCCAGCGGAAATGCAGCCGTGCCATGGCTGACATTCTCTTGAAAATCCTTCCATTCCACACTGATACCTCATTACCTATAACCCTGTAAATACTATCTCCCATTCGACGTCGTTAACCGGTTAACCACATCTATCCAAATTATAGCCTCGAATATTCCTGCTGTCAATTGGGGACGCCACCTTTGGGGACGGGGGTTAGCGGTTAGTCCCCCGTCCCCAAAGGAAAGTAGCGTGTCCCTTCTGGCGAGTAGCTGAAAACACAGGTTTTACAAGTCCTCCGATAACACTAAATTCTCTATAATTGTGTGAGTGCTTATACGTAGAAAAAAAGGTGAATCGGTTATGAAGCCAATTCACCTTTTCTGATTCATTTTTTTAATTCTTTTTTTGATAAACACCAGTAAATTCAAAGGTTTATGCCCCTTTCATTCGCCCTCGCCAATACAATGTCATTAAGATAAGAAAAACTGAATAAATTTAGCAGATATGTGATTCGTGTGACATATCTGCTATTTTAAAAAAAAAAAAAAACACTTGACAAATTAATCAAAAAATGTGGCGAAGCCCTTGAAATATATACTTTTTAAGGAGGCGCCCCATATGCAATTTTCAGAAGAAGTTAAGGCTACTTTGTGGAGTTTAATTGATGAAATGACTTTGGA
>SVFB01000010.1 GCA_015057085.1 Lachnospiraceae bacterium
TGGGTTAGTATGTTCCCCACATCCAGCTTCCTTCAGATTCCGTCTCGCGGCGGACACCCTTGCTTTCGGCTATATCCTTCCCACTACCGGGCGGATTCGGGACTTTAACCCGTTAGAAACGTGCGCCGCTAGGCGCACCGCAAACCCCCCCGCAGGCCACTGGTCTGCGAGGGGTTTAGTGTGTTTCTATTCTAGTGTGTTTTACGATATTCTGCAATTGGATTACATACTTGTGTATCCACCGTCAACCGGGAGGATTACACCGTTTACATATGTAGATGCAGGTGCTGCAAGGAAGATTGCTGCAGAATCAAGCTCGCCTTCCTTTCCGTATCTTGCCATAGGAATCATGGTCTTCGCATAGTTCTGGAAGAACTCAGATTCTAATGTTTCCTTGGTAAGAGGTGTCTCAAAATATCCAGGACAAATTGCATTTACAGTGATGCCCTTATCGCCCCATTCTGCTGCAAGTGCTCTGGTTAAGTTTACAACACCACCCTTTGCTGCATGATATGGAGAAGCAGGAGCAATCTTGTTTCCTACAAGACCATACATAGAAGCGATGTTGATGATACGTCCGTATCCGGCCGGAATCATTGCTTTCTTTGCTACAGCACGAGCCATCTTAAATGATCCAAACAAGTCAATGTTCATCTCATTTGCGAACTGCTCATCTGTAATATCTTCTGCAGGAGCAACGGCTCCGGTACCAGCGTTGTTAATTAAGATATCGATCTTACCCATTTCTTTGATAATGGTATCGACTGCGGTTTCAACTCGATCGGTGTCTGTAATATCGCACGCAACTCCGATTGCTTTTACCCCATAAGTATCGGAAATCTCTTTTGCTACCTCATCGATTAAGTTCTGACGACGTGCCAAACATACAATGTTTGCACCCTGGCTCGCAAGAGCCTTTGCCATCTGAACACCGAGTCCTGTAGATGCGCCTGTTACTACTGCAACGCGATCTGTAAGATCAAAATACTTGTTTGCCATGTTAAATCCCTCCAATAATTTATTTTTTGTAGCTATTTCATTATAACATCTGCACAATTTTTTTTAAATACTAACCTTGTATTCGTATTGTAACCGTACAGTGACCTGATTACCATTCAGTAACTTTAGCCCTTTTTCCCGATTCCGTATTCTTCCTCTACAAACTTTCGGAATACCGATAGCGAGCGCTTCACTTTTTCGGTGTCGATACAATAAGCCATTCTGAAATATCCAGGGCATCCAAAATTATCTGCCGGGACCAATATCAAATCATATTTCTTTGCTTTCATACAAAATGCATTTGCATCTTCTTCCAATGCCTTCGGGAAAATATAGAAGGTTCCTCCCGGTTTGACCACGGTAAATCCCATATCCACAAGGGCATCATAAATCAGATTCATATTGGTTTCATATACGGACAAATCACTTGTCTCATCGATGACCTTTGCCACCGCCAGCTGCGAAGTAGATGCAGGACAATTATGGCCGATTCCGCGACTGATTTGTCCCATAATCACAGCCAATACGTCTGCGTCCGTACATCTTGGATTCACTGCCACATAGCCAATTCTTTCTCCCGGCAGAGATAGACTCTTAGAGAATGAATAGCAAGATAATGTATTATCATAAAATTTGCTTGGATAAGGACTGTCTGCCCCTTCGAAGACAATCTCTCGATACGGTTCATCCGAAATCAGGAAAATATCGTGTCCGAACTGTTTTTGCTTTGCTTCCAAAACTGCTGCCAACCGCTTGATGGTTTCTGTGCTGTAGGCAATTCCGGATGGATTATTCGGCGTATTGATCAGTACCGCCATGGTCTTCTCGTTAATCATTTCTTCAAAGGCTTCGAAATTAATCTGGAAATCCTTTGTATTTGGCGGTACTACCTTCATGATTGCGCCGGTTCTTCCGATGTATTGCGCATACTCAGGGAAAAACGGGGCGAATACGATGATTTCGTCTCCCGGCTCTGTCACTGCACGAAATGCATGTGCCAATGCGCCTGCCGCACCGCTTGCCATGAAGATATGTTTCGTATCATAATCCATATCAAATCTGCGATTCAGGCTGTCTGCCACTGTTTTCCTGACCCATTCAATTCCCAGGGAAGGGCTGTATCCGTGGATTTCCATTGGATTTTTGTTTTGATACATATCGATGACTGCATCGGTATATCCCTGTGCCGTAGGCACGCTTGGATTTCCCAAACTATAGTCAAATACATTTTCGTATCCGATTTCTTTTCCGCGTGCAGTCGCATATTCGCTGAGTTCACGGATAATGGACTTTCCGGAAAGCAAGGCTTTATAACTTTGATTGATCATATTTCTAATCCTCTTGAATCCTCTTGTAATGTTGTTTCTCATTGATTCCTACAGCTTCTTATTATAACCTTACGCAAAACAAAAACCAATCCCCGCGATGGGAATTGGCTTTCGTTTGTTTTCATATTTAGGCATTATATTTTTCCATAATGGAAAACATGATTTTTATAAACAAATTGTTTTTTTGATTGGTTTCCAAATCCACCTTTAGGAATATCTTCTACATGAGGCATTTGACAATCATATACTCTATGCCCATTATAGTTTTTCTGCTCCCGAGGCGGATGATTGCCCCTCTCCGTAGGACTTTCAGATTTCTCTCCCGCTATAATCTTTTCAGCAGCCTCATAAAAAATGTCGAATTCCTCAGCAGGAAGTATTTCCGGACCGCCGCACAGGAAATCAAAATCTTTTCTATATGGAAGAATAAGATCCAGCTTTTCTTTCCATGCGCTTACACTTCCGGAGAAATTTTTCATACCAGGCATAAACTCGTCACCTGTAAAAAGCATTCTGTTTTCTTGATCTAAGATTGCAATTCCATCTTCCGTGTGATCACCAATTCGAAAGAATCGAAAACTTCTTCCCGGAATTGCCAACACATCGCCGGTTCCAACAACTTGCTTCACATAGGAATCCTTAAAAAAATCCATCCCTTCAAAACTTTTGTATGGAACAGAAACCTTATCTACTGCCTCTTTTCCCATGTATGCTTTATCAAAATAACAATTATTTGCACTATGATCAAAATGATGATGTGTATTGATTACCCACGGAACTTCTTTTCCACATAGGCGTTCTAAGAATTCCCTAAGATTTCCGGCTCCGTATCCGGTATCAATTGCTACTGCAAAATCATTTCCGGCGGCCAGATAATGATAATCTCCCGAACTCATAATTTGCCATGTATTCTGACTTATTTGCTTTACTTCATAATATGGTTCATCCATTGGAGTATATGAACCGTCCTTGTGGCGAATCAGGATATCATGTTTAGATGAAAAATCAACTAGCATATCTATGACCTCCTCTCCTGCTCGAATAACCAGTCTCTGAGCGCTTCGATTTCGTATGCATTCTTCCATGTTGACATATGATGAGCTCCGCCATCCGAATGCCATCCATCTGCAACCGTCTCCAATTTATATGGTGTAAAAATTATATTTGGATGATGCGATAAAATTTCTTTTGCAATTTCATGGTAATACTCCTGCGGCTGGTGGTTCATGATAACTTGCCTTTCAACCTTTGCGCCCGCTCTTTCCATTGCAACACACATTTGATTCATAATCGGGAAAGCTTTCATATCGCCCTGTGAACATATCATCCACAAATTTTGTTTTTCCAGTCCCGGTATGGCTCTCTCATTCCACTGTCCTGCCACCAGCAGTGAGCCTGCAAATAAGCTTGGATAGCGGATATTTAATACAATCGAAGACATGCATCCCATGGACTGTCCTGTGGTATAAATGCGATTTTGATCAACGCTGTAACTTTCTATAATATGATCCAATGCCTCTTTCGCATCTTCTAATCGTTTATCCACATTCCAATCATCGTCTACAATTGCAGGGCCTTCGAATTGTGGCGCAAATATAAAACACGGATGCTTCTCCTGCTCTTCCTCTTTTGCCCATATTAGTGCTCCAATTCCCTGCGCTAGAGTAAGTTTTGTTTCTTCTCCACATACACTTGCATCATGAATAAATTGGATAAGCGGATACTTCTTAGCCGGATCGTAATTCTTTGGAATATACAGATTATATCTTTGGTTATGAAAGGTTCCTTGAATAAACCGGTCCACGATTTCATCCTTGGCGCTTTCGGATTCTTCAAATTTTTCCCATTTTTCATATACCGTTCCATCAATTGCATAGATATCCTTTGTTTGCTTTACTGAAACCTTCGCCTTTTCAAGAGTCGCCGGCTCCTTTGACCAGGGATTTCCCGGATGATACATATCAGCCGTTTCATCATTTATATCTAATTCCAGATATATCTTGTTTTTCACTGCCACAATATTCGTAATTGTCCGATTCAATACAGCATAGCTCTCTAATTCTACGGACTCTTGCTTTATACTTTTTTCATATTCAATTACTGCCTCTACACATTTTTGCCCGCTTGCTGTTACTTTTGTTACCGCAGTTATGCTGAATAAATTTTTGTTTGTCATAGTTCCCTTTCATTCATTGACGAAATTACGATATTCTATGTGCTTCGCCTTCAGGTAATACTAAGTCGTTGACTACTCTTTTAAATTTGATTCTTTTAAAAAAGTAATTGATTCCTATCACACAGGCGCAACAACCCATTACCCCTGTAATGAGCCACCATTCTTTTGCAGAACCTGACGTTGCAATCGTCACAGTTCCCATCATTACAGCCGTCGCAAATAGCATGAATGCGCAAATTGCAGATAGCATTTTAATTCTAATGCAGCTTGAATGGTGATCCCACCATGTCATTTTTCTTTTTGTTATCGCAAATCCGATAGTAGAAGCACACAACAAAAGCAAAAACAGGATTGACATAAACCCGGGAATCGCTACGATTTGTGAAACATTTACGACATATCCCGGTCTGGTCATTACGATGATATACATACACATCACCACAATTGACAAACCCATTAATCCGAGCTTTGTCAAAATCCATTTAGGCTCTGAACAATCCTGTACGAACCAATCATCTGTATATACCCTTGTAATAGCATATCTTCCATTCGGTTTTTCGCTTCTGACTTCGGTATATCCGTGGAAATATTTATGATATCGATTATTATGACGAAATCCTGTCTCTGCGGACTCTCCAATACGTTGCTCTAGTTTCCAGTTCGCTTTGACTCCATATATGTCATTTCCTACTTTTTCTTTTACTTTGCTCATTTTTTACCTGCTAATCATTAATTTCTTTAACTCTGCAACAAGAAACATAATGTTTCGGCTCTACTTCTATAAGCTTTTGCTGCTGTTTGCAACTTTCTGTTGCATATGGACAACGTGCTGCAAATCTGCATCCCGGTTCCGGATTGATTGCTGAAGTGATTTCACCTTTCAGTTGAACCCTCTTCATCGGATGATCCAGATCAATGGACGGAATTGCTGATAACAGCGCCTTTGTATATGGATGTAACGGTCTCAAAAACAGTTCCTTTGATGGAGAGGTCTCCACCAGCTGTCCCAAATACATTACGCATATGTCATCTGAAATATGCCTGACGACCGATAAATCGTGCGTGACAAACATATATGTAAGTTGCATTTGCTCCTGAAGGTCCATCAACAGATTTAATACCTGAGCCTGAATGGAAACATCAAGTGCCGAAACCGGTTCATCACACATGATAAATTCCGGATTCAAGGCCAATGCTCTTGCAATTCCTACTCTTTGTCGTCTTCCGCCATCCATTTCATGCGGATACGCCAAGCGCAATCTATCTTCGATTCCTACTAAATCCATTAATTCTTCCGCGCGCTGATTGATTTCACTTCTGCTGAATCTATGCGCTTCCTGCAAAGGTTCTTTAATCGTGGATTCAACTGAAGAACGCGGATTTAAACTGGAATATGGATCCTGAAATACGATACTCACCTTTTCTCTGAGTTTTCGTAGATCCTTTCCTTTTGCATATGTAATATCTTCACCATTTAATCGAACGGTTCCTTCTGTGGCATCCAAAAGTCTTATGATGGTTCGTCCCAAAGTGCTTTTTCCACATCCGGATTCCCCTACCACTCCCATGGTATGGCCTTTTTCGATAGACAGTGTAATATCATCTACTGCGTGATTTACGCCAGCTCCAACCTGAAAATATTTCTTTAGATGTTCTACCTCTAGTAATGCCATGTTATGCTTCTCCTTTCGAAATCTGATAGCAACGCACATAATGGCCTTTTTCTACCTCTATCATTGGTACGTCAGTCTGTGATTTGCTACAGTTTTCTGCCTTCGGACATCTAGGACAGAACTTACATCCCTTAGGCAAGTTTGTAGGGTCCGGTGGAAGACCTTTAATCGGGCTGAGTCGTTTGGAATCATCATCGAGTTTCGGAAGTGAGCCAAACAGCCCTAATGTATATGGGTGCATCGGATTTCTAAATATATGTTCCTTTGTTCCGCTTTCCACAATCTCTCCGGCATAGATGACAGCAACCTGATCGCAGGTCTCTGCCACAACACCCAAGTCATGCGTAATCAGAATCATAGATGTATTAAACTTATCTTTTAAGGCTTTAATCATCTCTAGGACTTGAGCCTGAATCGTTACATCAAGTGCAGTTGTTGGCTCATCCGCCAAAAGAAGCTCCGGATTGCATGCCAATGCCATAGCAATCACGACTCTTTGCTTCATTCCTCCGGAAAACTGATGCGGATAATCATAAAAACGTAATGCTGTAATTCCTACCATTTCCAGCATTTCAATCGTTTTTTTCTTTGCATCCTCTCTGGAAATATGATTATGCTGCAATACGACTTCGCTGATTTGCTCACCAACTGTCATTGTTGGGTTTAATGCGGTCATAGGATCCTGAAAAATCATTGCAATCTTGTTTCCTCGTACCTTTTGCATTTCTTTCTCAGGAAGTTCCAGCAACTCTTGTTGGTCCAATTTGATGCTACCGGCTTTAATCTTTGCCGGCGGAGTCTGCAGTATTCGTAGGATTGCCTTTGCGATTGTCGTTTTTCCTGCTCCTGTTTCTCCCACAAGACCGATCGTCTCGCCTTTTTTTAGCTCTATATCAACTCCGTTTACCGCCTGAACAATTTCTCCTCCAGAGGAATATTCAACCACCAAATTTTGAATTGATAAATAATTCTCGTTCATTTTGATTCTCTCCTCTGCCTAGTCTTTCAATCTTGGATCCATTGCATCACGCAAACCATCACCAAGCATATTAATTGCCAGAACCGTAATCAAAATTGCGATTCCCGGCCATATCATCATATGAGGATATTTCATAATGTAATCTCGTGCTGCAGAACACATTGCGCCCCATTCTGCCGCCGGCGGCTGTATACCTAAACCAATATAGGAAAGGCCTGCTGCCGCCATCATCGTTGCGCCGATTTGTCCCGTTGTTCCGACAATTGTCGGTGCAATGATATTTGGCATCATATGTTTATACATAATTTTCATCTTGGAGCAATTCATCGCTTTCGCAGCTTCTAAATATTCCATTTCTCTCTCTTTTAATGCCATTGCTCTGGTTCCTCTGATTGAGCCCGGAATTCCTCCTACTGCCAAAGCAAATACCGTATAGCCAAATCCCGAACCGAGTGAGGCTGAGATGATAATCGCCAGCAAAGTTGCCGGGATTGCCATCCACACATCACAAATACGCATGACAATATTGTCTACCTGTCCACCAAAGTAACCTACCATGGTTCCAAAGAATACTCCGAATACCATTCCGATTACTGCACAGATTAATCCCAGCGAAAGGGAGTATCTTCCACCATAAATGATTCTGCTGAAGATATCTCTTCCTAAGTTGTCGCATCCCATGATATGCGCAGCGCTCGGGGGCTGATTTAATGCTGCATAATCCATATAATTCGGATCGTATGGAGCGACAAACGGTGCAAAAATTGCAGCTAAAATGATGATAAGTAAAACTATCAATCCGCCCATTGCGACTTTATTTTTCTTCAATCTACCCATGATTTGAGAGAATTGAGTTTGTCTTTTCCTTTGAGGGGCTTTCTTTTCTTTTGCCACTTTTATTTGCCCCCTTTCTTGCTTCCGTAATTTTCGTATTGCGCTTTAATTCTCGGATCCAGATATGCATAGAACAAATCTACCAACAGCGTGATAACTGCTGAAAACAGTGCAAGTATCAATACCGATCCTCTGATAACCGGATAATCTCGACTTGTAACGCCTGTCAGCAGGTATTGACCGATTCCCGGGAAAGAGAACACCTGCTCAATGACCACAGTTCCGCCTACTACCATTGCCAGCTGCATTCCCAAAGCATTTACAACAGGAATCAGTGCATTTGGCAGCATATGTTTATAGATGACAACTCTCTCTGAGAGACCTTTTGCCCTTGCGGTTGTAACAAAGTCTGCACGAATTGTCTCAAGTACTGCGGATCGTGTCATTCTCGCATTCATCGCAATTCCCGATAAAGAATTGGCCAAAACAGGCATAATCCAATAGCTGATACCACCTATACCGTACGGAGGGAGCCAACCCATTTTTACAGAAAACAGTACAACCATCATCAGTGCCAGCCAGAACTGCGGCACAGAAATAAATACCATAGCCATAATCAGCAATCCTTGGTCCTGAAAACTGTTTCTGTGAATTGCGGCATTAACGCCCAATGGAATACCGATGATGATATTTAGCAAAATGGATATCAGTCCAAGGCCAAGTGTTCTTGGTAATCTTGTTGCAAATTCCTGAATAACCGGCGTTCCGTATACATAAGATTCTCCGAAATCAAATCGTAGAAAAACATCTCTTAAGAATGTTCCGAGCTGAACCAGAAACGGTCGATTCAACCCCATAATTTCCCGCTGTCTTTCTATATCTGCCTGAGTTGCTCCTGAACCTAATACAATCTGGGCCGGATCTCCCGGGACAAACCACAGTATCACAAATATTACTATGGCAACGCTAAGCATGATTACAATAAGCCATAGTATTCTCTTTAATATGTATTTCCACATATTTTTATCCACCTTTTTGTGTAAAATTACATCACAATTTTTGTACGCAATCTACTGTGCGCTGAAGCAGCAAGCACCAGGTAAGAATGTGAGCTTGTCGCCCTGGCATACATATACACAATCACTTGGAACAATGTTGTAATTGTTTCCACCATAAATTCCCATTGTATATGCGTTTTCAGTTGCTCTATTCCACCATGCAAGCATATTCTCTGCAGTATGACCATCTTCTGTATTGCAAAGATTCAAAAGATCATTCCATTCATCATCTACAATATGAGTCGATGTTTCGCTTCCTGAAGAAGTATTATTGTATGAGAAGTCGTGTGCCCACGCCTGCACATTGTAATCTCCGGCCATAAGTCCGAAATACATATCCCATGCGCCCGGATCTGCAAGTGTGGTGTTTGCCGTTGCTCCATCAACCTGAAGAAGCTCTGCATTGATACCGAATGCTGCAAGCTGTGCTGCAATAATCGTTGCTGTATCAGCAAACTCAGGATTTACCATAATGGTAAGTGTCGTTCCATCATAGCTTGATGCATCAAGATGGCTCTGTACCGCTTCAGCATCTACTGAAGTTCTTGTATTATAGTTGTCCAAAGATGCCCAATCTACCAAATCATAATCACTATAATAATCTACTGCGTATCCATATAATCTTGAATATGCACCGCCAAGTGCAGTGATAATTCCATCCTGATCAATTGCGTTATATACTGCCAATCTCAAATTCTTATCTGACATCGGTGACTCTTCGCTACAGTTCGAGTCCAAATAGTAGATAAACTTCTGGGCATAAGCCTGAACCTTTACAAGATCTGCGTATTTTCCGCCATCAACGAATTCTGTTAATGATTCATATGCCATATCCTGTACCATTTCAACAGAACCTGTAGCAACCGCATTTTCTCTCTGTGCATTTTCTGAAATAAACTGATAGGTAAGAGTTCTGACATTTGCCTGCTGCTCCTGATGGCGCAAGCTTTCATCAGTCTGCCAATAATCATCATTCTTTTCCAATACAAGTGATGATCCTGAGCTGTAACTTACGAATTTATAAGGACCTGTTCCAACCATGTCATTTGCCAGTTTTGAAGAGGAGTTGTTGAATGAATCCTCATCTACAATAAAGCAACGTGCGAAGAAGTTATCAAACCATCCAAGATTGGTCTGCTCCTTCTTAAATTCAAATTGAACCGTATAATCATCTACTGCAGATGCTTCTACGAAATCATCCCAGCCTGATGTATTCTGCGTAGTAAACTGATAATTAAATGAAAATGCTACATCATCTGCTGTAACTGCATTTCCATTATGGTCTTTGATATAGTCATAGATATAAACTGTATAGATTCCTGTACCTTCTTCATGATCGCATCCAGGGAGATAATCCCCTTTGCTCTCATCTGCCAGAATTCCGTATCTCTCACCTTCTGCCGTAACTTCATAAAGCATTTCATATACTTCATAATTACCCGGAATATCGTTGTTTGTTCCCCAAGGTTCCAATGTTGTAGCAGCCTTCCATGCTACTGTAATACTTTCTCTCTCAACTGAATTGTCGATATTTGCCTCATCTCTCAAATCAGCTGAATTTGCGACATCTGCCACGGACTGCATCGCACTGCTTTGCTCATTTCCTCCGGCAGAAGTGCTATTTGTAGATCCGTTGCCACAGGCAACCAATCCTCCTGCCATTGCGGCAGTCAACAATAAAGAAATAACTTTCTTCTTCATAAAAACCTCCTAGATCATTTTTACCCCAGCACATTGTGCTTGTTACGATTCTTATGTTATTTACTTTGCCTTCCTTTCTCAAATCAAAAAGAAAGGGGCTTTATTTGCTTTTTGAATAAAGTCCCCTTTCAAGTATTTGCTGATAAAACTGCGTTGTCGCTTCCTTCTTTTGTCTTTATTCACTTTTTGAATAAATCTATATTCCTTTTTTAAAAATCTCTATGCTACAATATTTATATCATTTTTGTCGAGGGAAAATTTATGCCGGATACGATTCAATTTCAAAGTGAATATATTAAATTATGTGAAATTGGAAATTTATATGATGCAGCAGATGCATTATATATTTCTGAGTCAAATCTTTTAAAGCATATGAAATCATTGGAAGAAGAAGTGAACCATAAGCTGTTTTTAAAATGTGCCACCCGCGTAGAGCTGACGGAATACGGAAGCTTATACTTAAGCTTTGCCTATCGTTTCAAAGAATTGGACAATGAGCTCTTCGCAAAAACAGCTGAATTCGATGCAAAGGCTACTTCAACTGTGCGTCTTGCGCTAACGCGCACTATGAATGCCGATCATATTGTGAATATGCTTTCGGACCATTTTGCAGAACGCCATCCTGAATTCTCTTTGTTTTCTAAGGAGCTTTCACGTACCTCTACCCTAGAACAAATCTTTTCGCAGGGATATGATTTGGTTTTGTCCGCCGGTTCTAGCCCTAATAATTCAGATTACTGCACATACCAATGGTCGACTGATTATTTGGTTGCAATTCTCCCAAAGAATCATCGTCTTGCGAACAAAAAAAGCCTCGTTTTAAGCGAGCTTGCAAACGAAAACTTTATCCTCTTTCCGGAAGGTTCTTTTTTGAACAGCTATGCTTTAAGCATTTGTCGAAAAGCAGGTTTTGAGCCCTCCGTCGATTTCACGATTCATGGGACCAAAAATCTCGCAGAGCTTGTGGAAGCCGGAATCGGGGTAAGCTTGACCACATCCAGCGATATCGCATCGATTAAACAACATAAAGTTGCCATTGTAAAATTAGAACCGGAGACAAAGGTTTATTTAAACTTATATCATCGAAAAAATGTACCTCTGACACTTCCGGCTAAAACTTTTTTGGATTTTGCGCTAGATATACGCGATCATCATAGATCTGATATTCCTTTTGAAGGACCGGAGGGTAAAGTTGAACACATCTATTTTAAATGAATTTTTAGTATTAGAAGAAACCTGTAGCTTTTCTAAGGCCGCAAAACAGTTACGCATGAGCCAGGCTACTTTGTCTCGTCATATTCTTCAATTTGAGGAAGAATTGGGAATTAAGCTTTTTGAGCGAACCACACAAAAAGTTAAGCTAACTGCCTATGGAGAAGCTTTGATTAAGTATGCGCAAAGCATGCTTAAAGAGGAGACTGCTTTCAAACGAGAAATAGAAAAGATAAGCTTTCAGTCTGCCAGCCATCTGATTATCGGATGCGTTGATTTCCCTTTTTACTACGGAATCACAGCACGATTGGCGGAATTTAAAAGAGCATATCCAAATGCCAGACTGGATGTACGGATTGAATCTTCCGATGATTTGGTAAAACTTTTAAAATCAAACCAGATAGATGTTGCTTTTATCAGAAATATCAATCATGTCGCATCTACCTTTGATTCTTTTTTGTATGCAGAAGATTATATGTGCATTGCCATCCCGGAAAATCATCCACTGGCTGACAGAGTGTCTGCTAATTTAAGCGAATTTAAAGATGACATTTTCTATCCACGTTATGAGAAGGATTCCTTAATGAATAATCTGTTTAATCAAATGGTTCAAGATGCCGGTTTTACGCCAAAAATGTCATCTAATTGCGCCGGAAGAGAGGATTCCGTGATTAACGACATTAATGCCGTCACCACCTGCACCGGCGGACTGGCAGACACTTTTAAAGGAAATGTCCATGTTCGCGTGCTTGAGCTTAAGCCAAAATATCATGCGGACATCTATTTGGCTGCATCTCTGGAAAAAGAGCATTCAAACATGGTTACTTCCTTTATGGACTTTATCCGGTCTTGCCGTTAATACGCCCTTTTGTCCTAAATATTTTCCTAAGATTCTTCCGATATTTCCTTGGCTAATTCTAGAATTTCGAATGCATACATTGCTTTTCCCTTCTTTAAAAGCTTTTTATACAGCGGGTAGTTAACTGCACAAATTGCAATTCCTACAATACCAAGAATGATTCCAAATACCATAGCTAACATTCCGGAACCAAGAACGCCCATCGCAAAACACATTCCGGTACCAAAAATCAATGTCCCAATGATACCTACAGTCATTGCAGTTACAAACGCAGGAAGTTTTGCCTTTTCATCAAGTTTCTTCAGCTGGCGCACCTTGCTTGTTTCCTTTGGTAAATAATCCTTTGCTACACTTTCTGCGTATACCTTGTCTAAATCTTTCATCTTATTATCCTTTCGTTTATTGAATTTATTGTTTATTGTTTTTGATTATGCTATTTTTCCTGTTTCTTTTAACCATCTGATTTCATCACGAATTGTTTCTCTGTATGATCGAGTTGTATATCCTAACTCTTTTTTTGCTTTACTTGAGTCAAACCGATTATTTCTTGCTAAATTGTATACTGAAAACGTTGTCATAAGTGGCTTTTCCCCTGTTTTCTTTGCCTTTTTTTCAAGCATCTTTGCAATCAGATTTGCTGCAGATATTGGTAAAAATAGTTTCATTGGCTTACATCCACTTTCCTCAGATATAAGCTTTGTAAAATCTTTAAAGCTTACCGGTTCATTGCCTAGAATATAGCACTCTCCTCGATTTCCCTTATCTGCAGCGCTAATTACTCCATCTGCCAAATCTCTTACATCGCAAAGGTTAAAACTTCCATCAATACCGGCAGGCATTTCTCCATTTATGATATCTACTAATGTTTTGGTTGTCTCTCCCATTGCAAAATCTTTTGGACCTAAAATTCCTGAAGGATGAACAACACATGCGTTTAGTCCGCTTTCGGCTGCCTTTAATACCACATTTGTTGCAATCGCTTTTGACAATGAATAGCATCCCTTAATTCTTTCCGGATCAAGCGGTATCGTTCCTTCACATTCTCTGATTGTTCCGTTTTCTTCTTCCGGAATCGCTCCTGTGGAAGAACAATATACCAGCTTCGATACATTATGGGTTTTACACATTTCTACAATATTTTCTGTTCCTCCGACATTAACATCCATTACCTTCTGGTTATAATTTGGATTTACGGTAACAATACTGGCAATGTGAAGCACCACTGCTTTTGTATCTTTTTCGATTGCAAAGAATCTTTCTAAGTCTTCCTTGTTGCAAAGGTCACCATATACAATCTCAACTTCTTTAGGAAGATACTTTGCTGATTTGTCATTCGCCAGCACGAATGCTCTTACTCTTTCTCCCCGGCAGATAAGCTGTCGGCATACTTCGCTTCCTAAAAATCCGGCAGCACCTGTTACTAAATAAATCTTTTTACTCATATATCTTTACCTCCATCTATTTCGAGTCAAGACTCGCTCGCGAGTCTTGCGCGCCGGATTCGGGTCTGCTTCAGCAGACAAATTCCTGTCCGAATCCGTGCGCATCCTCGCGGAGCGTTTAACTCAGTCGGAGCTTGTCCCCCGACTGAGTTAAAGCTTAATCTTTAAGCTTGATGTCATTATAGAAAAAAGAGCATATAAACAGAACAACACTTTCCACGAAATGTGTCGATTTCAAGCCCTAAGGTCCCGTCACGATTCATGAAAAGTGTTGTTTTTGGTTTTCTTTATTTTTGTGGCATGTATATGCATTTCTGAATAATCCTAATGATATCTGTTTTTGACTGGGCGCAATCCTGTGCCAACCACTCATTTATCACACCTATAATTCCTTTTAAATAAAAAATCATGATGAAAGGCTGTTCTTCTTCTGATACTCCAAACCTTTTAAGAATCGGTCTAAAAATGTCTCTAAACCATTTATCATATGTCTTTTCAGCCCCCATCATTTCATTCTTTTCATACATAATAATAAATAGCTTACGGTTTTCTTCCACAAACTCCAAATATGGCATCAAATACTCCGGAGTCACAAGAAACAACTCCTCATCTGTTTTCTCCCCAATATGGATTTCCTTAGAACTATCTACAGAAAAATGTTGAAAAAAATCTTTATAGACTGCTTCAATTGCCTCTCTCAAAAGATCACTCGTATTATCATAATGCAAATAAAATGTGGATCTGTTTACTTCTGCTGTCTCACAAATTTCTTTCACAGTAATTAATTCAAAATCCTTTTTCTCAATCAATGAAATTAGTGCGTTTTGCATCTTTTCCGCAGACTTGAAATACTTACTTTCGTTTTTATTCATACGTCTTCGTCTCCAGTATTCAGTCAATCTCATAGTCCAGACATACACGACTAGCTGTGAAAGGACGAACCTTTCCGTTTGCGACCGCCAAATGTTCAGGATGTTCTGCGTATCCTTTCAATGCTTCTTCGCTCTCAAAAGTGGAATCAAGCATTACATCACAGTTGGAACTTGGAAGTCCGTTAATGTTTACTTTGATATCAATCATTCCCGGAATCTTGCCTGATAGTCCTTCTAATCCTTCCTTGATTTCAGCTTTAATCTTTTCGATTTGTGCGCCTGAATACTCATCCTTTAATGTCCATAATATTACATGTTTTACCATATTACATTCCTGCTTTCAAAAAAATATTTTCTTAAATCATACCACTTCAACCAAACCCTTGCTATGCAAAATTTGTATTCAGACAGACGTTCTTGACTTAAAACCACAAAAAGGCATTCCAAGGAAAGTATATAATTTCCCCAGAACGCCTTTTTTTCTAGCCCTTAACACCTCCTGCAACCAGACCATTTTGAATAAATTTCTGTAATGCCATAAATACGATCATGATTGGAAGTGATGATACTACTGCTGCTGCCGAGAACAGTGTCCAGTGTGCTGCAAACTGATTTGTAATAAATGACTGTAATCCCAATGCCAAAGTCATTTTTCCTGGTGTTTGTAAAAAAACTGATGTTATTACATATTCACTGTATGTTGCAATGAAAGAGAATAAAAATATTACTACAAGTTGCGGCATTGCCAGTGGCAATATAATTGAGTAGAACACTTTAAACTGTCCCGCTCCATCTACCTTAGCTGCCTCATCCAACTCTATTGGAATCCCATCTATATATGACTTTAAGAGCCATATATTAAATGCGCTTCCTCCTGCAAGAACAAATATAAGTGCCAACGAACTGTCAACAAGGCCAAAATTATAAATTAAAATATAATATCCGGATACTGCCATGCTATTAGGAAATACCTGCAATATTAATAGGCTCATGAGTCCATATTTTCTACCGGTAAATCTCATACGTGAAAATGCGTATGCTGACAATGATGTTATCACTAACTGGATGAGTGCGACGGTTATGCACAATTTTAATGAATTCCATACCCAAGTCACAAAATCCGATTCTGTAAATAAATCTTTATAATGCTTAATGCTAAATTTTTCCGGAAACAAGGATGAAAGAAAAAAGCTATCACCCGCAGAAAAAGATGACATTACAATCCACACTACCGGGAAAAGAACTGCAATCATTACAATCCAAATAATCACTCTGCTTATCCATAGAGTCTTTTTCTCTGAGGCAGACAATTTCTTATTCATTTTAATCGACCTCCTTGAATTGACCTGAACAATGCATGTTTATCAATGTAAACGTTCCAACAATTATAAATATCAATACACTAAATGTCGCAGATAGTTCATATCTGTTTGACCATGTCGTCATTTTATAAGTAGTACTTGCCAAAATATCAGTGTATCCTGCATATTGGTTATCTACTCTCGCCGGTCCTCCTTGCGTAATCATATAAATATTACCAAAATTATTAAAGTTGGCTGCAAAAGAAGAAATGACTAACGGCACCGACAACTTTGTTACCATTGGAAATGTAATACTTTTAAAGCACTGCCATTTTGATGCTCCATCTATCTTGGCAGCTTCATAATAATCATTCGATATTGCCTGTAGTCCGCCAAGACACACATTCATCATATAAGGAAATCCCAACCATATATTTACTATTATGATTGCAAATCTTGCCCAGAAGACGCTTGTCATCCATGGAATATTGGAACTTATACCTAGCATGTGTAGTAGATTATTGATTCCACCATACTGCTCGTTCAACAGTCCCTGCCATGCCAGAATCGCAATTGTCGCAGGCAGTGCCCATGGGATTATCAAAATTGCTCTATAAAATTTAGATTCTTTCATATTTGGATTATTCAATAAGATAGCCAAGAATAATCCCATTAAATATGATCCAACTGTACTGATGATTGCAAAACATACTGTCCATCCCAATACTGGGAAAAACACTTCCCTTATGCTACCGGAAAGAACTGTTACATAATTCTGAAATCCTACAAAGGAAAAATCTGATAAATGATACATGTTGTAATTCGTAAAAGATATCACAACTGTATATATTATTGGAATCAATGTAACTACAAAGATTGAAATTAGTGCCGGAGCAAGATACGGATATGCTCTTAAATTATTTTTCTTCTTCATATCATTATTTTCCCGAATCCATCAATTCGACTGCTTCCTGCAATTGTAAAACAATATTTTCCCCTGTCTGCTCAGGTGTGAGTTCGCCAGCCCACATTGACCTGATATTATTTACAAAAATACTCCACAATTGACCCATTTCAGATACAGTAGGCATAGGCTCACCAACATTTATTTGTTCAATGAATGCCTTTGAGTATTCATTATCTATGATTTCATCCAAATTTTGGTCACTTAACCTTGCAGGTATTCTATCTCCAGACTCATACAGATCTGAGGCTCCATTTTCTATGATATATGTGATAAGTTCCCATGCTTTTTCTTGATTATCACTCTCATTACTTACAAAGCTAACCTGCGTTCCGACAGGAGTGACAAATTCCTCTCCATTGAATGTTGGCATCTTTGCTATTGCAAATGGTGTTCCTGCAGATTCAAAACCGTCAATGTCCCACGGCCCGCCAATATAGAATGCAGTCTGCCCATTTTGAAAATTACTTCTTGCTATATCTGCAGTTACATCCGCAGATACTAGACCATAATCATTACATAAAGAATTAATGAAATCATATGCTTCTACTGAACCCGCATTTCCAAGGCCAATGTCAGAAACATCATAAGAGCCATCTGAATAATTAAATATGTATCCACCGCATGCTCTTACAAATCCGAGATCATAATAGATACTGGTTGCATCAAACTGAACTCCACCTAAATCAGATGCAACCTCAATCAATTCCTCCCATGTATCCGGAACTTCACTTACTTTTTCAGTATTATAAAAAAGTGCTATTGTTTCCACTGATAAAGGAGCCGCATATCTTGTTCCATCCACATAGCAGGCCTGCACCGCTGATTCAGAAAAATCATCATCATTGTATAGTTCATCTGGTACTTTCGCCGCTATATTTGCATTTACATAGTCTGCAAGCTGGTCGTTTGGTATTCCTATAACTGCATCGGGTCCATCTGCGCTCTTCACCGCCTGTGCAAATTTTTGAACAGAAGGAGATTGATGTATTACTTCTACTTCCATTCCGTTTTCGTCTCCCCATGCGTCTGCCAACTTCTGTATGGTCTCTGCTTCAACCTCCATATTCGTCCATACAACAATTTTATTTGAACTTTCCTTGGCACCACATCCATTTAATGATGCACATGCCATAATTCCTGCTATAGCAATTGCAATTCTCTTCCTATACATTATTTATAGTTCCTCCATTTCCTTTCTCACATCTCAGGTAGGTTAATAAGTGCTTCATTTGCATTTCCTGATGCATCGAATAGAGCCTGATTCGCCATTGCATTTCCTGCTTCTACTTCATCATGCATATAATGGCACCCTACCTTACTTCCCCATGTACAATCAGGGATTGGCAACCATGCAGGTTCCCAGTAAAACACACCAAGCCCGTGATTTCCTTTTACGCCTCTTACTGCTTCGATTAGATCCTTTAAAAACTTGCTCTGACCTTTTTGTGTAGCAGAATAACCTGTCGCTTTTTCCTCATCGCTGCCATATACAGCTCCATTGCATCCTAAATTGCTAAGTGTATAGCCTATGGAAGTTTCTGCAACCATTACATCTTTATTATATCTGCTACTTATGTCATTCATATTATCAATCAGTTGACTTATGCTGCCATTCCAATGCGGATAATATGACATTCCTATTACATCATAATCTATATTATACGGTTCAAGATCTTTAAACCACTCTCTGTATAGGGAATTATTTGTTCCAAAATCTAAATGAAGAACTATTTTTGAGTCAGGACATATTGTTCTGGCGGCTTTTATCCCAGCACTTAATAACATGGCCATATTCTGAACATGATCAACATGGCCGTCCGGCCACAAAAGCCCATTTGTGATTTCATTTCCGATTTGAATCATTTCCGGAACAATTCCATTTTCTTTAAGCTCATTAAGAACATTTAAAGTATATCCATACACTGTCCCTTCCAATTCGTATCCACTGATATCTGCCCATGCTTTAGGCTTAACCTGTTTGGCCGGGTCCGCCCAAAAATCGCTATAATGGATATCCAAAAGAAGCTTCATTCCGCATGCTTTTGTTCTTTTTGCCAATTCAATTGTGGTATCCATATCATTTGTACCACCTCCGTAACGCTCTCCATCCTTGCTATAGGGATCCCTCCATAGACGTAACCTTATCATATTCACAGAACATATGCTTAAGATTTTAAAAATATCTTCTTCTTTTCCATTAAGAAAATATTTTGCTCCATGATCTTCTAATTCTTTTATCATGGATACATCCATTCCTTTTATAAAGTACATCTTCACTCCCTCACAAGCGTAATGTCATCTATCGTTCCCCATCCACCAGGTGCAAGTGTTACGCTCACTCCGATTACAACATCCTGTCCATCAACTTCTATGCCCGATAACTCAGCCGTATTCCAAGCAACATAACCATCTAATGATGTTTCTATCACCTGTCTTTCTCCACCTACTTCTACGTAAAAGAAAACAGAGGCATTTTCATCACCTACATCATCGCCCTGAATATGTCCGGTAAATTTATAAGTACCACTTTCAAGACCGGAAATTGTCTGTTCTGCCGTAAAATTCACATCAGATGATCCAGAATAAAAATGAAGTGATTGCACGCCTTCATATGCATCTGTATCGCGATCATATACATCAAGTTCTTCGGTCACATCATCAATATTGGTTACAACCCAAGGCGTAAAATCAGCATCCTCAAAACTTCCATTCACAACATAGTTTCCGCTTTCGGCATCCTTCGCGGCATCTGCTGTTGTTGCTGCCTCTGATGTTATTGAAGCTTCTGACGTCGTTTCACTGTTTAATGATGTTTCACTATTTCCACATCCCGAAAAGCTAGATACCACCATTACTGCCATAGTTATTGCCATAATCCTTTTTTTCATCTTGTCCTCCTTACAGTTAATCATTTATTAGAATATTAGTAAATCATTTACTAACTGAATTGTATTCCCTCAAATTCTCACTGTCAATCCTCTTATTTATTTTTGTCAAATCTCTTATTTTTTACTTTATTTTTTGTGCAATAACGACAAAAAAAACTGGTCACTTACTATGTAACCAGTTTCAACCTATGTATTTTGTTATGTACTTTTTCTAAACACCGGAAGACCGTTTACAAATACTGTCTTTGTAATCTTGCTTCCATTTAGAACCTTATTTCTTAAAAGATCAAATGCTGTTTCACATATGGTAGCATAATCCACATGAAATGTCGTAAGAGGTGGCGATACATATCTTGCAACATTTATATCATTGATACTAAAAACCTTTACCTTATCAGGAATACTGATATTATTCTCATTAAATGCCTGTAATAATCCTACAGCTAAGGTATCGCACGCAACGCAGATTGCTTCTGGAATATTCTTATTCTTTATCATCTGCAAGCCTGCTTTATAGCCCTCATCTACAGTGAAATCATCTGTGATATAAATATAATCTTCATCTAAACATTTATAATAAATTGCACTCTGTCTAAATGACCATTCTCTTACATCCATTGAAGGCTTACCGGTGTCGATATCCTTATCGGTTCCTCCAACAAATCCAATCTTTTTTACACCTGATTCCATATAATAATCGACCATCTGCGTTATAAATGAATCAAGATTTGGACGTACTGAATCAAATAATTTTTCATCAGGTGAATTCCCTATAAATACACCCTTTTTACAACGTTTATATAACTTGTGAATTTCACTTCTATTCATCCATCCAATCGCTACAAATGCTGTTGTATTATTCGGAATCGCATCAATACCGTCATCTTTTGTAATGACTGATAACTCTATATTAACTTTTGCGGCCTGCTTCTTTAATTCATCACGAAGAGACGTATAATAAATATCCTCAAGCTCATCTATCGCATCGTGCCAATACACTAGAACTACATTCTCAATCTTAGGATATATAACCTTTTTTTTATATCCTATTTTTTCAGCTGTAGCAAATATAGCTTCCTTTGTCTCAGCACTCACTGATATTCCATCATCATAATTAAGCACTCTTGATACAGCTGCACTCGATACGCCTACTATTTCAGCTATTTCCTTGATTGTTGCCATCCTTATCCCTCACACCATCTGCATTTTCTAATAAATAATTTACTATACTTTTTACTTGATAGCAACTTCAAAATGATGCTTGTTCGAAATATCATGCAACAATGCTGCCAAATCTACGCACAAAAAAGACACTATCCGGATTTGACTCCAAATAGTGTCTTATAAATTCAAGAATTATTCCTGTACGTATGGCATAAGTGCAACGTGACGAGCACGCTTGATTGCTACTGTAAGAGCTCTCTGATGCTTTGCACAGTTTCCAGTGATACGACGTGGAAGGATTTTTCCTCTTTCAGATACGTATCTCTTTAACTTGTTTGTATCCTTGTAATCGATTACATTATCTTTTCCACAGAATACGCAAACCTTTTTTCTTCTACGAATTGGACGTCTCTTTGCTGGAGCGCCATCTTCTCTATTAAAAGCCATGAATTTTTCCTCCTGTTTTAATTAAACGGTAAATCCTCTTCAATTCCGTCAGGGATATTCATGAATCCGCTATCTGCACCGCTTGGTTCAGGTGCACCGGCTGGAGCAAAGCCTCCGCCATTGCTTCCTGATGAAGCAGACTTGCTTTCTGCGAACTCGACATTCTCTACAACAACATCCGTTGTGTATACCTTCTGTCCATCTTTATTTGTATAACTTCCGGTCTGAATACGACCTTCCACTACAAACTTGGTACCCTTACGGCCGAAGCGCTCAAGGAATTCTGCAGTCTTACCAAATGCCACACAGTTAATGAAATCTGTGTTTTGATCTTCACCCTGTCTTTGAAAGCGACGATCAACAGCAAGGCTAAAACGTGCAACTGCCCTAGCGTTGTCCCCCTGGGAATATCTGATTTCCGCATCGCGGGTTAATCTTCCCATCAAAATAACTTTATTCATACCTTATCCTACTTTCTAAGTTCTACTGCTCGTCTTTCTTGACGCATAAGAAACGAAGAACGTTGTCCATGATACGAACATCCATCTCGATCTTTGCTGGAGCTGTTGGCTCTGCATCGAACTGGATAAAATAGTAGAAGCCTTCTGGCTGATGCTGAATCTCGTAAGCGAGTCTCTTCTTGCCCTGCTCCTCTACTTCTGTTACAGTACCGCCGGCACGAGTGATATACTCTTTTGCCTTCTCTACTACTGCAGCTCTCGCATCATCTTCGATCTTTGCGCTAACGACCAGTGCTAATTCATACTTTGTCATGCGATTTTTACCTCCTTTTGGTCTCTGGCCCGTAATCAATATTGTCTTACGAGCAAGGAATTTAATATACCACGAGTTGATATGATACCACGTTTACTCAAGTATTTCAAGGGGTTTTTCAAAATTTTACTGCTCCTCTTTTTTCGTCAACCCTCGTGTATTTTTCTCCACCAATTTACGCGCAATCATCACCTGATGACCACATCCCATGCATTTGAGACGGAAATCTGCCCCTACTCTTAAAATCTCCCATTCGTGACTGCCGCATGGGTGCGCTTTTTTTAGTTTTACAATATCTCCAACTTCGTATTTGTATTCGTTCATAATGTAATACCCTGCTTCTTGGCCAATTCGCGGCACACCGCGCCGATTTTCTCTCTGATGATAATGGTATTTTCCGCACCTCTTACATGCAGCTCGCTTTGGTTGATAATCACCAGATACTTTCCTCTAAAATAGTTGATAAAAGAAGCTGCCGGATAAACAGTCAGCGAAGTTCCGCCGATGATGAGCATATCTGCTTCGGCGATTGCATGCACTGCCTGACTCACATCCCAATCCGGAAGTCCTTCCTCATATAGTGTTATATCCGGGCGAATGATTCCTCCACATTCGCAATGTGGCACCGCTTCCTTTGACTCAAAAATATAATCCATGGGATATTTCTTTCCACAATTCATGCAGTAATTGCGCAATGCGCTTCCATGAATTTCAAAGACATTCTTGCTTCCGGCTTTTTGGTGTAATCCATCGATATTTTGAGTGACAATGCCATTCAATTTGCCCATTTCTTCTAACTTTGCAAGATACTTATGGGCGTCGTTCGGCTGAATGTCTCGAGTGTCCATTTTCTGTCTATGAAACTCAAAATAGACATCTGGTTTGTCTCTAAGACAACTATGACTCAAAAGATACTCCGGCTGATACATATCAAATCGCACATCATGCTGATTGTACAAACCATCCTTACTTCGAAAATCCGGCACACCGCTTTCCGTCGACACACCTGCTCCCCCAAAGAAGCAAATCTTCTTTGCATCATCCATCCATTCCAATAGTTGATCAAGATTCTCCATACTGCTGCCCCCATTCTTTTGAATCAAAGCTATACATTTCATTTTTCACATCTCATCTACATGCTATGATAATAATGCTTGATAAATATCTCTCTTGCTCACACCGCGGTCTTTTGCAACCAGCTTCATGGCTTCTTTTTTATCGATTCCCTGAGAAAGATAGTATTCCATATGATCTTCGATACTCATTTCTTCCCAGGAAGCGCGCGCTTCTTCTTGAATCTGCTCGTGACTTTTTCCTTTTATGACAAGTACATACTCGCCTCTTGGCTCCTGTTCTTCATAAAGCCGCAAAGCATCTTCAATCGTTGTCTTATGTTTCTTTTCGTGTTTTTTTGTCAGCTCTTTGCAAATGGTAAGCTCACGATTTCCCAAGGTATCGAGCAATTCTTCCAATGTGCGCACCAGTCGATGAGGCGCCTCATACATCACGATGGTTCTTGTCTCGGACTTTAAATCCTCCAAAATCTTCGCCCGTTCCTTCTTGTCTCTCGGCAAAAAAGCTTCAAAGGCAAACCGTCTCGTCTCTTGTCCCGACATAGTCAGCGCTGTCACACAGGCCACCGGTCCCGGAAGTGAAGTCACCGGAATTCCTTCTTCATAGCAGATTCGCACGATATCTTCACCTGGATCCGAAATCCCCGGAGTTCCGGCATCTGTGATAAGTGCAATGTTCTTGCCCTCTCGCATCAAATCCACCAATTTATATGCCTTTTCGATTTTATTGAATTCATGATAACTCGTCATCGGCGTTTTGATCTCAAAATGATTCAAAAGCTTAATGGAGTTTCTCGTGTCCTCCGCCGCAATCAGATCCACTTCTTTTAAAGTGCGAAGCACTCTAAATGTAATATCCTCCAGATTGCCGATTGGCGTGGCGCACAGATACAAGGTTCCGCTCATACGCTCTTCTTTCCGTAAATTTCCAATATTTCGTCTGTATATACATTTTGTTCTTTGTAAACCACCAAAGGCTTTTCTACTGTCAAACGGCTCTTTCCCCCTCGGCTTCCTTCGATGAGAACCATATTAGGCTCCTTATCTGCATAAGGATGCACTAGCCGCATTCGCTTTGGCTCTATTCTATATTGCACCATCATTGCAAAAATTTCAGCCAGTCGAAATGGCCGGTGAACCATATAAAATCTGCCCTGGGGCTTCAATAGTTTCGCGCTTTCTCTGATGATATCTTCTAAATTGCATAGCACCTCGTGGCGCGCGATTGCCTTTGGCTCAAACTCGTTTTTGATGCCATGCATCCCAATCATATATGGTGGATTGGTAGTGATGACATCGAAAGTTGAGGCGCCGAATTGCTTCGATGCCTCTTTAATATCTCCCACTTCGATGGAGACTTTGTCTTCAATTTCGTTATAGCGCACGCTTCGCTGCGCCATTTCTGCGCTTTCAGGCTGTATTTCAAGACCTATATAAGTTCCACAGTCATATCTTGCTTCCATCAGGATCGGAATGATTCCCGTTCCTGTTCCCAGATCCAATATTCGCTCTCCTTCCTTTGCTTTCGCAAAGTTTGCCAGAAGAACTGCATCCATTCCAAAGCAAAATCGCGATGGGTCCTGAATAATGTGATAGCCCTTGCGCTCCAAGTCATCTACGCGCTCATACTCGCGCACCAACTGCTCTTTTCCCATAACCATTCCCGTTTGCTATGATTGACTATCGTTTCGTCGATTGTTCTTGTTTCGATTACGACGATATTTATTATTGCGTTTTTTCGGTTCGTTATTTTCTGCAGACTCAGCATGTTCAGATTGCTCTGGTTTATTATTTTGATTGGTCTGGTTGTTTTTTGGGTTTTTATTATCTGTCTTTTTTTGATAGTTTTTGTCGTTTTTCTTGTCGTTTTTTGATTTACGACTTTCTTCATCGTCCGAAAGAAGAGTTCCTGTGTCTTCTAATTCTGCCAGTTCTTTTTCTTCCTCAGCGCTGACTTGAACTTGTTTCTTTCTGGATTTAAAGGACAACTCGTCAACGGAATATTCATGTAATTCCTTTGTATCTCCGTTATCTACCACTACCTTTACCGTCTGACGAAGTACGTTCACACCGCTTACGATTCCCTTTGTTCCGTCAGCTGCCGTTACCAAATCTCCGTTAGAAGGAAGTCTGCGATTTAAATATTCGTATGTTTCCTGCTCATATTTCAAACAGCACATCAATCTTCCACAAACTCCTGAAATCTTAGTTGGGTTTAATGATAGATTTTGTTCTTTCGCCATCTTGATGGATACCGGCACAAAGTCGGTCAAATAGGATTTGCAGCATAGTTCTCTTCCGCAAATTCCAAGACCGCCTAAAATTTTGGTCTCATCTCTTACACCAATCTGTCGCAATTCGATTCTGGTTCTAAATACCGAAGCCAAATCCTTTACCAGCTCTCTAAAATCCACACGTCCATCCGCTGTGAAATAAAACAAAAGCTTGCTTCCATCGAATGTATATTCCGCTCCCACCAGCTTCATTTCTAAGTTGTGCTTTTGCACTTTTTCTTTACAAAGGCGAAGTGCATCTTTTTCTTTGTCTTTATTTTTCTGTGCGCTGGCTTCGTCTTCATCTGTTGCAATTCGAATCACCGGCTTTAATGGCTGTACCACTTTTTCCTCCGGAACATCCTTCGGCGGAATTAATACGGTTCCCATTTCCAATCCACGGGCGGTCTCCACAATTACATGGTTTGCCATTTCAATATCAAAATCGCATGGGTCAAAATAATAAATTTTGCCCGTATTGCGAAATCTTACTCCAACTATCTTTGCCATTGATAAATCTCCTTTATTTCTAACAGCATCAGTTCCATAATCAGCTCGAAGCTTCCGTTCGCCGCCAATCGGATTCGCGCAGTATCAAGCGCATCAAAAGCTTTTTGAATGCCTGCATACTCGACCATATCTGCTTGTTTTTGTATTTCATTTAATTTGTCCTGAAAGATGACACCTTTTGGCTGCCTGGTCGACTTAAAGTATAAAACATCCCGATACCAGATTTCCATAAGATTTATGTATTCATCCATATCATCTTTATAGGTTTCTATTTCTTTTATTTTCTCAGTCATATCGCTGACTTTGATATCTTTTACCTTCTGCACCAGCGACAGGACAGAATTTTTTTCATCCGCAAAACTTTGTGAAGTGGACAAATTAATTGCCCTTCCCACATTTCCCTGGGCAAAGGCTGCGGCCACATTTGCCTGATAATCCGGAATCTGATGCTTTTCCATCAGATATTTTTTTACAGTTTCATTTGAAACCGTTCTCAAATCCACACGCACACATCGAGAGCGAATGGTTTGCAAAAGCATCTCTGCATTGGATGTCAAAAGCATGATGATGCCATAATGCGGCGGCTCTTCAATTGTTTTCAGAAGTGCATTCTGCGCCTGGGGATTCATCTTCTCTGCTTCATCCACGATATAGATCTTATGTTTACTGCTGTATGGCTTGATTTCCATATCCCCCACCAGCTGTTCCCGAATCTCTCCGACTGATATGACATTCGGCTTTTCGTGCTGAATGTATATGATATCCGGTTGATTGTGATGCATTGCTTGCTTACAGGATTTACATTCACCGCACCCATTAGGGTCATTGTTTTCACATTGAAGCGCCATGGCGAAAGCCTCCGCCAGCATCATTTTTCCGCTGTCCTTCGGTCCGTTGAAGATATAGGCATGGGATACCTTATCTGCTTCTACAGCACTTTTCAATTGTTCCTTTATCTGTAGATGTCCTACGATATCTTGATATCCGGCCATTCTTCCAATTCCCTAATTCCTTTATGTGATAATATCCAAAAGCAATCCTCGGATTTCTCCGATCATTGCCAGAATTGCAATGTGATCCTTCTCATCTGCCACAAGCGCACTTGCCAATTCATCCAGATTTGCGTCCACAAGCTTAATAATACCATAAACGCGGTGTCTTCCCTTACGATCCAAGAAATTTTCTCTGGAAAATTTATGAGAACGATAAACCACTTCGTTCAAGAAGTCTTTGACCAGTCCACGATATCGTTTCATATCTCTGATATCCATATGCTCCGCCAGGCGATTTCCCTGGGCAGTGATATCATTGAGCAACATATCTACTTTTGCCTGCAGATCCGCATCTGTGATGGCGCTTGCCAAAGTAAATTTAAATGATCCGTCTCCCTCCACCGGCTTTGCCACATCCGGCGTCTGAGAGACTTGTTGTACTTGATTGACTTTAATATCCATAGGCCGCTCCTTTATTTATTCCGTTTATCAGCACTGCCTCATGTAATCTAAGATTTCTTTAATGGTTTTTTCTTTATCCTGATTGATAAATCGTTTTGTAATCTGCGCTTCCTTAATTTTACTTTCGGCAAAATCCTCACTGTCCGCCAGAAATCTGCGACACATTTCTGCATATTTCGGCTCTTTTTCCAGTTTTTCTCTTGCCAAAGCGCGGCTCAAGCGCTCCCCATCCTCTACTTCGATATAAATCGGAACCACATTCTTTGCGCCGAAATAGTTTCGAATATGCAAATAGCCTTCCAAGGTCACGATTAATAAGGAATTCTTCTTTTCCAAATCGATTTGTCCGTCATCTGCAGTAAAGTAATCCCACGGACCATGAACAGTCTGATAAGTCCTAAGCTCAATCACCTTTCCCTCTTCCTGCATGGCCATTGCCTGCTCTCTTGTACAAAAGTGATAGCTTTTTCCATCTATTTCGCCTGCTCGAATCGGCCGCGTTGTATACGGAACCACATTCGCCAGCGGAAAATCCTTCTGCTGCAATAACTCCTTATAAATGCTATCTTTTCCGGATGCACTTTTTCCCATCACACAAAATAATTTACCCATGATGGAGTCTTCCTTTCTATCTTCCTTCAAGCACTGTCACTTTTTGATTTTTTTGAAGACCTTTCACAGAAAGTTCCTCTCTCTGACAATCCTCAAGATAAGTCACAATTTCTTCTGTAATATATTCTCCCGGCGCCACAATCGGAATTCCCGGCGGATACAAACAAATATAATCTCCGGAAATCCTCCCCACTGCCTCCGAAATGAATACCTGCTTCATCTTTTCCTCTTTTGCTTCTCCGATTCGAAGCGCTTGCTTTGGCAAAAGCATTTGCAAAATTCCCAAAAGCTCCGGATCTTTTCCTTGATGATTTTCATCTATCTCCTGCAATGCTTGAATCAGCCGCTGAAAACCTTCCTCCGAATCCATCACAGAAGTCATCAAAATCACATAGCAAAGACTTTCCATTTCTACTTCGATTTCATACTTCTGTCGCAAAATCTGTGCCAGGCCTTTTCCTGTCACAACAATTTTAGAAGGATCATCAAATCTTAAAACCCGTAGATTTTTCAACTTCCCGGCCTGATCATAAAAATTCTCCAGGCGCTTTACATATTGTACAAATGCGCCATCTTTCTTTTTTGATTCTTTCTCCGAGAATATAAGCGCCTGCTCCATGGCGGCCATCAGCACATAGCTTGGGGAACTGGTTTCGTAGATGTCCAGATATCCTTTTAGCTTTTCCTTTGAAATTCGACTGCTGCATAAATGAAGAAGTGCGGTCTGCGTTGGAGCCGGAAGCGTCTTGTGAATACTTGTAATTACCACATCCGCCCCCAGCTTGACTGCATTTTCCGGAAATGCTTCATGAAATCCGAAATGTGCACCATGGGCTTCATCCACAATCAGCACGATTCCTTCCTCATGCAGAATTTTCGCGATTTCGCTGATATCCGATACCACACCTTCATAAGTTGGAGATGTGATCACACAGGCATCAAATCTTTTTCCATTTTCCTTTGCTTTTTCAACTGCTGCCCGAACCAGCTCCGGTTCCACAGGACCAAAAATCCCGTTGACATCCGCCTCCGGATAGAGATAGGTTGCATATGCATTTCTCAGCTGAATTCCATGATAGACCGCCTTGTGGCAATTGCGCGCCACCAGAATCCTTCCATTCATTGGAACTGCTGCGCTGATGGCGGATAAAATTCCGCAAGTGCTTCCGTTTACCAAGTAATAGCACTGCTTGGAACCATAGAGTTTTGCTGCTGCATCCTGTGCTTCTTTGATGATGCCTTCAGCATCATGCAAATCATCAAATCCATAAATCTCTGTAATATCGATTCCGTATGGAAATCCTTCTCCGATGGATACACGCTTATGCCCCGGCATATGAAACGGATAGCAATTCGATTGTTCTAATTTCTTTAATTCATTCAGTATAGACATAGATTCCTACATAAATCGGCCAAGTTCCGGCATCCAATCTCCGATAAAGATTTCATCCTTCCGCAGGCTCTCATAAATCGGTGCAAAAAAAGTACAGATTGTCTCTAGTACCGCTTTCCATTCCGGCATCTCTGCCCTATTGTTCCGGTTGGCTTTATCTTTCATTGCCTTATTCTTTAAATAGCTGATCCAGCGTTTCTCCATATATCGATAATCGCCGTAGGCACGTATCTTTTCTACGATTCCCTCCGGCATGTTCGTAACCCATTCCCGATGAAACTCTTCTCCGACGCGTCGTCCATCCACTGCAAAAGACTTCGTGATTTCATAAGCCACATCATAATATTCCATGGAATGAATGAGTTCTAAGCGATTCAATATCATATAGATGCACTCTGCTAATTTCTGCTCCGGCGCACAAATACTATAATCCAACGTATCTCTGTGAATCAAGCCGCGATAGGATTTCAAATCCATATAAATCGGATGATCCCCTCTTGAAGAAAGGCTGATTACCAACGGAACTTTCATATCTTCCAGATGACCTGTTACCATAATGCGCCCCGTCTCCGGTGAAAGCTTCGATAATTCTCCGAATTCCCACTCAAAATCCCCCTGTTCCGACAGGCGCTGAATCAACACCTCCGAAGCTAAAGACAAATCCGCCTTCATATAAAATGAAATGACGCTCTCTTGTCCTTTTCGATACGCTTCCTCGCCTAAAAAATCATCTTTCTCCAGCACAAATTGCATCGAGCGCTCTCCGGGAATCACATGATACAAGAAATCTTCAATCATGATTCCCTTCAACAATTCCGCAAAAGGGATATTTAGGGCGTTGCTTTTTTCTTTCAGCCAGGATTTTGTTATCGCATCCTTCATTTAGAGCCACACTCCAATCACGTTTTGAACCTTCTTTACTACCTTTCGCTCCCTCGCATATTCCATCAAGTTCGAAATATTCTTTTCCGGATCCGAAATATATTTGCGCAAAGCCTCTTTGTAAACTGCATGGTCCATCTTTGCTTCGTATTTTAAGCAATCGCAAATCAACCGCTCTTTATCATATATACGGAACTCAATTCCCTGATAATCGATACTTGTCTGTCCGATCAATAGGCTTTCCTCCTCTGTGTAATAAGGAGTCACCTTCGGATAATCCAATACAAATCTGGACTTTGAAGTATTCTTATCCACAGCCAGCTTCCAGGAATAAGGACGCTCATTAGTATATCCCCACACAAATAATGCACTTTCCATACAAAGCACCGCATCCGGAAACAATCCCTTAATCAAAGATTCCTCCGTAAAGCGATCCAGCGTATCTGTGTAATATCCGTTGCGAATACGCACTAAGTCTTTTGTCTCCACAAAATCCAAGACGCGACGATAATCGATACCCAATGGTTTCAACTGCTCTCGCTTTAGTATTCCGTTATTTTGATTGATCTCATTTTTTAGAATCTGCAGAATTTCTTCCGCCTTCTCATCACGCTTATAAAAGGTTGCCATTTTTTCCGCTCCAAAAAATAAATCGTGGTAGTTAAATTCATTGTATCAGAATCTCTTCTTATTTTCAATGCAACATCGTATATGACATATATGTCGTAAATATCCTTGTTTTGTCGTTTTATTTGTCTTATAATATATAGAAGACATGTTTTGTAGTCTATTTCAAAGGAGAACCCTATGGATCAAACACATATCAGAAAGAATCCGTCCAGAGAAGCTTGCGAAAGCATCATTAAAAGAATCCTCATGACTGAGGTTCTAGAACACGGTTCCAACCAAACCTTTCGCTTTGCTTCCGACTTTATGAACTATTTCGAATCTCTCTATCCCCCTTCACCGGGACTGACCAAACAGGTGCAGCGCGCGGTCAAGGCCATGAATATGCCAAAGGATGAAAAGGGATTTTTTATCGTAAACAAAACAAGCGATCAAGTTGGTCAGGACAAAGAGATTCAACGCATCTTTGCCAACTCCCATGTCGCATATCACACTATGGAAAAGGCTGAGCCTCTTTTTCTTACCGTAGATGAAAAAGCAAAGGATTATCTGCTTCATCTGCTGCAGGAATCCGAAACCTTTAAAGGCAAATATCTCACCATGGTTCCGGCGCTCGGCGGCATCCTGATCTACACTGAAAACCGCAATCAGCTGGTAATGCTGCTAAATAGTCTGACAATTTAGTCCATCAGTACTATTGTCGTATAACGCAAAAGCGACAGATTATTTCCACATAATCTGTCGCTTTATTCATATCATGTCGTATATTTGTCTTTTCTGTCGTTTCTATCGGAACAAACGGTCCTTTTTTCGTCTTCTTCTCTTCTTCTTACGAATCTGCTTGAATCGTTCTCTTTCCTGACGCTTTGTCTCATACTTATGTCTGATGATGTAATAGTTCTTAATCAATCTTGCACCGTATTTCACTCCGAAGAATACAGCCACAATGATTATGATAATCAGAAATACATACCAAAGATTTATCTTTACCACTTTCACATCCGGATCTGTTTCTTCCTCGGTTTCGGTCAATGGAAATTCATCCACACTTGCATCCGAAGCCTCAAGGCTCACATAACCAACCTGTCGACCGTCATATTGATATATAATCTGCGCCCCGTTATCATCTTCGGTCATGGAAAATTCTGCATCAGAGAACGAGGCCGTTTTCGGCAAAATCAAATATGCATCCGTATCGAAGGTCAGATATGTCTCTTCCTCATTTAACAATCCGTAATATTTATCTTTCGCCTCAGAAAGTCTGCTCTCATTTTCCGAGATATTAAAAACCTGAAAATTGTCAAAACAATAATCGTATAGATTAATGCTGTCTTCCCATTGTGCCGGCGCCACAGAATAGAGAATGACACAAACCAATGTCATGCCATCTTTCTCTGCATATGTCACCAATGTATGATGTGCATAATCCGTATAACCGGTTTTTCCACCGGTACAGTAATCATAAAGATAATCGGAATATTTATATGGATAAAGTAAATTATTCTGGTTGTGACAATAATAAACATCATCATGCTTATTTGTGGTTGGAATCACATAGGTCTTCGTTCCACAAATAATTTGAAAATCCTCATTTCTATAAGCAGCTGCAGAAATCAGTGCATAATCAGAAGCTGTCGTATAATGTTCTGCATCATGCATTCCATAGCTGTTCATGAAATGCGTATTCTTGCACCCAAGTTCCTTTGCCTTGTCATTCATCATTCCGATGAAGGTTTCGTAATTGCCGCCAAGCTTTGTTCCCACATGCTCTGCCAAGGCATACGCACATTCATTTGCAGATACCAGCATCATTGCATATAAACATTGCTCAACTGTCATCTCCTCGCCGATATCTCTTGCAATATGGGATCCGCCATTTCCTTCTGTTGCATATATACAATCTGCAGAAAAAGTAACCACTTCATCCAACTCGCAATTTTCCAAAACCAACAATGCGGTCATGATCTTGGTGATACTGGCCGGATATCGAATCTCATCACCGTTTTTCTCGTAGAGCACAGTTCCGGTGTTGACTTCCATCACCACTGCACTTCCTGAATCAACAGAAACACCGGTCGGCCAATATTCCTCCGCCAATACCGGAATTGCTGTGGTATACATCACTCCAAATACTGTTGTCAAAATCAAAAGAAAGCATAACAACCGAGAAGCAATTAATTTGCAAATCGGATTTCCTTTGGAAGAAAACTTCTCCTCATACTCTGTCATGATATTTCCCTGATTCATTTTTTCATCATGATGCAAATCATATGTCTTAGCATCCAGCTTCCAATCCTCGGATTCTTCTATCGTATCCACTGAAAATTGAAACAGATCCTGATTGTCTGTCTTAAACTCGATTCGCCCATCCTCTGCAAGAATCTGTTGATATCTGGCTAAAAACTCCTTCGATGTCAGTCTGCGCTTTGCATGGCGATCCTTCGGCCATGGATCCGAAAAATTCAAATAAATGCGAGCAACTTCTTCCTTCTCGAAATACTCCGGCAAATCCGCAGCATCGATACATAGGAATCGAATATTCGGCAGAGGATCCGCATCCATCTTTTGTACTGCACGAAGCAACACGCTTGTATACCTTTCCACACCGATATAGTTGATATCAGGGTTTTCTCTCGCCAAATCCATAATGAACCGGCCTTTTCCCATTCCGATTTCCATATGAATCGGATGATCATTTTCAAATAACTTGTTCCAACAACCCTTCCAGTTCTCCGGGTCATCTATACAATAAGCACTGGCGGAGACAATCTCATCTGCTCCCGGAATATTACGAAGACGCATATTCGTGCTTCCTTTCTTTTATGATTGATATTTACTCTGGTTTTATGTCTTGCGGTATCAAATCACCGCTTTTTCATTTTATAAAACCTGTCGTGTTTTTGCAACAAAAAAAGCACCAACCCCATGGCTCATGTCCACAAAATCGGTACTTAGTAGTGCGCCACCAGGGGTTCGAACCCTGGACACCCTGATTAAGAGTCAGGTGCTCTGCCAACTGAGCTAGTGGCGCATTTCTTTGTTGCTTTTCTTAAGCACGAAGTTTATTATATAGTATAGCATTGAGAAATGCAACAACTTTTTTTATTTTTTTGAAAAAATTTTTTAAGGAGCTTTTTTATATGAAAGTTGAAGAACGATTACTCAAATACGTTTCCTTCTGGACCACTTCTGACGAGGAATCAGAGACAGTCCCATCCTCAATGAGACAATTCGATCTTGCACGCGAGCTGGAGAAGGAATTAAAAGAACTTGGCTTATCCAAGGTTTTATTAACGGATCAATGTTATTTATATGGCTTACTTCCTGCCACCGAAGGCATGGAAAACACAAAATCCATCGGATTTATTGCCCATATTGATACAGCACCGGATTTCTCCGGCAAAGATGTAAAACCTCAAATCATTCCAAATTATGATGGTGGCGACGTCCTCTTAAAAGGATCCAATGACACATTAAAAGTATCCGACTTTTCTGACCTTGCCACATTAAAAGGTCGTACATTAATTACCACTGATGGTACAACCTTGCTTGGTGCTGATGACAAAGCAGGTATCGCTGTCATTCTCACCATGATTGAGGAACTCATTGCTTCCGGAAAGCCACATGGTGATATTTGGGTTGGCTTTACTCCTGATGAAGAAATCGGTACAGGATCTCATCATTTTGATTTGGACTACTTTAAAGCTGATTTTGCTTTCACTGTGGATGGTGGATATGAAGGTGAAGTTGCTTACGAGAACTTTAATGCCGCAAGCGCTGTATTTCATATTAAAGGCGTCAATGTTCACCCGGGTGAAGCAAAGGATATCATGGTGAACGCGGCTTTAGTCGGATGCGAAATTGCAGCATCACTTCCTGCCGATGAGACACCTGCTCATACAGAAGGCCGCCAGGGATTCTTCCATTTAATCAGCATGAGTGGCGACGTAGCAGAAGCAAAGATGTCTTATATCATCCGCGATCATGACAAAAACATTTTTGAATCACGCCTAAACCAGCTTCGCACTCTCGAAGTTGAAATGAATCAGAAATATGGCTCCGGTACCGTAAGCCTTGAAATCAGTCATTCTTATGAAAATATGCTCTCTGTCATCGAAGAACATATGAACATCATTGATTTGGCGAATAGCGCAATTCGATCAGTCGGCATTGAACCTGTATCCGAGCCGGTTCGCGGCGGAACCGATGGTGCACAGCTATCATTCCGCGGTCTTCCTTGTCCGAACTTAGGTGCAGGCGGATATGCATTCCATGGCCCATATGAACACATCACTGTGGAAGGAATGGAGCTTTCTGTTTCTATCTGCACTGAAATTGCAACACATGTAGTTGATTTTATGTAATATCAAAAAAAAGCAAGTAGATCAGCATCTACTTGCTTTTTTTTCTTATCCCATATTTGCAAATAAAGCAGCAATTTCATCTGGGCTCATCTTCTTGTTTGGATCAGATAAGTCAGGCATCGGAGGCGCCTCCGGTGTAACCAGTTCTGCTGCCGGAATCTCCGCTTGTGCTTCCGCAGCCTCGGATTCCGCGCTTACAGGATCCGGAACAGGCTCTACATTCGGTTGAGGTTCAGCTCCCATACTTGAAATCAAAGCTGCAATATCATCCGGACTCATCATCTTATTTGGATCATCTGCCGGCTCTGCTGGAGCAGGCTCTTCTGCTGCAGGTTCTTCTGCAACTGCTTCTTCTACCGGAGTTTCTTCTGCCGGAGCTGCATCTGCTGCTGCAAACATTGCTGCAATTTCATCCGGGCTTAATTTCTTATTCGGATCATCTGATGGCTCTGCCACCGGTGCCGCAGGCTCTTCTGTTACAGGTTCCTCAGCTGGTACTGACTCTTCTTCTGCTGTTATTGGCTCCTCGGCCGGAACAGCTACTTCCTCTGCGATTGGTTCCTCTACTGCAATCGGTTCTTCATTCTCAACCGGCGCAATTTCTTCCACCGGAGCCTCTATAATTGGATCCTCCATTATTGGAGCTTCCGCTATCAGTTCTTCCGTCATCGGTGTTTCCGGAGCTTCTTCTACCGGAGGTACCGCAGATACTGTTGGTGCAGGTGCTGCCACCGGTGCCGCCATCATAGGTGCCGCAACCATTCGTTGTCCCATCACCTGATTCAATCGAAGTTCCATATCCTTTAAAGCAACAATAAATTCTTGTTGCTTTGCAATAATTTGATCTTTATTTGTAGCACTAATCTTCTCATATTTTGCTTCAGCAGTTAGATTATTATTTTCCATCCGCTTTTCAAGATTCTCAAGTTGTTCCGTGAGAAGATCATTTGCATTCATCAAAGCTTCAGCATTTTCACGCTCACGACTTATAATCACTTTTGCAATGCTTTTCTGCGTTTTGATAATTTCAGCCGCAGGCGAGTTTACCATCTTTTCCAGTCTTTGAAGACGCTCTGTAATCTCTTCTGAATATTTTTTCAGCATTAGATACGATGCCTTCTCTGATTTGAAGATGCTGTCATACTGTTCTGCTCGCTTTTGTTCTCTGATCGCCATCAACGACAATACCGATGCCACAATCCAATAAATATCGGCCAATGTCACCAGTCCTATACCAACCAGTGCAAGCCATAAAGTCGGATAGTTGATGATGGTATAAAGAAGCCCTATGATTAGCAATCCCATAGCAATTGCCGCTATCGAGATTTGCAGCTTCAATTTCTTCTCCTTATCCATCCAAGATTACCTCCTTATTAGAAAACTATAGACGAAGTCTATTTTCCTATCATATTTTCATTATAAGCATTTACAGAAATCACTTCAATCTATTTTTCAACATCTAGTATTAAAAAAGTGGAAAATCCACAAGATTTTCCACTTTTACACAATTTGATCTCAGTCGGCGTTACAATCTCCGACTGAGATAAACGCTCCGCGAGGATGCGCAGAGATTTGCATATGAAATATGTCAGCTACGCTGACGCAAATCTCGCGCCAAGTCTCGCTAGCGAGACTTGAATCAGTTTTCACTCACTGATTCGATAATGTCCAATGATCTTCTGTCCGAAATTTTCCAGCACATCCTGCTCATATCTTGTCTGATAAGGATTCGCATGATGAATCACATAACAAACGCCATCCTTATTTCTCCGATCCGAAACCAGGCCAATGTGTCGCTCGAATACCACAATATCTCCTCCCTGCCATTCATCAATATCTCTCGGGTCCAGTGTAAGTGATATAGCAGTATGATCAAAATATACTTTCAGATTCTTCACACGGCGAAAATCAATATTTGGATCCGGAACATTAATTGGATAATCCTCCGGATTTTCTTCGATATCCTTGCTAACCAACTCGTATAAATCATATCCTGCGCCAAGGAGTGCATTTGCAACAACATCTGTGCACACGCCGTACTCGTCATTTGAATATCCGCCTGCATAATATGCACTCTTATATTTCGGTTGTGTATCAATATATTCTAGTCCGCTCTCAAGAATGTCCGTTTGGTCATCGATTCCATCGCCATCTTGATCCACTGTGCTTTTCACCGCCTCAATTGTTCCCTCATATTTGTCCACCATTCTTTTTGATGAAGTCCTATGATATCTGGTCACGAACCAAACAAGCATTCCTGTAATCACTAAAATCACAATCGCTGTTATACTCAATACAACCTTCATGCGTTTACTCATCGGATTCTCCTTTTTCATCTATAACATTTTCATACCCTAACTTCATGAAAATCATAGCACACAAAATCATTGAATAATTGAAAGATATTCTTAAGATTCTCTTATATTTAAAAAAGCTCCAGTATTTTACAATACTGAAGCTTTATATGATGCTCCCGACGGGAATCGAACCCATAGCTAGCGCTTAGGAGGCGCTTGTTTTATCCGTTAAACTACGAGAACACATATTTGCAATTAGCTTAAGGTACTACCCTGAAGCCAAATGTTGCCCTTAAATCTTCTTCCGATTTTCGGTTCTCCCATCAAATCGTTTTCATTAATGCATACATCAAACTGTATATCATTACAAACAACGGATAAAATATATACGATTTCATTGCTCAACGTATTTTCCGTACGCTTTACATTCAAGATATCTCCAATGATGCTATATTGATCACTTTCTATTCCATATGGCATAAAAGTGCTTGATACGATGCTGAGCACATCCTCATTGTGAATGCGTTGCGAAAGAATGGAATAAGTATCCATATCTTCCATCGTAAGGCTCTCGATTGCCTCTTCATTTCCCTCGCGCGCCTGCGCAATTAATTTATTGTGCTCTGTGCGCTTCGCATCATCCGCATGCTTATTCCGATCGCGCTCCACGATTGGCAAAATGATTTTGCCTTCTGTCGAAAGCGCAGCCAGTTTTGCACCGCGTCTTGTATTCTTTGATTTGAACAATCTCTTCTCTGCCAGAAAGTCTGCTACATTTTGTAAATAAAAAACCATTGTTACACCCAGATGAAGCTCATCGCAAACACCTGCATATGATTCTCTATCCGCATGTTTTTCAATCTCTATATATTCCTCTGTGCTGACCTTAGTCGCTTCCAGATATGGAAAATAATATTCCGGCTGAAAGTTATCACCCTCATCGTAAATCCCACGAACCATAATTCCATATCCTGGTCCGTATTCACAAGTAAGCTCCGCAAATTCATTTCCTTCGGAATCAGTTGTGACTTTCATAACTTCCGGTCGCTCAGCAATCTGCTGAAGCAACAGGTCCATATCCTTTTTTTTCAGATCTGTAAATCCGATTGATCGTAAAAATTTATGCATATTCTAATCTACCCGGAGGATAGAAATGTCTTTTTCAATTGCCAAATTTAAGCATGGTGCTTGATCATTCAATTCATGTGTATCCTCATCAATATCCAATACCATGACAATCGGTCGCTCTGGATCATTCGTCTGTGAAACCACAACTGTATTCTCCCGGCGACTTGTTTCGATTGTTGTACCCACCGGATACAAAGCAACCACTTTACACAACTCATCTATAATTTGATGATCGAATTGAATACCTGCCTGATGCTTCAAATAATCAATCGCATCATGCACGGTTGTACGTTTTGCTTCAATTCCTGATATCATACTTTCAAATGCATCGCACACTTGAATGATGAGACACTCTACCTCTTCATTATTCTGTTTCATCGGAAAGCCGCTTCTATCGATTCTCTCATGATGATTTAAAATCATTTTCTTCGAGATATCCGGTATCCAATCGGCTTTTTCCATTGCGCAGTATCCTAAAATAGTATGCTTCCTATATTCGAAGGTTTCCAAAGGATCTGCTTCATTCATATCACAATTTTCATAATTCACTGTGATATAACGAAGTCCCACATCATGTAATAACCCACCCAGGGCAATTGCATAGCGTTGAACTTTTTTCAATTTTAGTTTTTTTGCTATTAAGACGGAAAGAAGCGTTACCATGACTGTATGCTCATATAAATCAGCCGAATGCTCACTCACATCAATGGCTGCATCATCAGATAACGCATCTATATCATTTACGATATCATTTGCAATCGTTTTAAATTGTCGGAAGTCGTCCGGATGATTATGGACGTGATTTTCCAAAATTTTGCGTACTTTAGTAACATAGGAATCTTTTTTCGTCCTATCAATGATATAATGAGGTTCCTCATATAGTTCATATGGATCCTCTATCATAAGACTGTCGATTCCCAGCGATTCGATCAATGGTAGGTAATCGATTTTAATAGCTGTACCCTTCGGAATCAGGATATTCTCTTCCCTTGTCCGAATCGGTTCAGCGAGAATCTCGCCCCCTATGAGGTTTTTAACTGATCTCATTCGCATACACCTCAACGCTCCAACGTCAAGGACATGACTACTGCGGTACTATCTGGAATTCTTTGCCATATCCAAAGCTTCCTGCTCTTCCTCTGCCAATACCAAAACAGAATTTCCATCGATGATTTCCTTGATGTAAGTATAGCAACCTTCTCTGCTATGCACTGCATTCAAAACAAATCCATTGTTTGTTTCATTAAGAAGTGCCAAAGAGAAGCTGAGCTTACCGCCCATCTCATGAAATGCATCATACTTTACCAATCCAACCTTTTGATACGTGAATTTCATGTTCTTAAAGATCTTTTTGATATTCTTCTCATTTTCTGCATTGGCCTTGAGGAGATGCTCCACCTCGTCAAGTCTCTTGATCAAAGTATCCTCCAAGGATTTAGCATCCTTGCCTGTCATAAATACTTTATAATTTTTCTTAAGAGATTTAATTTGAACAATGTTGATAATCCAGAGAGCTAATAATGCTACAACAAGCACCACCAGTCCAATAATAATATAATCTGAATCAAACCCTAAATATTTCGATATCATTGTACTAAAAGTCTCCTATATATATTGTCTTAAATTTCTATGGATTTTTAAATAGTATATTGTGCCTATTTTCTGACAGTTCTAATCAAATCTATGATCCGATCCAATTCTTCAGCACTGAAGTACTCAATTTCAAGTTTCCCTGTCTTCTCATCCTTTGCTGAGATAGCAACCTTTGTGTCAAGAATAGTTTTTAACTGTTCTTCCAAATCTCTGTAAACAGCCTCTAATTGTGGGCTCAGTTTCTTTTTCTCGCTTGAAGATGGCTTCTTTTCATTCTGTAGATTCTTTACCAGTTTCTCTGTCTCACGAACTGTCATCTTCTCATCAAATACTTTCTGCGCGATTAAGTACTGTTTTTCTTGATCTTCTATTCCAAGAAGCGCACGCGCATGTCCGGTGGAAAGCATTTCATCAATTACCATCTGCTGAACCTTGTCATTTAATTTCAAAAGACGCATTGCATTTGTTACTGCAGTACGGCTCTTTGAAACACGATCTGCCACATCATCCTGCTTTAATTTAAATTCATCAATTAAGCGTCTGTATGCCTGTGCTTCTTCAATTGGATTCAAATCTTCTCTTTGGATATTTTCAATCAAAGAGATTTCCATGATTTCCTGCTCAGATAAGTTTTTAATGATAACCGGAACTTTCTTTAATCCAGCCATCTTAGATGCACGCCATCTACGCTCACCGGCAATGATTTCATAATAGTCATCTCGCTTTTGAACAAGCAACGGCTGAAGTACACCATGCTTTTTCACGGACTCAGCCAACTCCAATAAAGCATCTTCCTCGAACTTCTTTCTCGGCTGCTCACGATTTGGCTCAACTTTATTGATATCCATATACACTGCATCTTCTACAGCATTCTCATTTTTCTGTGCCTTGGAAGCAGTACTCTTTTCTGATGTCTTAGGAATGATACTATCTAAACCCTTTCCCAATCCTTTCCTCTGTGCTGCCATAAGTTATACCCCTTTTCTATTGATAATTTCTTGTGCCAACTTTCTATAACTCTCTGCACCTGCAGATTTTGAATCATACATATTGATTGGGATTCCATATGACGGTGCTTCTGCAAGTCGAATATTTCTAGGAATCATAGTTTCATAAATCTTAGTATCCAGGTTTTCCTTTACAGTCTCCACAACCTGGTTAGAAAGATTTGTTCTCACATCATACATTGTGAATACTACACCCTCCATCTGAAGACGTGAGTTCAAACGCTCCTGAACCAAATTGATTGTGTGCATCAACTGGCTCAATCCTTCCAATGCATAATACTCGCACTGAATCGGAACAAGAATAGAATCAGCAGTTGTCATTGCATTTACTGTCAACATATTCAGTGAAGGCGGACAGTCGATAATGATAAAATCATAATCATCTTTAATATAATCTACCTTCTTTTGAAGAATATACTCCTTATCATTTCTACCAATCAATTCAATTTCGGCAGCAGCCAAATCTACATTAGAAGCAACTAGCTTAACCTTATCAACAACTGTATCAATTGCAGCTTCGTTGATTGACATATCTTCGTCCAGCATCAATTCGTAAACGGTATTCTCAACTTCGTTCTTATCAACACCAAGTCCACTGGTCATGTTGCCCTGCGGATCGAGATCGATTGCTAAAACTTTCTTTCCTTTCTCTGCTAAACATGCAGATAAATTAATGGATGTGGTGGTCTTTCCTACTCCACCTTTTTGGTTCGCAATAGCGATTATTCTTCCCATAAAAAAACCTCTTTTTTATATTATTTTTCCTCTTTTTTCATGCTTTCCCATTATATCACTTATCAATTTTCAAATCTACTACCGAAAATGTTTCACGTGAAACATTTTTGTGATTTTTTCAAAATGTAGTATCGGCTTAAATATCATAAAACTAAATCTTGTGGAATTTTAAGAAAAAATTTTATTTTTTAAAAATGTTTCACATGAAACATTTAGTTATGTATGATAAATTCAGGTGTTTGATTGAGATTAATACTAAAAAAACTCGTAATCTAAATTAAAACAATTACAAACAAAGAAAGGAACTTCAAAATGAATGATCAATCTCATACTGCTATACTCTCCACAATCAAAATTTATAGATAAAAACTTATGATATGGGAAAGATAGAATTCAATTATTGTGTGAGGATTAAGAACATTAACGTAAGAATTAACCCAATATATATTATCGAAATATACACTCGAGTACATGCAATCGAATACATACACTTCAATACATTCCTTCCAATACATTCTCTCTAATATATCAAAGGAAATCATAATAAAACTATACATATAAATGTATCACTAGATTTGGTACAACACCTGATTCCAACATAAAAGTGAATTAAATACAAACATAAATGAATCCCACATCAATACAAATCTCTTAACACAAATATGCTTACTTGCTACAATCTAATCATTAGTAAATCATATATTTGAAATGTGATAATCTCATTCCAAATCAAAAGCTGTATAAATCTGTGCGCATCCTCGCGGAGCGTTTAACTCAGTCGGAGCTTATACCCAGACTGAGTATAGTTTATCATACCCCCACATACGCTAACGCTTAGAGGTATGGGATTTCTCCGACTGAGTTAAACCTTATTTCTACATCTATATAAATTCAGTAATAAGTAACATCTCGTAGAAAAAAATATAAAACAAATACAACAATCAATTACAAAGAGAAAATCCAAAAATTATAAGAATACTAAGTTATGGATCTAACTGATTATCTAATATAAATCAAAGAAATTCTAAAGATAATCTAAGAAAACAGCAAAGTATATAAGCATAAACGAATCATTTGATAAATACTTTCAGCCATAACCATTAGCAACACAATATACAATTATAAAAATTAAATGAAGGGAAATACCAAGGTATCAGAATATATGATAGAACTTCATCTACAAATCATAAATATCATAAGAAATATATAGCGTATCAAACAAGTTAAATAGAAGCCAATGCAGCCGGCTCATCTATTGTTCTTATTAATTGCAAATACAACAAATGATCATAATCCAGGATATAAAAGCATTCTCTGATTTCACATATAGCTAATTACTCATAAAGTTTGTTAGGCAGAAGCTTATTTCACATAATTCATGTGAACATATAATTGCCTAAAGGGCTGCAGAAACAAAGCTAAAAAGAACTAACACAAATGAGACGATCCAATAATCCCTATAGATCAGAACTAAGCAATATCGATAATAAGCGGAGCTCTTATCTCAGTCGGAGATTATAGTCCCGACTGAGACCAGTTTGTTAAATTCCTAACTTCGCTTTGCTTAGAGGAAGGGGTCTTATCCGACTGAGATAAAAATGTTTCACGTGAAACATTATATGGTATATAACATAGCATTTCTAACACAAAATAACACAAGATATAGAAAGACCCCGCTCTAACGAGCGAGGTCTCAATCTGTCATTCTATCAAATCTTTACTAAATTATTTCTAATTGCAAAAACTGCAGCCTGTGTACGATCCGTAACTTCTAACTTTTTAAAGATATTAGAAACATGGTTTTTAACAGTTCTCTCTGAGATATCAAGTTTTTCAGCAATTTCTTTATTATACATTCCAACAGAAAGGAGCTTTAATACTTCGATTTCTCTTCTGGTTAATTCATCGATTCTTGCTTCATCATCATTCTTCTCAATCATCTTAGAATTCAATGCAGGAATCAAACTTGGCTGGATATAATTCTGTCCGGAAGCAACAGCAAAAATTGCTTTCTTTAATTCTGCAGATTCAGAATCTTTAAGGACATATCCATCAACTCCAATATCAACTGCTTTCATTAAATATTCAACTTCGTTATGAACAGTTAATACCAATACTTTAACTCGAATTCTTCTTTCCTTTAATGCAGCGAGAACTTCAAGTCCATTCATCACCGGCATATTAATATCAAGTAATAAAACATCAGGTCTAACAGTGGCCAAACGATCAAGACATTCCTGTCCGTTTTCTGCTTCTGCGATAACCTTAATGTCTCCATCAAGTTCTAATAAATTTTTTAATCCTTCACGAATCATAGAATGATCATCGGTGATCATAATCTTAAGTGCGGCCATTTACTTACCCTCCTCCTTATTGACCGGTATGGTTACCGATATTTTACAGCCATTTCCAATAGATGAATCTACATCAATTGTACCTGATAACAGATAGACTCTTTCTCTCATCATTGACATTCCAAATCCGGAATTATCCTGACGAGGTGATTCAGGCACTTGGCCCAGATCAAATCCTTTTCCATCATCCTCAATTACCAAACAAAGTTCATGCTCACCATAAGTCATATTGACTGCGAGGTTATCTGCTTCAGCATGTTTAATTGCATTATTACAGCCTTCTTGAATAATACGAAGAAGTGTAAGCGAAACAACGCTATTTAATTTGAATGGTTCACCCTCAACTTCATATGTGATATGAAGAGGTGTTTGAAGACGGTACTTATCCAAGAAGCGTTCCACTGTCACATCAAATCCAATATCATCAAAAGACATCGGGCGAAGATCATAAATCATCTTACGAGTATCATCAATAATCGCACGAAGTGTCTTCGACAAAGCAGATAATTCTAATCGACAGCGAATCACATCTACATCCATCAGCTTCATACATAATTCAGATTTATGTACAAGTGAAGTAAGATTCTGGACTGTAGAATCATGAAGATCTCTTGCAATTCTTTGTCTTTCATTTTCCTGAGTTTCTAAAAGAGCCAAACGAAATTTAGGTGAAAGTTCCTCTTCATCTTCATCTTCCAATAAAGGAAGAATATCTTCCCTGGAGACTTTAATTACGCTATTGATTTCATCAACCTTACGATCAATTTTTGCAAGTTCACTATCAACGATTTTCAGTTGTCTTGAAATCTCTTTCTGTTCTTCTGCTAACTCTTGAATCTTCTCTTTATTAAAAAGATTCACTTCTCTAGGTGTGAAAGCTTCAAGATTTGGATCCTCCGATTCTTGAAGCAACTGAATCATCTGTATATTTTCTTTTAATTTATTTTGAAAGTCAGTCTTCTTTTTTAAGAGGATAATTCGATCCTCATGAAACTGCTCTTTCGTCTTTTCTAAATATTCTTTAACCATTATATTTTCACCGAACGAATGTTTGGGTATGATACTACTAAAGTACTATCACAGTATACAATAATTTTTAAATATTGAAAAGACAAAAAACAAAAATTAATTGAGTATATATTGCAAAATGATATAATAAAAGTAACCTAAAAACAGATTTATTTATGATCAACTCATAAGGAGGTTCTTATGGGAAAAAATAAGTGGAAAGCGGCAGCGGTTGTCATATCCGGATCACTTGCAGCAATGCATCTCTACAACCGCTTCATAGCAAAAGCTGCTACACAAAACAATCGACTTCCGGATAATCATGGTGACTATTTTGAATGGACACAGGGAAGAATTTTCTACACCAAACGCGGAAATGGAAAACCAATTCTCCTGGTTCATGATGTGGATCCAACAGGTTCTGCAGCAGAATGGTACAAAATCACAAATACATTAGCAAAGAATCATACTGTCTACACAATTGATCTTTTAGGTTGTGGTCGTTCTGACAAACCTGGATTGGAATATAATAATTATTTGTACGCACAGATGATTACTGCTTTTGTCACAAAAGTTATCAAAGAAAAGACGGATGTGATTGCTAGCAATTTAGCATCATCCTTTATTATGACTGCAAGTGTGTTGGACGAAAACTTATTTGAACATATCATTTGCATTAATCCGACACCAATTGCACAATTAGAAATTACACCGGATAAAATTTCGAGATTTAGAAAAGGACTGATTGATCTTCCAATCATCGGAACTTTCCTTTACAACATATTAAGCAGTCCTCTTCATCTGGATACAATTTGTAAGGAATTTTATTTTTCAAAAATCGAACATGTAACTCCAGAATTAAAGGATACTTTCTATGAAGCCTCGCATTTAAAAAACAGCAGAGGAAAATATTTACTTTCAAGCATATTTGGAAATTATATGAATGTAAATATCAAACATGCCTTGAAGAAAATCAAGAAACCAATTTGTATCATCGGAAGTAGACAGCTGCCAATGAATCGAGAGTATTTGGCTGAATACGAAAAGCTAAATCGCAAATTTGATGTTACTATGATTTCAGGGGCAAAAAATTATCCGCAATTGGAAATTCCAGAGAAGACATTGAGAATCATCCAAGATTTCTTAAAAGAAGAAATTTAATTAGAACAAAGAGTTGCACAGCAACTCTTTGCGCGCTGATGCGCGCAAGCATTAGCTTGCATATTCATCTGCGCACCAGTCGCATCCTGCACGGAGTGCTTTTGTATAATAGGAAATTCGAAGGAATTTCCTATTATACAAAAAAGTCCGCTTTATCAATCAAGATAAAAGCGGACTTTTATAATCATATTATAAAGGATCTTTCGTAGGTGTACCGGCCTTTCTAGGATAAATCTTTTTTGTTGATAAAACTTTTTGAATCACAACAAAACTTCTGGAATTTTCTCCCATAATAAAATGATCCACCTTAGAAATCTTTCCACCTAATTTCGAAATCGCATTTTTAGATGCATTCACCTCTTCTTCGCAATCTCCACCTTTGTAAGAAATAAATTGACCATTCACTTTTACAAAAGGAAGGCAATATTCACTGAGAGAAGAAAGATTCGCAACAGCACGAGAAACACATAAATCATATTGCTCACGATGTTTAGGATTCCGACCTAAGTCCTCAGCTCTGCTATGAATCGCTTGAATATTCTTCAATGATAATTCGGAAATGACTTCATTTAAAAAGCCAACACGTTTATTCAAAGAATCTACCAAAGTAATATCCAACTCAGGAAATGCAATTTTCAAAGGAATTCCGGGAAATCCGGCTCCTGTTCCTAAATCCAAAACCTTTTGATGAGAATGAACATCAAAAACACGACAAAGGGAAATGCTATCAAGAAAATGTTTTTCGATTACTTCATCAAATTCCGTAATCGCAGTCAAATTCATGACTTTGTTTTTTTCAACCAGCATCTCATAAAATTTTAAAAATGATTGCACCTGCAAATCATCTAAGCATATTCCCAAATCAGAAGATGCTTTTAAAAAGTATTCAACATTATAATTCATAAAATTCACTTTCTGTTCATCAATCAAGACTTAAGCATTTTGATTATGATAATATGTCTCCAAATAAATCAAAAGGACAGAAACATCAGCAGGACTTACCCCGGAAATACGGGAAGCCTGACCAATGGACTCAGGCTGTAATTCATTTAATTTTTGTCTTGCCTCTGTACGAAGATTTGATACATTATCATAATCAAAAGGAACAGGAAGCTTTTTCTTTTCAAGCTTCTTAAATTGCTCAACCTGTTTCATCTGACGAGAAATATAGCCATCATATTTAATAAAAATATTTACCTGCTCTCGCACTTCAAAAGGAAGTTCAGGTCTGTCCGGATCTAATTCTGCTAATTTATCATAATCCAATTCCGGGCGACGAATTAAATCAGCAAGAGAAGCACCTGTATTAAGAGGAATGCTTCCATACTTTTGCAATACTTTAGAAACAGATTCTCTGGCTCCAACCTTCACCTCTTTCACGCGTTCAACCTCAGCAGCAATCATCTTTTCTTTCTTGCAAACCCAGTCATAGCGATCCTGTGGAATCAAACCAACTTCGTATCCTTTCTTGGTCAAACGAAGATCTGCATTATCCTGACGAAGAAGTAAACGATACTCTGCTCTCGAAGTCATCATTCGATAAGGCTCTCTGGTTCCTTTTGTTACCAGATCATCAATCAAAACTCCAATATAGCTTTCAGAACGATCCATCACAAGCGGTTCTCTGCCCTTAAGTTTCATTGCCGCATTAATACCGGCCACGAGACCTTGGCAAGCAGCCTCCTCATAACCGGAACTTCCGTTGAACTGTCCGCCGGCGAACAATCCTGAAATCTTTTTAAATTCCAATGAAGGCTTAAGCTGCATCGGATTAATACAATCATATTCAATAGCATAAGCATTTCTGACAATCACACAATGCTCAAGTCCGGGAAGGGTGCGATACATTTCATGCTGCACATCTTCAGGCAAAGAAGAAGACATACCGCCAACATACATTTCATTTGTATGAATTCCTTCAGGCTCAATAAAAATCTGATGACGATCTCGATCCGCAAATTTCACAACTTTATCCTCAATCGAAGGACAATAGCGCGGTCCGGTACCTTCAATGATACCGGCATAAATCGGCGAGCGATCCAGATTATTGCGAATAATCTCATGTGTTTTCTCATTTGTATATGTCAACCAGCAAGAAACCTGCTCTTTTTGAACAGATTCCGGATCTGTTGTAAATGAAAAAGGAACCACACGTTCATCGCCAAACTGCTCTTCCATTTTTGAATAATCAATACTTCTGCCATCAATACGAGCAGGCGTTCCTGTCTTAAATCGATACATTTCGATTCCATGTTCTTTCAAAGAAGAAGTTAAATGTGTTGCAGCAGAAAGACCATTTGGACCGGTATAAGTAATCATCTCTCCCGTGAGACATCTTGCGCCAAGATAAGTTCCTGTACATAACACAACTGCCTTCGTGTGATACATAAATTCTGAAACAGTTTTAACACCGCAGATTTTCATACCTTCCTCGGTATCTTCCGTTACAATTTCTGAAACTTCAGCCTGACGAATTGTTAAATGATCCGTACTCTGAAGAGTCTGACGCATAGCCATACTATAATCAGACTTATCAGCCTGGGCTCTCAAAGAATGAACCGCCGGACCTTTTGATTTATTTAACATCTTGGATTGGATAAAAGTCTTATCAATATTTTTACCCATTTCTCCGCCAAGTGCATCGATTTCGCGAACCAAGTGACCCTTCGAACTTCCTCCGATATTAGGATTACAAGGCATCATTGCAATACTATCAACACTGACCGTGAAAATAATGGTTTCTAATCCAAGTCTTGCACAAGCCAAAGCAGCTTCACATCCAGCATGACCTGCTCCGACAACTGCCACATCATAAAATTCTTCTTTAAAATTATTTTGTTCTACCATGATTCTTATTTACCCATACAGAATTTCGAGAATATTTCTTCAACTAAATCATCTCCAACCGAAGCGCCAATGATCATTCCCAATTCTTCATACGCATTCATCAAATCCACAGAATAAAAATCCTCCGGCATTTGATTTTCAATGCTTCGCAATACCAAATTTAAACTATTCACTGCCTCTTGTAAAGAAGCTTTATGACGAACATTCGTCACATAAACCTGATCATTATAAGTAATATCGCCGGACATAAACATGGAATGAACCAACTTTTCCAGTTCATCAATTCCGGTATTTTCCTTTGCCGAAATAGAAAGCACAGGAAGATTTGTCATCTCCCTAATCTCTTCCATTGTAACTTTTCCGGAAAGATCAGACTTATTTAAAAGCACAATAGCTTTTTTATCAACCAGATAAGATAACAGTTCTTTCACATCAGAATCTATTTCATCCGAAGAATCCACAACATAGATAATTAAATCAGCTCCATCAGCCTCCTGCATCGCCTTATCCACGCCGATTTTTTCAACAACATCATCTGTTTTGCGAATTCCTGCAGTATCCATAACATTTAAAGTCAAACCATTTAAATGAATCTGCTCTGAAAGCACATCTCTTGTAGTACCAGCAATATCCGTCACAATTGCTCGTTCATAACCAAGCAATGCATTTAAAAGAGAAGATTTACCAACATTTGGTTTTCCGAGAATGACGGTATTGATGCCTTCTTTTAAAACACGACCATTGTCAGCCGTACTCAAAAGAGTCTCAAGATTAGCAATCACATTCTTTATTTTATTTGCCAATTGTTCCGGATAATCTTCTAACGAAAAATGCTCAGGATCATCTAATGCTGATTCAATGAATGCCATTTCATGCAAAATGATATTACGAAGTTCATTAATTTTATCAGAAAGTCGACCGGATAACTGATCCATAGAACTTTTTAAAGCAAATTGATTCTGAGAATCAATAATATCCATAACTGATTCAGCCTGAGAAAGATCAATTCTTCCGTTCAAAAAAGCACGCTTTGTAAACTCACCCGGTTCCGCCAGGCGAGCTCCGGCTTTTATCACAGCTTCCAAAATCTTTTGCATTACAAACACACCGCCGTGACAATCAATTTCCACTGAATCCTCGGCAGTATAAGAATGAGGTCCTCTCATCAAAAGAACCATCACTTCATCGATTCTTTCATCGCCATCATAAATATATCCATAATGAATGGTATGGGTATCACAGTTGGAAAGGCGCTTTCCTTCCTTTGGCGAACGATATATTTTATCCGCAACCGAAAAAGCATTTTCTCCGCTGATGCGGATAATACCGATTCCCGATGGTGATAAAGCAGTTGCAATTGCACAGATTGTATCTTTCTTCATAATCAATCCTTTAAATAAAAATGAATGTCTGTATTTTAAACGGAACGTTTACTATTATAAACCGAAAAAAAAGGAGTGTCCATATCGGACACTCCCAAAATACAGTTATTTTAATGTAACAACCACATGTCTGTAAGGTTCTTCACCCTCACTGTGGGTTGTAACGAACTTATCATTCTGAAGAACAGAGTGAATGATTCTTCTTTCATAAGGATTCATTGGCTCAAGTTCTACAGAACGCTTTGTACGCTTAACCTTGTAAGAAATATTCTTTGCAAGATTTTCAAGGGTTTCTTTTCTGCGCTCTCTGTAATTTTCAGTATCAATCTTAACTTTATAGCGATCACTACGCTTCTTGTTTACTGCAAGATTTGCAAGATACTGAAGGGAATCAAGTGTCTGTCCTCTTTTTCCGATGAGGACGCCCATATCATCACCCTTTAACTCAACATTGATATTCTTATCAGCTTCATCAATTGTTAAATTGATTTCAACATCCATATCCATTGCAGAGAAAACATCATATAAGAAACGCTTAACATCAGCATCAACAGAATCTTTTTTGCGAGCTTTGATGACTGCATCTTTGCTTCCGATTCCAAGAAATCCTGAGCTTCCCTTTTCAATTACTTCATATTCTAATTCATCAGTGGTAGCAGAAAGTGCTACACATGCATCAGCAATTGCTTCTTCCACTGTCTTTGCGGAAAATTGTGTATATTCCATTTTTCTAACCTCCGTCACGAAATGACTACTTACGAGAATTTTTCTCGTTATAGTTCTTAACCATATTTGCTTTTGAAGCAAGACTACCGGCCTTAGCATTGCTCTTGATATTCAAGGCATTTTCCAAAGCTGCATCATCACTATCTACATTCATACTTGCTTTTGCATCAATAGAACGTGTCTTAATTGCTGCGGCACGACGAATCTGATCTTGATAAAGTCCTTGCTTTTCCTTTTTCTTCGCAACTTTCTCTTTATTCTTTTCAATGATGGACTCAAGGTCAATCTTATCAAAATGCTTGTTCAAGAAATACTGCTGAACAGAACGAACAAGTGCACCTGCAATCCAGTAAATACCAAGACCTACAGGAAGAGTAAAACAGAATACCAAAGACATAAGTGGCATCATAACGTTCATTGTTTTCATTGTCTGTGCAGTCTGATCACCGGCATTTGTCTGAGGTGTCAACTTAATGTTTAATACCTGAGTTAAATAAGAAAGAATTGGGAAAAGTAAAGCAATAATTGCAACCCAATAAACTCCGGTAGAAAAAGCATTCTTGATGATTGCCAAAGGTGAATCTGAAATATTAAGACCAACAAAATAATTGAATCCCTTAATATTTGAATAAGTATTGCTAATTGAATCACCTAAATCAGGGAAATAGCTAAGCAATGCATTATCAGATGCTGAATCCCATGCAGTAGAAGGAAGCTTATAAAGAGCATCAACAATATGATTTGTCAAAGTGCTTCCGCTTTCTGCAGCCCAATCAACCTTTGTCAAAGTTGAAATCTTAAAATCTGTTACAACAGTTGCCATAGTATCCTGAAAACCGCTTGTACCGGTAATTCCATCTACTAAAGCAGAGAACTGATCCTTAATATTGGTGATATATGCCGGAATATTATAGAATACACGATATAATGCAAACAAAATCGGCATCTGGATCAATAACTGTAAACAACTTCCCATCGGAGAAATGCCATACTTCTGATAAACAAGCTGAGTTTCGGCATTCATTGCCTGCATAGAGGCCTGATCTTTCTTATTCTTATACTTATCCTGAACAGCCCTAAGTTCCGGTTGCATCTTTTGAGATAACTTAGAGAACTTTTGCTGTCTGTAAGTAAGTGGAAAAAGAATGATATAAATTACGATGGTCAATAAAATGATGGAAACACCAACATTGGTGATTCCGATGGCACTCATACCCATATAAATGAGATTCATGATCCAACCGATTGCTTTTGCAATTGGACCAAGAATGCTACCAGCGTAAGGTGTCAATAAAATATCCATGGATTAACCCTCCCTATGGAACGGGATCAAATCCACCCTTTGATAGGGGATTACATCTCATAATTCTCCATGCTGCCAATGCGCCGCCCTTTAATGCACCGTGCTTTTTTACAGCTTCAAGTCCATAGGTAGAACAAGTCGGACAATAAGGACAATGCGTTCTTTTCATTGGAGATACATATTTTCTATAAAATAAAATGAGTGCAATCAATAATTTTTTCAAAATGATCCCATCTTTTCTTCAAAATAATGATTTAAACTAAAATCTTGTGAAGAGATCCAAGATGCAACAGCGCTTCTTCAATTTGATGATAATTACAATCTTTTGCTGTTACTCTCGCGACGATTACAATGTCCAAACCACTATTGAACAACTCTTCTTGTAATCTATAACTTTCCCGAATCAACCGGGTCAAATGATGTCTTATAACACTGTTTCCTACTTTTTTGCTAACTGAAATTCCGAGTCTATTTTGACTCGTGCCATTTTTCAAGACATACATAACCAAATAGCGATTGGCATAAGAGACACCACGGCTATAAACCATCTTAAAATCGGCATTTTTCTTTAATGAGTCTGAAAATTTCATATTTCCTCGATTCATTACATTTGTTTAATAAAAGAAGAAAAGACCACATTATCTGTGGCCTAAATAAAATCCAATTATGCGGATAATTTGTTTCTTCCTTTAAGTCTTCTTGCTGCTAAAACCTTACGTCCGCCAGCAGTTTTCATTCTTGCACGGAATCCGTGAACCTTAGATCTTTGTCTTTTCTTAGGCTGGAATGTCATCTTCATCGGTATCCACCTCCTCTACGTTAAAAAACATCGATACAATTATATCAAAAAACCTAGAATTGTCAATAATATATTTTATCAACACATATCCACATAATATATACTAAATTATCCACAAAAAATGTTAGTTATCCCCCTTGTGTTGATAAGTTGTGGATAACTTGTTTATGAGATTGTGAATAAATGTGGATAGGCATGGATAACTTTCTAGACCTTAAAAAGTTGAATTAACGCTTTAAATAGTGTAAGATAATATCTGTAGCACTATGCAAAAATTTATTAAAATTTCATTATGGAGTTTAAATGGAACAATTAATTGAAAAGTGGAATGAAATACTGCAAAGGGTTAAAGAAGAGCATGAAATCACTGATATTTCCTTTAATACCTGGCTTCGTCCACTTGAGATATATGACTTAAAAGATAATACACTTTACATTCTTGTAAAAAATGAACAGGTTGGCCTGAACTATATTAATAGGAAATATTACCTTCCTATTAAAGTAGCAATTGCAGAGACAATCGGTATGGAATATGAAATCGAATTTATCACACCGACACAGTCCAAAAATATCAAACCAACAAATGCAGCAAAGAATTTGAATAAGGACTTATCAACATCTGCAGCTAATCATTCTAATCTAAATCCAAATTACACATTTGACACCTTTGTCGTAGGTGGCAATAACCGATTTGCACATTCTGCATCACTTGCGGTAGCAGAATCACCCGGAGAAGCATACAATCCTCTTTATATTTACGGAGGACCGGGACTTGGTAAAACCCACTTGATGCATTCCATCGGACATTTCATTTTAGATCAGAATCCATATTCAAAAGTAATCTATGTTACTTCAGAAGAATTTACCAACGAAGTAATTGATTCCATTAAAAATGGAAATACTGCTATGTCTAAACTTCGAGACAAATACAGAACAGTAGATGTTTTGATGATTGATGATATCCAGTTTATTATTGGAAAGGTTGCAACGCAGGAAGAATTTTTCCATACTTTCAATGCGCTGCAGACCCAAGGTAAACAAATTATCATCACCTCCGATAAACCTCCAAAAGAAATGGAGACTTTGGAAGAGAGAATTCGTTCAAGATTTGAATGGGGATTGATGGCAGATATCGGTGTTCCTGATTATGAAACACGAATGGCCATTCTTCGAAAGAAAATCGAAAATGATAAATTTGATATCGATGACGAAGTTTTAAAATATATTGCAACTAATATCAAATCAAATATTCGAGAATTGGAAGGTGCTTTAAATAAGTTACTTGCTTATCATAATCTTTCTAATGAAGATATTACTATGGAAGTTGCAATCAATGAATTACAAAATATCATAACTCCGGATAAGCCAAGAGAAATTACTCCACAGCTGATTATCGAAGTTGTGGCAGAACATTTTAATATCACTGTGGATCAGATGATATCAAAAAACAGAAGTAAAGATATTGCAAAGCCAAGACAGATTGCAATGTACCTCTGTAAGAATATGACCGATTCACCATTAGATGCCATTGGCTCTCTTTTGGGAGGACGCGATCATTCAACCATTATCCATGGTGTTAAGAATGTTGCGAAAAACTGTGATGATGATTCAGAGTTTAAAGAAACCATTGAAAAAATCAAAAAGAAAATCAATCCGAACTAGTTTCTTCCTATTATAATAGTGTTCGAAACATCATTATTTTCTTGAACTTTTTTACAATGAAAATCTGTGGATTATCTGTTTATAAGCATGTGAAGAAATTGTTTATTCGTTGGGGATTTGATTTATTTTAAAATTTATCAAAATAAGTTATCCCTATTTATCAAATTAAAATAAGTCATGTATCAACATACTTATTATTTTTGATAAATTCAGTAATATCAATGGCTTCAACGGTTATACACTTTTAAACAGCTCTTAATACTATTAATACTAGATTAAAATATATTATATATACATTTGCGCAGGAAGGAGACAACAAATGAAAATTGTTTGTTCTAAATCAACATTATTGAAAGGTGTTAACATCGTTTCAAAAGCAGTTCCTACCAGAACCACTATGGCAATCTTAGAATGCATTTTGATTGATGCATCTTCTGATGAAATTAAATTGATTGCCAATGATATGGAATTGGGAATTGAAACAAAAATAGAAGGAGATATCATTGAACGTGGAATCATTGCTCTTGATGCAAAGATTTTCTCAGAAATGGTTCGTAAACTTCCTGATGATGATGTCACAATTGAATCTGATGCATCCTTTAAGACAATTATTTCCTGCGGAAAAGCAAAGTTCAATTTAGTTGGTAAGCCTGGTGATGATTTCTCTTACTTACCATTTATTGAAAAGAATGATTCAATTGTATTAAGTCAGTTCACATTAAAAGAAGTTATTCGCCAAACAATCTTTTCTGTTTCAATGAATGATAACAATAAGATTATGACAGGTGAATTGTTTGAAATCGAAGGAAATACATTAAAAGTTGTTTCTTTGGATGGACATCGTATTTCTATCAGAAATATCGAGATGAAAAACAATTATGAAAGCAAAAAGGTGATTGTACCTGGTAAAACATTAAATGAAATCAGCAAAATCATCAGCGGAAACGCAGATGAAGATGTGATTATTTATATGACAGATAATCATATTGTATTTGAATTTGATAATACAGTTGTGGTTTCAAGATTAATTGAAGGTGAATATTTTAAAGTGAATCAGATGATCACCTCCGATTACAGCACAAAAGTTAAAATCAGTAAGAGAGATCTTCTTGAATGTATCGACCGTTCAACACTTCTTGTTAAAGAAGGTGATAAGAAGCCAATTATCATGGAAGTAAAGGATACAAGCGTTGAGCTTCGTATCAATTCAGCTGTTGGATCAATGAACGAAGATATCGATATCGAAAAAGAAGGTAATCCGATTACCATTGGTTTCAATCCAAAATTCTTTATTGATGCTTTGCGTGTCATCGATGAAGAAGAGGTTGAAATTTATATGATGAATCCGATGGCACCTTGCTTTATTAGAGATGCAAACAATACATTTATTTATTTAATTCTTCCTGTAAAAATTAAGGAGAATAATTAGGAGTATTATGATCACAGTTTCAATTAGGGAAAACGAAGAATTTATAAAACTTGGGCAGGCTTTAAAGAAGGCCGGAGTAGTAGGAAGCGGAGTGGATGCGAAATTTGTAATCCAGGACGGACAAGTTCGATTAAACGGAGAAGTGGAAACCCAGAGGGGAAAGAAACTTTACGGAGGAGAAGAGATTTCCTATAATGGCGAGACCATCAAGATTGAAAAATAATGATCATTAAATCAATTAAGCTGAGCAATTTCCGGAATTATAAGGAGATGGAAATCAATTTTGATGATGGAATTAACATCCTTTACGGAAAAAATGCACAAGGTAAAACAAATATATTAGAATCCGCTTATTTGTGTGCGACCACAAAATCTCATAAGGGAAGTAAAGACAAAGAGATGATTCGCTTTGGAAGTGAGGAAGCACATATTAGAACGGTGGTTGAAAAAAAATCAAAAACCTTTCAAATCGATCTTCATCTTAGATCAATCGGTTCAAAGGGTGTGGCAATCAATAAGATGCCAATCAAAAGAGCTGTAGATTTGTTTGGAATATTGAATATTGTGTTTTTCTCACCGGAGGATTTGAATATTATAAAAAACGGCCCTGCGGAAAGAAGAAGATTCATAGATGCAGAGTTGTGTCAGTTGGATAAAGTTTATTTATCTGATTTAGCAAAATACAATAAGATTTTAAATCAACGAAATCATCTTTTGAAAGAGATGAATTTCAGACCTGATTTAAAAGAAACACTTCCTGTATGGGAAGAGCAGCTTGTTACATACGGGAAAAAGATAATAGAGAGAAGAGCAATGTTTATCAATGATTTAAATGAAATCATTGTAAATATTCATTCAAATATTACAGGCGGGAAAGAACATATTGTGATGAAATATGAACCGTCAACAGAGGCTGAAGCTTTTGAATCAAAATTGGCAAATGCCAGAGAAAAGGATTATCGATTTTGTTCGACATCTGTGGGTCCTCATAGAGATGATATGTTATTTGAAGTAGACGGAATTGATATCAGAAAGTTTGGTTCTCAAGGACAGCAAAGAACAGCGGCACTTTCACTGAAGTTGTCTGAAATAGAATTTGTGAAAAATACGATTCATGATCATCCGATTTTACTTTTGGATGATGTTCTTTCGGAGCTAGACAGTGATAGACAGAATTATTTATTAAATTCCATACATGATATTCAAACAATTATTACTTGTACGGGATTGGATGAATTTGTAAAAAATCGTTTTCAGGTAGATAAAGTATTCGAAGTAGTTGAAGGAGAAGTTTTCAATGAGCGAAGAGATGAAACCTAATCAGGAATATGGTGCGGATCAAATCCAAATTTTGGAAGGACTTGAGGCTGTAAGAAAGAGACCGGGAATGTATATAGGAAGTACATCCGAAAGAGGTCTCCACCATCTGGTATATGAAATTGTGGATAATGCAGTTGATGAGGCGCTTGCCGGAGCCTGCAGTCATATTGAAGTTACCATTGAAGCAGATAATTCAATTACGGTAGAAGATGATGGACGTGGAATTCCGGTTGGTATGAATCACAAAGCCGGAAAGTCTGCGCTTGAAGTCGTATTTACAGTACTTCATGCCGGCGGAAAGTTCGGCGGAGGAGGATACAAAGTATCCGGAGGTCTTCACGGAGTAGGTGCATCTGTTGTAAATGCTCTTTCAACCTGGTTAACAGTAGAAGTTTATAAAGATGGAAAAGTTTATGGACAAAGTTATCATCGCGGAAAAGTGGATGAGGAAGTAAAAGTAATCGGAAATTGTGATCCGGAAAAACATGGATCAAAGATTCATTTTCTTCCGGATCCGGAAATTTTTGAAACCACTGTTTATGATTATCAGACTTTAAAGACCAGATTGCGTGAAACTGCATTTTTGACAAAGGGTCTTCATATCACATTAATTGATGACAGAGAAGAGAAGCATCATCATGATTTTAAATATGATGGAGGAATTAAGGAATTCGTTCAATACTTAAATCGTGGAAAAGAAGCAATGTATGAGGATGTCATCTATTGTGAAGGCTCAAAAAATAATGTTTACGTAGAAGTTGCTTTCCAGCATAATGAGTCATTTAATGATTCAACATATTCATTTGTAAATAACGTCATTACTCCTGAGGGAGGAACGCATCTTGCAGGATTTAAGAATGCTTTGACAAAAACCTTTAATCAGTATGCAAGAGAAAATAAAATTTTAAAAGATTCCGATCCGGCTTTAACCGGTGATGATATAAGAGAAGGTTTGACTGCAATTATCAGTATTAAGATTGAGGATCCTCAGTTTGAAGGTCAGACCAAGCAAAAGCTTGGAAATTCCGAGGCGAGAGGTGCAGTTGATTCCGTTGTAAGTGAGAATTTAACATATTATCTTGAGCAAAATCCGCAGGTTGCAAAAAATATCTGTGAAAAATCGCTGCTTGCGCAGCGAGCAAGAGAAGCAGCTCGTAAGGCTCGAGATACAGCCAGACGTAAAGGAGCACTTGATGGAGCATCACTTCCTGGCAAACTTGCAGATTGTTCAGACAAAGATCCAAAGAATTGTGAAATCTTCATCGTAGAGGGAGATTCTGCGGGAGGTTCCGCAAAGACTGCAAGAAGTCGTGCGACTCAGGCAATTCTTCCTTTGAGAGGTAAAATTTTAAATGTCGAAAAGGCAAGATTGGATCGAATTTATGACAATGCGGAAATCCGTTCAATGATTACTGCGTTTGGAACAGGTATCCACGAAGACTTTGATATTTCAAAGCTTCGTTACGATAAGATTATCATCATGACAGATGCCGATGTGGATGGTGCGCATATTGCAACATTGATGTTGACCTTCCTCTATCGATTTATGCCGGAATTAATTAAGCAAGGTCATGTATATCTGGCTACGCCTCCGCTTTATAAGGTGGAAAAAGGTAAGGGAACCTGGTATGCATACAGTGATGATGAGCTTAATAAGATTATGAATGAAATAGGCCGTGATTCAAGCAACAAAGTTCAGCGATACAAAGGACTTGGTGAAATGGATGCGGAACAGCTTTGGGATACTACAATGGATCCTGAAAAGCGTATTTTGAAACGTGTTTTGATCGATGATGAAAATACCTCTGAATTGGATGTAACATTCACTACTTTGATGGGTGATAAAGTAGAACCAAGAAGAGAATTTATCGAGGAAAATGCAAAATATGCATCCCTTGATTTGCAAGCTTAATACGAAGCGAAAAGTAGGAGAAACTATTAATGGATGACAAGATTTTTGATCAAATTCAACATGTTGATTTGAAAAAAACCATGGAAACCTCTTATATCGATTATGCCATGAGTGTAATTGCTGCTCGTGCGCTACCTGATGTAAGAGATGGTTTAAAGCCGGTTCAAAGAAGAATTTTATTCTCAATGAACGAGATGGGAAATACCTACGACAAACCGCATAAAAAATGTGCTCGTATTGTCGGTGATACAATGGGTAAATACCATCCACATGGTGATAGTTCAATTTACGGAGCTCTCGTATATATGGCACAGCCTTGGTCTCTTCGCTATCCAATGGTAGATGGTCATGGAAACTTTGGTTCTGTGGATGGAGATGGCGCAGCTGCAATGCGATATACTGAAGCGCGACTTTCTAAAATCTCCGGATATATGATCGAAGATTTGGATAAAGATACTGTTGATTTCATGCCAAACTATGATGAAACAGAGCAGGAACCGGTGGTACTTCCTTCTCGTATTCCAAATCTTTTGGTAAATGGAACAACCGGTATTGCTGTAGGTATGGCAACGAATATGCCACCGCATAACTTAAACGAAGCGATTCAGGCAGTTGTAAAACTCATCGATGATCATGTGGAAGGAAAAGAAACCACAATCGATGATTTGATGAAAATCGTAAAAGGACCGGATTTCCCAACCGGTGGAATTATCATGGGAACTTCCGGAATCAATGAAGCATATCGCACCGGTCGTGGTAAAATTCGCGTCCGTGCAGTAACAGATATAGAACCGATGGAAAATGGTAAGAATCGAATTGTCGTAACCGAGCTTCCATATTTGGTAAATAAAGCAAAATTGATTGAAAAGATTGCAGAGCTTCACAAGGAAAAGAAGATTGATGGAATCACAGATTTGCGTGATGAATCAGACCGCGAAGGTCTTCGTGTGGTTATCGAGCTTCGTCGCGATGTGAACCCTTCAGTAGTATTGAATTTGCTTTATAAGCATACACAGTTGCAGGATACATTTGGTGTAATCAATCTTGCACTTGTCAACGGACAGCCAAAGGTTTTAAATCTCTATGAATTGTTGAAATGTTATTTGCTTCATCAGGAAGAAGTAGTAACCAGAAGAACACAATTCGATTTAAATAAGGCTGAGGCAAGAGCTCATATTGTAGAAGGCTTGATTATTGCTCAGGATAATATCGATGAAGTAATCAAGATTATTCGTGCCAGCCAGACAACTGCTGAAGCGCAGACAAATTTAATGGAGCGTTTTGCATTAACAGAGATTCAAGCGAAGAATATCGTTGAGATGAGGCTTCGTGCGTTGACAGGTTTAGAGCGCGAAAAGTTAGAAGCAGAATATAAGAGCTTACAGGAACAGATCGCATACTTTAAAGCAATTCTTGCTGATAAGAATAAATTACTCGGTGTCATCAAAGATGAGATTCTTGCAATTGCAAACAAATACGGCGATGATCGCAAGACTCAGATTGGTTATGATGAATATGATGTATCCATGGAAGATTTGATTCCGGAGACCAATACTGTTATCACAATGACAAAGGTTGGTTACATTAAGCGTATGAGCACTGAACATTTCAAGAGTCAGCATCGTGGAGGTAAGGGAATCAAAGGAATGGAGACAATCCAGGATGATTATATTGTGGAAATGTTAATGACCACATCTCATCATTATCTGATGTTCTTTACCAATACAGGTCGTGTTTATCGCATTAAGGCATACGAGATTCCGGAAGCAAGCAGAACCTCAAGAGGAACAGCACTTATCAATATCATTCCTCTTCAGCCGGGCGAAAAGATTACGGCTATGATTCCAATTAAGGAATATGGCGAGGACCAGTATTTATTCATGGCAACCAGAAACGGAATCGTAAAAAAGACTCCGCTTATGGATTATGCAAATATTCGTAAGAATGGTCTTGCTGCAATTAATCTTCGAGATGATGATAAATTAATCGAAGTAAAAGTAACGGATAATGAGCAGGAGATTCTCCTGTTTACAGAATATGGACAGTGCATCCGATTCAAGGAAACAGATGTAAGAACCACCGGACGAACAACAATGGGTGTTATCGGTATGAATCTTGCAGATGGAGATAAAGTGATTGCAATGACTTTGGTAAAAGATGCGGAAGCAGTCATTTTAGTTTCAAAGAATGGACTCGGAAAATGTACTTATGTAAAGGAATTTAGTACACAAAACCGTGGTGGTAAGGGTGTGAAATGCTATAAGATTACCGAAAAGACAGGAAATCTTGTAGGAGTGAAATCTGTTCAAAAAGAAGATGAACTGATGCTTATCACAACAGGCGGAATCATCATTCGAATCCGTGTAAATGAGACTGCAATTTTAGGTCGAATCACAAGCGGAGTCAAACTGATTGATTTAGCAGATGATGTAGAAGTTGCCAGTGTAGCGCTTGTAGTGGAAGACAAAAGTCTGATGCCTCCGGAGGAAGAACCATCGGAAGATGAATCAAGCGATGAATCATCAGAGGAAACTAAAGAATCAAATGAATAAATCTATCCTCGCGGAGCGTTTATCTCAGTCGGAGATTGTAACTCCGACTGAGATAAATGGGGGCAGGATTAACCTGCCCCCATCTATGTAGAGAGAGTCTTAACAAAAGTCAACTTGGAGTAAGAATGATAAGAGAGATACAGACAAGCACAATTACAGAAACAGTAAGAGAAATGTGCATCCAGATTAATCATAATCTTTCAGATGATATGAAAGAGATGTTAAGCAGTGCAATGCAGACAGAAAAGTCAGAGTTGGGAAGAAAAATACTCGGACAGCTTCAAGAAAATTTAAAAATTGCTGAAACCGAAATGATTCCGATTTGTCAGGATACGGGAATGGCAGTCTTTTTTGTTGAAGTAGGACAGGATGTACATGTAACAGGTGGATTATTGGAAGATGCCATCAATGAAGGCGTGCGACAAGGATACACGGACGGATTTTTGCGAAAATCTGTTGTCAAAGATCCGCTGATTCGTGAGAATACAAAAGATAATACCCCTGCAATTATTCACTATTCAATCGTTGCGGGAGAACATATCAAAATCACATTTGCACCGAAGGGATTCGGAAGCGAGAATATGAGCCAGGTATTTATGCTAAAACCGGCAGATGGAATTGAAGGTGTGAAGAATGCTGTACTAAAGGCTGTGAAAGATGCCGGTCCAAATGCTTGCCCACCAATGGTTGTGGGTGTCGGTGTCGGCGGAGACTTTGAAAAATGCGCAATTCTTGCAAAGAAAGCACTCACAAGAGAAGCCGGAACGCATTCAGAAACTCCTTATGTCGCTGATATGGAGAGAGAGTTGCTGGAGAGAATCAACAAAACAGGTATCGGTCCGGGAGGATTAGGTGGAACGACCACTGCATTTGCAGTTAATATCAATACCTATCCAACGCATATTGCGGGACTTCCGGTAGCGATAAATATTTGTTGCCACGCAAACAGACATATTGTAAGAGAAATTTAAAGGAGAAAAACAATGGAAGAACTAGAATTTCGTTATGACACACAATTATTAATTGAAGGTGAAGACTTAGATGAAGATGAAATCAGCGATTATATCACTGAGCATTTTAAAGGGGACTGTCTTCTTGCAGTAGGAGATGAAGAACTGATTAAGATTCATTTTCATACAAATGAGCCATGGAAGATTCTCGAATATGGAAGAAGCCTTGGTGAAATCTATGATATCGTAGTTGAGGATATGGACCGTCAGCAAAGAGGATTACAGGGTTAAGAATGGATAAGTATATCAACACACCAATTACGGAAGAAACAACAAAAGATTTGCATTCCGGAGATATGGTATATATCACCGGATCCATTTATGTAGCAAGAGATGCAGCACATAAAAGAATGATGGAAGCACTAGATAGTGGAAAGGAACTACCAATCGATATCAAAGATGCTACCATCTATTATATGGGACCATCACCGGCGCGAGAGGGAAGACCAATCGGATCGGCAGGACCGACCACAGCATCGCGAATGGACAAGTATGCACCTCGTCTGCTTGATTTAGGCGAAAAGGCGATGATAGGAAAAGGAAAGCGTACAAAAGAAGTCATTGATGCCATCATAAGGAATAAAGCTGTATATTTTGCGGCAGTTGGCGGAGCGGGAGCACTGCTTTCTAAATGCATAACTGCATCAGAAGTCATTTGCTATGATGATTTAGGAGCGGAAGCAATTCGAAAAATTACAGTAGAGAACTTTCCGGCAATTGTTGTTGTAGATCGTGAAGGAAATAATCTGTATGAAACAGCAATCGCGAAGTATCGAACAGAATAAACGTAGCAAAAAACGGTTAAATAATTATTGATTCAAGTCTCGCTCGCGAGACTTGGCGCGAGATTTGCGTCAGCGTAGCTGACATATTTCATATGCAAATCTCTGCGCATCCTCGCGGAGCGTTTATCTCAGTCGGAGATTGTAACCCCGACTGAGATTAAATGATGAAAAGATAGGAAGTGTGGTGATTGCCACACTTCTTAATTTTTCTGGGATTTTTCGTTGACAAACAAATATAATTTTAGTAAAATACAATATGCGTCACGAAAGTGAGACAATTTCATAGGAAATAGAATTCGACAAGAAGTATTTTCTAGTATATGCAGAAGTACTCAAGTGGCCGAAGAGGTGCCCCTGCTAAGGGTATAGGTCGGGAAACCGGCGCGAGGGTTCAAATCCCTCCTTCTGCGTTCTATTTTGAAACATGAAATTGTTTTTTGTTTTTTCTAAAAAAGTTGTTGACAGAAACGATTAACTATGATATCCTATCAAAGTTGTCGCGTGAGACAACAAAAACGCAGAACCTTGATAACTGAACAGTGAATAACCTTGAAAGATTTGAAAAACTCGAGAAGAATTTAA